>CALSBN010000239.1:0-7729 GCA_943373185.1 Opitutus sp. GAS368 | reverse complement strand
GCCGCCCAGTCCCAGGACCTCTCCAGCCCTTTCGGCAAAATCCTCCGCGTCACCGCCGATGGCCGCATCCCGCCCGACAACCCTTTCGTCAACCGCCCCGACGCCCTCGGCTCGATCTGGAGTTACGGCCACCGCCACGTGCAGGGCCTGAGTTACCATCCCGCCACCGGGAAACTCTGGACCACCGAGCACGGCCCCGTCGGCGGCGACGAACTCAACTTCATCGAGCCCGGCCGCAACTACGGCTGGCCCTTCATCTCCGCCGGCGTCGATCCCACCCGCGTCTACACCGACGCCCGCCCCGGCCTCACCGCGCCCGCCGCGCAATGGACGCCCAGCATCGCGCCTTCCGGCATCGCCTTCTACACCGGCGACAAGTTTCCCGCGTGGAAAAACCAATTGCTCGTCGCCGGTCTTGCCGGCCAACAGCTCCGCCGCGTCGAGACCGATGGCGACCGCGTCGTCCGCCAAGAGGTCCTTTTCAAAGGCTTCGGCCGCATCCGCACCGTCACCATCCGGCCCGACGGCCTGCCCTACGTGCTCTTCGACGGCACGCCCGGCCGCTTCGCGCGGCTCGTGCCCGTCGCCACCGACCCCGCGCTCGCCGCCGCCCGGCCCGCGGTCCGCCGCGGTATCTTCGGCCGCACGGCCGACGGCATCGAAGTCGAGAGCTACACCCTCACCAACCGCGCCGGCGCCACCGCCCAGATCATCACCCTCGGCGCTATCATCGCCGATCTCCGCGTCCCCGATCGCTCCGGCGTGATGTCCGGCGTCGTCGAAAAAATCACTCCGAGCGCCGAAGGCTTTGAGAAAGGTTTCAAAAGCCCTGCCGCCGTCATCGGCCGTTTCGCCAACCGGATCGCCAACGCCCGCTTCACCCTCGACGGACGCACCGTCCAGGTCACCCCCAACACCGGCGCCCACCACATCCACGGCGGCCGCCGCGGCTTCGACAAAAAAATCTGGCTCGCCGAGCCGCCCGCCCCCACCGGCCCCGCGCGCGTGCGTCTCTCGCTCGTGAGCCCTGCCGGCGACGAAGGCTACCCCGGCACCCTCAACGTTTCGGTCACTTACACGCTCACCGAGGACAACACCCTCCGCCTCGACTACGAGGCCACGACCGATGCGCCCACGCCGGTCAACCTCACCAACCACGCCTTCTTCAATCTCGGCAGCGGCGGCGACGTCACCGACTACGAACTCACTCTCGCCGCCGCCCACTATACCGTCGCCGACGACCGCCGCTTTCCCACCGGCGAGATCGCCCCCGTGCGCGGCACGCCCCTCGATTTCACCACGCCCACCCGCCTCGCGGCCCGCGCCGCCCAGCTCGGCCCCCGCCCGATCTACGATCACAATTTCGTGATCGACCGGCCCGCCGGCGACGCCTCGCTCCGTTTTGCCGCGCGGGTCTACGACGCCGCGAGCGGCCGCCAAATGGAGACGTGGACAACCGAACCCGGCCTGCAACTTTACACCAGTGTGCTCAGCCTCACGCCCGTGATCGGCCGCGTCGGCTTCTTCTGCCTTGAGACCCAGCACTTCCCTGACTCCGTCAACCAACCCCACTTCCCCACGACGATCCTCCGCCCCGGCGAGAAATTTCGCTCCACCACCGAGTATCGCTTCTCGACCCGCTGATTCTTTCCGACCTCCGCAATCGAAAATTCAAAATCGAATATCCCAACCCCATGATCACCACCCGCCGCCACTTCCTCGCCGGTCTCTCCACCGCCGCCGCCGCCACTTGGATTCAACCGCTCCGCGCCGCCGCCGGTGGTCCACCTTCCCCGTTCGATGTCGGTCACGGCCGCTTCCGCTACCGCGCCAACAAAAACTGGGTTCCACCCGGCCAAGGCCGTTATCACCCGATCCTCAACTGTCACGAAATGGTCCAGGTCCGCGACGGCCGGCTCTTCATGGTCGGCGATCATCCCGATCACCAGATGCTCGTCTTCAAACCCGACGGCACCATCCTCGAATCGTGGGGCAGCGTTTGGCCCGGCGGCCACGGCCTCACGCTCGCCGACGAAAACGGCGCCGAGTTCCTCTTCGTCACCGATTGCGGCCTATGGAAAACCGGCACCGGTGCCTATCGCCAAACGGGCCGCGTCACCAAGATCGACCTCACCGGCCGCGAGATTTTCTCCCTCAGCCATCCCGCCACCGTCGGCGCCTATGAGCCGAAGATGCCCTTCAATCCCACCGAGACCGCCGTCGCGCCCAACGGCGATATCTACATCGCCGACGGCTACGGCTCGAACTTCGTCCTGCGCTACGACCGCAACGGCAAGTTCATCGCCCGCTTCGGCGGCAAAACCGGCGTCCCCGCCGAGCAACGTCTCGACTCCGCCCACGGCATCGCCGTCGATCTGCGTGCCGGCGCCGACAAAGCCACCCTCCTCGTCACCTCGCGCAACGACCTTTGCTTCCGCCGCTTCTCCCTCGACGGCCAATACCTCGAAACGCTCCCCGTCCCCGGCTGCAACGTCTGTCGCCCCGTCATCTCCGGCCAGGAACTCTACGCCGGCGTCTGCTGGTCCAAAGATCCCGTCGCCAGCAAACTCCCCGGCAACCCCTCCGGTTTCACCGTCATCCTCGACGCGGCTGGCAAAGTTATCAGCGCTCCCGGCGGCACCGAGCCCGTTTACGTCGACGGCAAACTCACACCGCTCACGCGCGCCCAACCGATCATCGACCACGGCCACGATGTCTGCGTCCTCACCAACGGCGACATGATCGTCTGCCAATGGAACGCTTTCCAAACTTACCCGGTCTACCTCGAACGCATCGTCTGATTCCGCCCCGCCCAAGTTTTTCCATCCGAGATGGCTCCACCCCTCACCCACTCCGCCGAAGCGGCCCCGCACCGTTGGTTCCACGACGAGGTGCAACCCCACACCCCGGCGCTGCGCGCTTATCTGCACCGCGCTTTCCCGCACGTGCGCGACGTCGACGACATTGTGCAGGAGTCCTGCCTCCGCGCGTGGCGGTTTCGGCTGGCCGCGCCCGTGCAGCACCCGAAGTCATTTTTATTTCAAATCGCCCGCCGTCTCGCCCTCGACTGGCTCCGCCGCGATCATGTCGCTCCTTTTGTGACCGTCCCCGATTTGGCGACCTTGCCCCACGCCGATCCCGCCCCCACGGGCTTCGACTCGGCCGCCGTTCGAGACGAACTTGATCTGCTCGTCGCCGCTTTCGACGCCCTGCCGCCCCGCGTGCGCGAGGTGATCGTGCTCCGCAAAATCGACGGACTGTCGCAAAAGGAGATCGCCGCGCGACTGGGTCTCTCGGAACTCACCGTCCAAGTTCACGTCGTGCGCGGCCTGCGGCGCCTCGAGGATTTTTTCCGTTCCCGCCTCGGCGATCTCTCCGCCCGATGAATCCCTCCGACGAGCACATCGATTCCCTCGCGGCCGAGTGGGTCGGGCGCCGCGACGCCGGCCTCACCGAGGCCGAGTTCGCCGAGCTCGCTGCCTGGCGCGCCGCCGACCCGCGCCACTCGGCGGCCCTCCTCCGTTTCGAACGCATCTGGTCGGTCGCCGATCGCCCGCGTCAACTCGGCGCCATCGACCGCGTGCGCGCCCAACTCGCACGCCGCGCCACCCGTCGGCGCCGCTTTATCGCCGGTGCCGGCCTCGCCGCCACGCTGGTGCTTGGCCTCGGTTCCTGGATCGGTCTCCGCTCACCCGACGCCGAAACCATCACCGCCCGCACCGCTTTTCTCGGGCCGTATCGGCTCAACTTGCCCGACGGCTCGGTCGCCGAGTATTCGGCCGGCACCCGGATCGTTGTCGATTTTTCCGCCACCGCGCGGCGGCTGTCATTCACCGGTGGCAAAGCCCACTTCGACGTCACGCACGACCCCGCCCGGCCGTTTATCGTGACCGCCGGCGGTCTCGCCGTGCGCGCCGTCGGCACCGCATTCGCCGTGCAAGTGGGTTCCGGTTCGACGGACGTGCTCGTCACCGCCGGCCGCGTTTCGGTCAATCCCGCCGAGGCTTCCCCCGCCGCACCGGCTACGCCTCTTGCCTTCGTCGATGCGGGCCAGGCGATCGCCGTTGTAATTCCTTCCGGGGGCGACACCGCGACCGTTCAGTCCATCCCGGTCAACGAAACTCCCGCCCGGCTCGCCTGGCGGCAGCGGCGCGTGGAGTTTTCGGCGACACCGCTGGGCGAGGTCATCGCCGTCGTAAACCGCCACAACGAAGTGCAGTTCACGATCAGCGATACCGAGGTCGCCCGGATTCCGCTCAGCGGCATCTTCCGTCTCGATGATCCGGAGGAACTCGCCCGACTGCTAGAGTCGGGCTTCGCCCTTGAGGTCGCCCGACCGGCGCCCGGCCGCATCGTTCTGGGTCCGCGCCGCTGAGTCCGGTCGCCCCTGCGGCGCTTCGGCCAAAAAAATACCTACTTTGGCTGACTTGATCCGCCGGGTTCGTCCGTCACGGGAGGAAGGACTGCGTGCATCCACGCTGGTCCCAGCACCCACCTACCCCAACCACCGCCTTGCCCGCGATCGCTGTGCCACCTTCGACGCTCCGCCGTCTGCTTCAACTCCTTGCTCTCGCCACCGTCTTGGCGGGCCCTGGAGCAGGGTTGCGCGCGGCCGACCGCAAGCCCTTCGATTTGCCCGCGACCGACGCCGAGCGAGCCCTGCGCCAATTCTCCGCCCAAGCCGGCGTCGCGCTCGTCTTTCCCTCTGAAATCACCCGGGGTATTCGCACCCGGCCGGTCCGAGGCACCTACACGCCTCGCGAAGCCCTTGACCAACTGCTCGTCCAGTCGGGTCTCACGGCCGTCGAGGATTCCAAAACCGGCGCGCTCTCAATCACGCGCTCCGCCCCGACCCCGCCCAAAGACCCGCCGGCCCCAATCTCCGAACCCTCGAAAAAAACCACCGACACCATGAAGCCACCCGCCAAATCCACCCGGCTCGCCGCCGTGCTTGCGCTCCTGCTGACGTCTCAGGCCACCGCCCAAACCGCCCCCGACGATAAGGCAAAAAAGGACGAACCGGTCGTCCTGACGTCGTTCACCGTCTCCACTGAAAAAGACACCGGCTATCAAGCCGCCGACTCCCTCGCCGGCGGTCGCATCGCGACCAACGTCTTGAGGACTCCTGCCGATCAGACCATTCTCACCCGCGAGTTCCTCGATGACATTGCTTCCGACAATTACATGGACGCCAGCCGTTGGCTCACCGGGGCCAACATGGACCGTCCCTCTGGTGGTCAGGATTTCGGCAACGGCGTCATCTTCCGCGGCGTCTCGCCCGGAGGCTTCCCCTATCGCAACTACTTCCGCTCCTTGGGACCGATCGACGACTACATCGTCGAGCGCGTCGAAAGCGCCCGCGGTCCCAACTCGCTGATCTTTGCCGATGGCGTCATCGGCGGCATCCTCAACACCAGCACCAAGCGCGCCCAGTTCGGCCGTCCGCGCACCGATCTTCGCTTCAGATTAAACAGCGAAGGCACCATCCGCGGCGCGATCGACGTCAACCGCCGCCTCACCGAAACGATCGCGGCCCGGGTCAACCTCGTCCTCGAAAATGAAAAACGCTACAATCTGTTCCAGCAAAACCGCCGCGGTGCGCATCTGGCCGTTGCCTACCGTCCATGGCCCAAGTCCGAACTCCGCCTCGAAGCCGAGGCTCACGAGGTGAAGTATTGGGGTGCCGCTACCTCGCGCTTCACCGACAGCGTTTCCTCCTGGGACGGGATCACCACCGTTACCGGGCCGCTCACCGGAAACCCCGGCAACGGCGTCTCCCGGCTCACCAACTCCAGAGTCACCTACGGCAACCCTTTCACCACCACCGGTCCGCTCGACTTCCAGAACTTCGGCCAAACCGCCGGCAGCGGCTTCGGTCTCACTCAGACCGCGCGCAACTTCAACGTCGTCCTCCCGCGCCTTGATCGCACGTTCCAGTTCATCACTCCCAACACGCCGAGCCTCCAGCGCCAAATCGCCATCGGGCTCTACTTCGAGAAGGAAGTGAGTGATCGATTCGCCTTTGAAGTCGCCGCCCATCGCTCCCGCCAAGACCGCACCAACGAGCCCAGCGGCGGCGCCGGCGCTTACTTGATCGACGTCAACCGGGTCCTCCCCAACGGCGCGATCAATCCCAGGTTTGGCCAAGCCTACACCGAGACCAACGCCGACCAAACCAGCGGCGACAACCGCAACACCGACCTCCGAACCGCCGCCGTCTACACCTTTCCGTTCAAGTCCTTCAGCCAACGGGTCAACCTCCTCGCCGGCTGGCGCCAAGAAGACTTCGTCTCTGTCAACACCCGCTACTCCCGCTCCAACGGCACCAATCCCGATCTCCGCAACGCCAACAATCTCACGGTTCTGCGCCGCTACGTCTCGGATGGACCACGACAAAATCTAGTCCGGCCCACCAGCGGTCAAAATGGTTATAACTTCGACTGGGTCACCACCCAAGACCGCTTCCAGAAACAGGAACTCCGCAACATCCAGCTCGCCACGGTCGGCTCCTACTTCGCCGACCGCTTGAGCGTGATCGCCGGCGCCGGCTACTACGACTACAAGCAATACCAGCTCGACATTCAGGCCGTCGGCCCGAACGGCAAACCGACCCGGATCGGCTACTCCGCGATTACCGAACCCGTCAGCACCGTGCGCAGCTCGATCGGCGGCGTCTACTTCCCCATCAAACAGCTCGGCGTCTACGCCAACGCCTCCTCGTCGTTTACCCCCACCATCTCCGGTGACCCCGGTCTCGACGGCCGACAATTCGACCCCACCGACGGCCAAGGCTATGGCGTCGGCCTCCGCGCCAACTTTCTCGGCGGTCGCATCACCGGCTCGGTCGGCTACTACAACAGCAGCGAAAAAGACCGCGTGACTAATTTCAGCACGGGCGAATTCAACTCCAACTGGACCATTCTAAACAAAGCCGAGCTAGCCATCCCTACGGCCGGCTACCGCGATCGCTTCGACTACGAGGCTACCGGTTATGAAGCCGAGTTCACCGCCAACCCTATCAAAGGCCTGCGCGTCTTCGGCAACATCTCGTTTCCAAAAACCGGCCAAACCAACACGATCCCCGGCACCCGCGCTTACATCGCTGCCAACATCGCCGAGTGGGACGCCGCCGCCGTCAACCCCAACTTGACTCCGGCCGAGCGCACGAGCCTGACCAACAATAACGCCGCCCTCAGGGCCCGGCTCGAAAACGCCAACGAAGGCCGCCCCCTCAACGGCACGCAGAAATACACCGCCAATATTTTTGCAAACTACGGCTTCCAATCCAACCCGCTCAAGGGCCTGCGACTCGGCGCCGGCGCCAATTTCATCGGCCGCCGCCTGATCGGCAACCAGCTCCGCCGGCCCTTCGATTTCTATTACGGCGAAGCCCGCGCCCTCTTCACGGCGACGGCGTCCTACGAATTTAAAGTGCGCCGTTATCCGGTCACGCTTCAGCTCAACGTCTCCAATCTCCTCGATTACGAACGCCCGGTCTTCACCAACGCCGTGACGAACGCGATCACCAACAACATCGCTACGGGCCAAAACTACTTCTACGAACAACCGCGTAAATTCACGCTCACCACGTCGATCAGGTTCTGATTCCACGCCCACGCGTGCCCCACCTCTGGCGGAGCCGGCCCCAAGCCGCTCCGCCTTTTTTGCGCCCGGCCCTTACCGCTCTCTCAGCCCCGCGCCAACTTCTTCCAATCGTCGCGCTGCGGCC
>CALSBN010000238.1:0-7757 GCA_943373185.1 Opitutus sp. GAS368 | reverse complement strand
GGGCGTGCGCCGGCAGGCGGTGCGGTTGAGCGAGGCGTGGACGAAGGACTCGCCGGAGCTGTTGCCCGCGATCATCGCGCGGGCGGACGACACGGATGCGGGCGTGCGGCTGCAGGCGGCGTATACGTTGGGCGAATGGCGCGAACCGGCGGTAGGTGAGGCCTTGGCGCGACTGCTGCGGCGGGAGGACGATCGTTTTGTAAAGGCGGCGGCGATGAGTTCGGCGCTGCCCCACGCCGAGACGTTGATGGCGGCGCTGCAGCGGGACGGCGGGGCGGAGAATTCGCTGCTCGTCGAAGTGGCAACCGTGACGGAGAACGCGAAGGCGCTCGCGGGTTTGTTGACGGCGATTGCGGGCCGGAGTGAAACGGGCGACTGGCCGGCGGCGTTTCGTTCGCTGGCGCAGCTCCTCGATTGGTTGCAGCGCAACAACAAGACCCTCGCGCAACTTCAGCGCACGGCGGATGAGCCGATGCAGCGGGCGCTGGCGGGCACGGATGCGCTGTTTGCTGCGGCGCGGCGCGTGGCGGCCGATGCGAACGCGCCGGCGGCGGACCGGGTGGCGGCGGTGCGGATCTTGGGGCGCGCGCGCGCGGCGCAGGACGAAGACTTTGAATTGCTCGCCGGGTTGTTGGTGCCGCAGGTGCCGGTCGAAGTTCAGGTCGCGGCGGTGGCGACGCTCGGGCGGATGAACCGTTCGACAGTGCCGAATCGCGTGCTGGCCGGTTGGCACAGCCACGGGGCGGCGGTGCGCGCGGCGGTGATCGAGCTGGTGACAAGCCGCGTGGCCTGGTCGCAGGTGTTGCTCGACCGCGTGGAGGCGGATCCGACGATGCTGGCGCAGATTGATCCGGCGCAGAGGCAACGGCTCACGCACCACATCGAGGCGAACCTAGCGGTCCGGGCGACGCGCGTGTTTCAGGCGGGCATCGATCCGAACCGGCAGGCGGCGATCGACCTGATGTTGGCGGCGGTCAAAGACCGGCGGGGCGATGCCGGCAAAGGGGCGGCGGTGTTTGCGCAGAATTGCCGGGCGTGCCACGCGTTCGGCAAGGAATCTGGCGGGTTGATCGGTCCGGATATCGCGGTCGTGAAGGACCGGTCGGCGCCGTATCTGGTGACGCATATCCTCGATCCGAATCGGGCGGTGGAAGACCGCTATATGATGTTTGCGGCGACGCTGCTCGACGGCCGTTCGCTGGCGGGAATGTTAGTCGCGGAGGCGGGCAACAGCATCACGCTGCGCGGACTCGACGGCACGGAGCATGTGATCCTGCGAAACGAGGTGCGACTGCTGGTCAGTTCCGGACGATCGCTCATGCCCGAGGGTTTGGAAGCAGCGCTCCCGCCGGCGGCGATGGTGGACTTGATCGCGTATCTCGCCAGCAAGTGAGCGACGGCGGCCTACTCCTTTTGGGACGTTGAAATTACCGTGGGCTTCGCTGCCACGGCTTTGCGGGCCTCGGGGTGGGAGGCGAGAATCGCGCGCAGCTCGGCGACGATGGCGGGTTGCTCGGCGGCGATGTTGCGGGATTCAACCGGGTCGTCGGCATAGTCGTAGAGCTCGATTTGCGCGGTGTCGGCAGGGGCGCCGATTTTTTTCCATTCAACGAGGCGGTAGCGATCCGTGCGGATGGCGCGACCGAGCGAGTCGCCCCGGGGGAAGCAGTGGTAGGCGTGGTCGCGCACGCGGGCGGCGGGATTTTTTAGGACGGGCAAGAGATTGATGCCGTCCATCGGAACCGGGCCGGAGGGCTGCGGCAGGTGGGCGAGGGCGGCGAGCGTGGGGTAGAGGTCGACGGTTTCGGCGAGTTGGCCGGTGCTGGTGCCGGGGCGCGTGACGCCGGGTGCGATCACGACGAGCGGGATGCGGTTGGCCTGCTCGAAGTTGGTGTGCTTCGTCCAGATGCCGAGATCGCCGAGGTGCCAGCCGTGGTCGCCCCAGAGGACGACGATGGTGTTGTCGGCGAGTTTCAGGTCGTCGAGGGCGGTCATGACGCGCCCGATCTGCGCGTCGACGTAGCTCGTGCTGGCGTAGTAGCCGTGGATGAGCCGGCGCTTGATGTCCTCGGGATACGGCTGCACCGGCGGCTTGGGCACGGGGAAAAACGCATCGATCTCGCCGCCGCGTTTCATGGCGGCGGGCACGACGCCCACCGGGGCGGTTTCGCGGGCGGGCATAGGCAGCTGGGCGGGATCGTAGAGATCCCAATATTTTTTCGGGGCGGAGAACGGCAGATGCGGGCGCACGAAACCGACGGCGAAGAAGAAAGGCTCGGCGGGATTTTCTTTGGCGGCGCGAAGGCGTGAGATCGCGTGGGCGGCGACGCGGGCATCGGCGTAGGCGTCGTCGGGCACGTCGGGCGATTCCCAGGCGGCACCGCGCGGGAGCGGACTGGAGCCGGGCGGGCGGCGGAGATTGGTGAAGAGCGCCTGTTCGTTGGTGGGCGAGCCGTCGCGCGTGCTGGCGGGATCGAGATACTCGATGACGAGGTCCTTGTGCGCGGGCACGCTCCAAGAGGCATCGTCGTCGTAGGTGCCGTGACCCACGTGGAAGACCTTGCCCATCGATTCCGCGCGGTAGCCGTGGCGCCGGAAGAATTGCGGAAGCGTGACGGCATCGGGGTAGGGGTCGCGAAAGTTGCGGCCGAACTGGTAGAGACCGGTCGTCGTGGAGCGCGCGCCGAGGAGGAGGGTGTAGCGCGACGAGGCGCAGACGGCTTGGTTGCAATACGCGGCGTCGAAGCGCAGGCCGCGGGCGACGAGCCGGTCGAGATGCGGCGTGACCGCGGTGCGGTCGCCGTATGCGCCGAGCGTGGGCTTCAAGTCGTCGACGAGGATGAGCAAAATGTTGGGGCGCGCGGCGGCGGAAATCGGGGCGTGGGGAGCGAGCAGGAGAACCAGGAGGAGAAGGGCGAAGGCGAAGCGCATGGGTGGAGGGATGGGGCGGAGAAGGGGAAGGTTTCCGGCAGCGGACAACGGCTGAGGCATAGACCGCGACCGCACCACCTGAAAGCTCCGCGCTCGCACATTCGACCGATGGAAATCCACCTGCGGTCCGGCTGAGCCAAGGCGACGGACGGGGCGTGGAGGAGGAGCGATGTCTTTCGCGGCGGGCGAGGTCAGGGCGCTTGCAAGTATCCGGTTTGGCCGAAGCGGAAGAGCGGGGAGTCGGTGCGAGCGCTCCGGAGGAGAGAGCCGAGTTGTTCAACCCGATCCGGATGACGGGCGGCTAGGTCGGTGGTCTCGGTCGGATCGGTGGCGAGGTTGAACAACGCGAGCGGGCCATCGGGGGCTTTGAGCACGTTGGTGCGCACGACTTTCCAATCGCCCTGACGCAGGGCGACGCGGCCGCCGCCCTCGTGGAACTCCCAGTAGAGATAGTCATGCTGGGTTTGGCGGCCGCGCCCGGTGAGGGTCGGGGCGAGAGAGAGACCGTCGAGGCCGGCGGGAGCGGTCTGGCCGGCGAGTTCGGCGAACGTGGGCATCCAATCCCAGAAGGCGGAGACGTGGGAGGAAACCGCGCCGTGGGCGACGGTGCCCGGCCAATGTGCGATCATGGGCACCCGAATGCCGCCCTCGTAGAGGTCGCGTTTCACACCGCGGAGGCCGCCGCTGCTGTTGAAATACGAAGGATCAGAGCCGCCTTCGAGGGCGGGACCGTTGTCGGAGGTGAAGACGATGAGGGTGTTTTCGGCGAGGCCGAGGCGGCGGACGGTGGCGACGATCTCGCCCACTTGATCGTCGAGCAGGTTGACCATCGCGGCATACGCGGCGCGTGGCTCCGATTGCGAGATGTAGGGGCCTTGGCGAAAAGTCGGGCCGTCATCGACGCCCTTATACGGCGTTTCTTGGCCGTATTTGCCGCGGTGTCGGGCAAGATAACCTTCCGGAGCGATCAGCTCGGCGTGGGGAATGATGCTGGCGACGAAACAAAAGAACGGGCGATCCCGGTTGGCTTCGATAAAGCCGAGAGTCTTTTTGTGAATCAGGTCGGGCGCGTAGTCGTTGTTGCGACCTTGGGCGTTGGCCGCGAGGGGAACCTTGGTGTCGTCGTCCCAGAGGTGATCGGGGTAGTAGTGGTGACCGAGGCGTTGGCAGTTGAAACCGTAGAAGCGATCAAAACCCTGGCGGCGCGGGGAGCCTTCGGAACCGGGGAAGCCTAGACCCCATTTGCCGAATACACCCGTGGCGTAGCCGGCGCTCTGCATCAATTTTGAGAGCGTGCGGGTATCGGCGGGCAGGGGATGCTGGCCTTCGGGCTGGACCTCTTTGTTACCCCGAATAGGGGTGTGGCCGGTGTGCAGACCGGTAAGCAGGGCGGAGCGCGACGGTGCGCACACGGTGGCCCCGGCGTAGTGCTGGGTGAAACGCATGCCTTCGGCGGCGAGGCGGTCGAGGTGCGGCGTGGCGAAGCGACGTTGGCCGTAGCTGCCGAGATCGCCGTAGCCGAGATCGTCGGCGAGGATGAAGATGATGTTGGGCGGTCGCGCGGCGGGCGCAGCGGCGGCGAAGGCGCCAGGCGTGGTGAGGACGGCCAGCGCGAGCAGCGTGGCGCGATGTAAGGAGCGAAGGAGGGACGGCATGGTTGGGGGAGGGAGACGATGTGGGCGCTCCAGGCGCGGGGTAAAGGTGGAGTGGGGTGAACGCAGAGCGGTGGTGTTTACCCGGTTTCGGGGAGAAAGGTGGGGAAGGTCAGGCCGCGTGCGGGTGTGACCGGGCCGAGGGCTTGGGCGGCGTGGAGTTCGACGTTGCGGGCGCCCCAAGCATAGCACTGGTGCACGAGGCCGGCGGCGGTGCAGGGCACGAGGAAGACCGGGCTCGCGCCGCGTTGCGCGTCGAGGGCGCGCCAGAGCAGGGCCGCGGCGGCGGTTTCGTCGCGGGTGACGCCGGGTCCGAGCATGACGCACGAGGGGTGGTGGCTCGCGACGAGAAAACCCTCGAGTTCTCCGGCGGCGTTTTCCAGCGCCCATGTGCGCCAGTCGCCGACGGAGTTGCGCAGGAAAAAAGTGTAGTCGGTGGTGCGGTCGAGGCCTTGCCAGGCGAGTTCGAAGGCGGCGAGCCGCGGGGCTTCGGCGGGATCGGTCACGAGGCGCACGCGCGCGGCGCCGGGCGGAGGAGAGCCGGGCAAGCCGGCGGCGGGGACGGTGAGAGTGAGGTCTTGGTAGATCGTGTGCGGGACGAAACCGAGCCGTGAGTAGAGCGAAAAGGAATCCAGATTGAGCAGGCTGGAAACGAGTCGCACGGGCCGTTGGGTGCGCCGGGCGAGCGCCAACGCGGGCGCAAGCAAGGCACGGGCGACGCCGCGGCCCTGAGCCTCGGGCGCGGTGGCGACGATACCGAGGGCGATGTGCGTGGGGCGCGGATGGACAAAGCACACGCCAAGTAAGTCGCCTGAAATGGGGTCGCAGGCGGCGAGCGCTTCACCGGGATCGAGCGCGGCGTAGACCTCGGGGAAGAGCCGAAAAGGATCGGCCGAATCGCCGAAGCGGGCGCCCTGATTGAGGCGGCTTTGATACCATTCGACGAGGGAACGGTGGAGCAGGTGGGCGGTCGCCGCGTGGTCGGAGGCGAGCAGCGGGCGGAGGGTGGGTGGAAGCGATGACACCGGTGGAATCAGGCGATGAGTTCTTTGATGACCGTGCCGCCAAATTGGCTGAGCTGTTTGAAGCGGCCGGCGTGATAGTAGGTGAGTTTGTTGTCGTCCAAGCCGAGCAGGCGCAGGAGCGTGCAATGAACGTCGCGGACGTGATGGACTTTGTCCACGGCGGTCATGCCGGTCTCGTCGGTGGCCCCGATGGTGTGGCCGGCTTTCACGCCGCCGCCGGCGAGCCACATCGTCATGGCGGTCGGGTTGTGGTCGCGGCCGTAAGCGGTGCCGCCGCGCACGCCGTTGTCGGGGGTGCGACCGAACTCGCCGCACCAGACGACGAGCGTGCTGTCGAGGAGCCCGCGTTGCTTGAGATCGGCGATAAGGGCGGCGATGGGTTGGTCCACGCCGCGCACGAGGTTGCCGTGGGCGCGCTCGATGTAGTCGTGGCTGTCCCAGGTGCCGTTGTAGAGTTGGACAAAGCGCACGCCTTTCTCGACGAGCTTGCGGGCGAGCAGACATTTGCGGCCGAACGCATCGGTGGCGTCTTGGCCGATGCCGTAGCTGGCTTTGGTTTTCTCGTCCTCCTTGGAGAGGTCCAAGGTCTCGGGAACCTGCAGTTGCATGCGGAAGGCGAGTTCGTAGTTGTCCATGCGCGCGGCGAGTTCGTCGTGGCCGGGATGGCGGGCGGCATGGGCCGAGTTGAGCGAAGCGAGGAGGTCGAGGTTGGCGCGTTGGCGGGCCGGAGTGACGCCGGCGGGCGGAGAGAGATCGAGGATGGGCGAGCCTTTCGCGCGGAGCGGCGTGCCTTGGAAACTGGCGGGGAGGTAGCCGTTGCTCCAGTTGGCCGCACCGCCTTGCGGGTAGGAAACTTCGGGCAGGACGATGAAGCCGGGGAGGTCTTGATTGAGAGAGCCGAGGCCGTAGTTGACCCAAGAGCCGAAACCGGGGTCACCGCCAAAACGGTTGCCGGTGTTCATCTGATACATCGCGGTCGGGTGATTCACGCTGTCCACCTGACAACCGCGGTAGAAACAGAGATCGTCGGCGACCTTGGCGAGGTGGGACCAATTCGTCGCCATGTCGGCGCCGCTTTGACCGACCTTGTGAAACGAAAACGGGCTTTGGACGTAGTAACGTTTGCCGCTTTCCATCGCGGATTTTTGCTTCCCCTCTCGGATGAACTCCTGGAGGTGCAGGCGCGAGAGCGTCGGCTTGGGGTCGAAGGTGTCGATGTGCGAGGGGCCGCCCTCCATCATGAGGAAGATGCAGTTTTTGGCCTTGGCGGGGAAATGGCCGGGTTTGGGCGCGAGCGGGCCCGCCGGAGCCGGCGAGGTTTCGGGTTTCGAGTTTCGGGTTTCGGCCGAGAGGAGGGCCGAGAAGGCGACGCTGCCGACGCTGGCGCCGAGGCTATATAGGAAATCGCGACGCGTGGGCGCGTGGAGGGCGCGGGCGCCGGCACAAGGAAAGTAGGGTGTGCTCATCGGGGGATAACGGTTTTAGTAAACGTAGGAAAATTCGTGGGCGTTGAAGAGCGCGAGGCAGACATCGGCCAGCGCGCGGGTGCGGAGCGGAACGTCGGCCGGCCGAAGGTCCGGAACAAAGTCGGCGTTGGCGTGGAGACGCTCGGTAAAGGAAAACTTCTCACCGGTATTTTCCTCGACGGCTTCGCGCAGGACTTCGAGCGGTGGAGCGGAGGAGACGGGTTTGTCTCCGGCGATAAGGTCGGCGGTTTTCTTCCAATGCGAAAGACAGGCCGCGAGTTCAGCGGCGTTTGGTGCACGGGAGAATGCGAGCGTGAAGCAGCGGGCGACCGCAGCCGCGTCGGTGGAGGTCTCCTTGATCGCGCGCGCAGCGAGCGCGAGGGCACGACCGTGACTCGCCGCGCCGTTGAACAGGCTGAGGACCTGCGGCGTGACGGTGGAGGCGTCGCGGCGCTCACAGGAGAAATCGGGCGTGGGCTGGTTGAACACCTCCATCGCTGGATCGGGCAGTCCGCGGATTTTCAGGGCGTAGAGGCTGCGGCGGTGGCGCTGGGCCGGGAGCGGGTTGGGGACCCAAGCGGAGGCAAAGGTGCCCATGACTTGGCGCGGTTGGAGGGCGGCTTCGAGATTCATCTCGGGGCGGTTCGGGATGCCGCCGAGGGTGGGATTGAGCTCTCCGGTGG
>CALSBN010000237.1:0-7763 GCA_943373185.1 Opitutus sp. GAS368 | reverse complement strand
CGTGGACCGGCTCGATTCCCTTCAGGGCATCAAGGCCAACTTGCGCTTTGAACTGGGCACTGTGCTGACGTCGTTTCTTGGACATGGATCGTTCTTTCTTGGTTTGGATTTAACGATCCGTCCTGTCCAACTTTCGGGGTCCACCTCAGTCTAGCGTTTCAGATTGGCGCCCGACTTCGATTTTCCGAAATGCATTCAAGTTGTAGCCATGCGGCTGCTAATGCAGTTCCGGGAAAAACAACGGAGCACTGAGGGCGAGGCCGTCGGCGACGCTCGTGAACTCGTGGCCGTCGCGGATTTTCTCCTGGCCGAAGCGCTTGATGAATTCCTGGCGGAGCTGGTGCAGGAGCGACGTGCCGCCAGTGAGGAAGACCGTTTCGATGCTCGCGGGCGTGAGGTTCGCGTCGGCGAGGAACTGATCGAGGTAGCCGGTGATCGCGGCGGTGAGGTCGGCGGAGTTTTGGTTAAACTCGCTGCGCGTGAGGCGGAGGTCGATGGGGATGCGTGGGTGGGTGAATTTGAGCGGTGCGGTCACTTTGGAGGTGAGCTCGATCTTGGCGGCCTCGATCACTTGGAAGAGCGCGAAGCCTTGGTTTTCCTTAATGAGAGCTTGGAAACGCTCAAAGGCGGCCGGGTCGCTTGAGAGGCCCGTGAGGCGCCAGAGCAGGTCCATTTTCTTGGCGTTTCGCAGGAAGACGATTTGGTCCCATTGGCAGATCGTGCGGTAAAGTGAGTCGGGGACTTCGAGTTGCTTGCCCCAACTGTCGTAGGTGGCGCCGCGGCCGAAGAGCGGCGTGACTTTGTGCCACATGGTGGCGGCGTCGTATTTGTTGCCGGCGATGGGCAGGCCGCCCGTGGCGAGGATGTCGGCCATGCGGTCGGTGAGGCCTTGGCGCGCGGGATCCAGTTGGACGACGGTGAAATCAGAGGTGCCGCCGCCGAAGTCGCCGACGAGCACACGTTCGGGTTGGGTGATGCGCGACTCGTAGGCGAAGGCGGCGGCGATGGGCTCGTATTGGAAATGAATCTCCTTGAACCCGGAGAGCACCGCGGCGCGGTGCAGCCGGGTCTCGGCGAGTTGGTCCTCGGCGGGATCGGTGGAGAAGACGGCGGGGCGGCCCATGACCACGCGTTTCACGTCTTGGCCCGTGACGGCGTCGGCTCGGGCTTTTAGATTGCGGAGGAAGAGCGCGATGAGTTCTTCGATCTGGAACGACTGGTTGTTGATGACCGTCTCGGTGAAGGAGCTGAACGGGAGGATCGTTTTGATCGCCTGGAAAAAGCGGCCGCGCATCTCGTCTTCGACGTAGCGGAGTTTGGCGGCGTTGCCGATGACGGGCGCGGTGCGCGCCGTGGTGGCGGGGAAATACAGCAACGTGGCATCCACGCCGGCGATGCGCGGGTCGCGGACGAGGGTGCGCGTGGTGGCGTTCCAGATCGTGACCGCCGAATTGCTGGTGCCGAAATCGATGCCGTAAATAAAGGTGTCCATGAGGTGCGCGGAAGCGGGACGCGGAGCAGGGGTTGAAGCGACGGGGAAGACGAGGACGAAGACGCGGTGATAGGATTCCAAGATTTGCAGATATTTCGTCGCTTCGGGCCTGGCGATTGACCAAGGGTTTGGCATCCAACCCAGATCTGCTGATGACCACTATCCCCAGAAACATCGCGGCTGTGCTGCTCGGTTTTATCGTCGGATCGCTCGTCAACATGGCGGTCATCACCGTCAGTCCCCGCATCATCCCGCCACCGGCCGGCGTCGATGTCTCGAACGTTGAGAGCATGAAGGCCGCCCTGCACCTGTTTGAGGCGAAGCATTTCCTTTTTCCCTTTCTCGCGCACGCCGTCGGCGCGTTCGTCGGCTCGCTGCTGGCGTTCGTGGCGGCCGGCTCGCGACGCGCCGCGATGGCTTACACGGTGAGCTCGCTGTTTCTGGCGGGCGGGATTGCGGCGAGTTTCATGATTCCGGCGCCGAAGTGGTTCAAGGCGCTCGATCTGACCGTCGCTTATCTGCCGATGGCTTGGCTCGCCACCTGCCTGGGCGGCCGGCGTGCCGGTGAAAACGCGGCGGAAGCCTCGTCGTGATGGTTTGGGGTTACAGCCCCAGCGCGGCCGTGACGGCGGCCTCCAGCTGGGGACCGCGCGCGTGCGTCGTGATGATGCGGCCATCTTTGCCGATCAGGAACATGGCGGGGATGGAGTTGATGAGATAGTCGACCGCGATCGTGTTCTGCCGAAACTTGCCGTCAAAATACTGCGGCCACGGCATCTCTTGCTTCGCGGTGAAATCGACGAGCACCTGACGCGCCTTCGCCAGCTTTTGCTCGCGCTCGACCGCGGTGTCGGTGTCGGCGAGGCGGGCGTTCTCGAGCGTGATGCCCACGACCTCGAAACCTTTCCCGTGGTAGGCGGCGTAGAGCTTTTTGATGTTGGGAATCTCCTCTTTGCAGGGGGCGCACCACGTGGCCCAGAACTCCACGAGGACGACCTTTCCCAGCAGGTCCCGGAGGTCGACCTTGCGGCCGTCGACCGCGGTGAACGCGAGCTCGATGGGCAGCTTTGCGCGGTCGCCAAGCTGTTGCCGCGCCGCCGCCTCACGGGCGCCCGCGGGCGCGGCGTTGGCCAGCGCCGTTCCCGGGTAGGCGGCGAATGCGGCCCACTGCGCCTGGATCTCTTCGCGGGTGGCGCCGGCGCGTTCCATCGACTTGATGTAGCCGCTGGCGAGGGAGCCCATGAGCGGCTCGTCGGGATACTTGGCTGCGAGTCGGTCTACCTCGGCCTTGACTGCGGCCAGCGCGGCGGCGCGCTCGGTCGGGGCGGCCTTGGCTGCGGCATTGCGCAGACCGACCAAGGTCTCCTGTTCGAGGATGAGCCGGTTGGTGTCGGAAATATCCGTCGCTGCGATGCCCGCGACGCGCAGCGCCTGCAGCTTGATCGCCCACTGCGCTCGCGCCGCTTCGTTGAACACGGCGTCGGCGGCTTTTTTGCCGTCCTCGCGGCCGTTGAGGCCGCCGGTCCAGCTGCCGAATTGCTTCACCATCTGCATCACGCAGTCCCAGCGGCGGGGGTCGGTGGGGTGCCGGTCGAAAAAATTCTGGCCGGTCGTGAGAACGCCTTGGACGAACATCATGCCCCAGCGAATGCGCCCCGCGAAGTCCGTGTCCTTGGCAGAGGGCGGAGGGTTCATCGCCTGTTGAAACGCCGCCCAATCCTGGTCGGCGGCGGCTTCAGCTTTGACCGCCGGCTCCGCGGCCCGCACGCACGGCGATATGAAGGCGAGAAGGGAAAGGAGGGCCGAAAGCCGGAGGGGCAGGGAGTTCATCGGCGGAAGCGTTCAGAAGTTTTGGGATGCAGGCGATCCTTCTTGGAACGCACGTTGGGTGAAGGGCGCCTTGTGCGCGCGCGTTGGTTTACCGCTTTATCGCCGCGATCACCTGGCCCAAAAACGAGTTCAACGCGTCGTCGTTTTTGATCCAGCGCACGACGACCACGAGGTCGTTCTCCCAATCGACGTAGACGATGTTCTGGCCGTTGCCGACGAAGCGCACGCTGCTCGCGGGCGTGGCGGGGAGCGGCTTGCGATCGGTGTTCAGATACCAGTTCGCAAAGCCGACATTTGAATTGGCCGGACCGGGCGTGCGGGCGAGGGCGATCCACTTTGCGGAAACCACTTCGCGGCCCGCCCACCTTCCGCCGCGCAGAAAGAGATAGCCGAAGCGCGCCAGGTCCCAGGCGCTGATAAACATCCCGCCGCCGAAATGGCCGCCGCCGCTGACGGACTGCACGCGGCGACCATCGAGCTCGATCCAAGAATTCTCGTAGCCGTGCCATCGCCACGTGGTCGACGCGCCGATCGGGTCCATGAGTTCCTCGCGCAATACCTCGGGTAGTGGGCGGCGCCAGACATGGAGCGCGCAGAGGGCGAGCAGGTTGATGCGGACGTCGTTGTATTTGAAGAACGCGCCGGGCTCATGCTTGGGGCGATTCGGGTAGTCGGCCGGAGTGGCGCCTACGGGGCGGTCGGCCCAGTCGGGAATTCCCCAGAGCGTGCCGGACCAATCGCTGGTCTGGCGCAGCAAGTGGTCCCACGTGATGCGGGCGTTGGGGCCGGGCGTGAAGAGGAGTTCGCGTTCGGCGGTGGGCACGGAGTCGCGGGCGAAATCGTTGAGATCGCGGATGAGCCCGCGTTGCCAAGCGAGGCCGACGACCGTGGTCAGAAACGTTTTTGCGACGCTGTGCGCCATGTCGGTGCGCGCGGTGTCTCCCCATTCGGCAACGACGTAGCCGCGATGGACGATGATTCCGTTGAGCGCGGCGCGCGGTTGGGTGGGGCCGATGATTTTGTAGTTCGGTTCCCGTTTGCCGAAAGTGTTCATCAGGTCGGTGGCGACGTCCTTCGTGGCGGGGTTTTCGTGGGCGACGGCGAAGTCCACCGCCGCTCGCAGGCGGGCGGGGTCGAACCCGAGGGCGGCCGGGCTGCGCCGTTCCCAGTCGCCGCGCGGCGGGAAATAGTCGGAGGCGAAAACGGGCGCGAGCAGGCCGACGGCCCACGCCAGCACGAGAGCAAACGGACGCGGCTTGAAGAGCATCATGAATCCTAAACGACAGGGATGCGCCGGCGGCTCAAGCGAAGAGTCAGGGTCGCGGCGTGGCGGCGATCAACGCGAGGACGGTTTCCAGCTCTTGGTCCCGGCCGGCGGCGCGGGCGGCGAAGGTGCGCGTGACGGCGACGTCGGGCGCGATGCCGGCGTCGGGTTGCGGCGTCGTCGGGTAGGAGCCGAGCAGGGGAATGTCCACGCCTACGCCGGAGTTGGGCAAGTTGACCCAACAGAGTTCGCCGCCGTTGAGGCCGCGGAGGTTTCCGCCGGTGGGCTGGCCGACAAGGGTGGCGGCGCCGCTGGCTTTGATGAGGCGGGCGAGCAGATAGGTGGCCGAACTGTTGTTGGCGCCGATGAGGACGTAAGTTTTTCCGGTGAACGGCGCGGGCTGCGGCGTGATGACGATATCGGCCTCGACTTTGGTTTTCAGGAGATAGCGGCGCTCGCCGAGTTTCTCGACCTGGCCGGTGCGGTCGAAGAACGCGTAGTCCCAGGTGTCGAGGTAGCGGGCGAGGATGTAGGGGGCGCGTTCGTAGGCGCCGATGGGCTGGTTGGCGGGTTCGCGAATTGGGCTGCGGATGAGGTGCGAGAGGATGAACGGACCGATCTCGCCGCTGCCGCCCTCGTTGGCGCGGAGGTCGATGATGAGGTGGCGCGTGCCGCGCCGGGCGAGTTCGGCGAAAACGCCGGTGAGGTAGGCTCGCCAGTCGAACTTGCTGTTCCAAAACGCGAAGGTGGGCAACGTGAGCACGCAGAGATTGTCGCGATACTCGGTGGTCCACGCATCGGCGTCGGTCTCGGGGCGGCCGGCGCGCAGGGCGACGGAGCGCGCGGCGAGGGTGACCGCCGGGATTTTGAGCGCGGCGGTGGTGCCATCGGTTCGGCGCACGGTGACCGCGTAGCCCTCGGGACCGGGCGGGTGGAGGAGGGGCCAGATAAAGTCCATCAGGCTGGTGTCACCCTCGTGGCTGAGTTGAATGAGACGCTTGCCGTCGCTGGAGCCGTCCGCGCGAAGGTAAGGCATCATCGCGGGGACGATGGCGGGAGCGGCGACGTCGGACAGCGCGAGGAGTTCGTCGCCGAGGCGCACGAGATCGGTCGCGCTCGCGGTAACGAGCCAACGGCCCTCGACGAGCACGAGGTGTATCGGGAGTTTGTCGGCGCGCTCCGTGAGCAGGGCGGTGATGGCGGGCTTTTGGTTGAACCTCGGTTGGGCCCACGTGTGGCCGCACCGGATGGCGGCGGCCAGTTCGCTGGCGGCGAGAAACATCTCGGCGCGTGTGCTCGCCGCGCCGGCCCGTGACTCAAAGCGGGCGAACGCGGCCTCGATCTCGGCGGGCGTGCGGTATTTGGTGAGCGCCGGATGCAGCTCGGTGAGCGCGCGGCGGAGCACGCGGGCATCCTGTTTGGCTTGGGCGGGGGTGAGCTCGGGCAAAGGTTGCGCGGACAAGATCGGCGAAAGCAAAGCGAGAACGAGGCAGCAGCGCGCGAAGATCATGGCCCTGACAACTGCGCAGCTCCGGGAAAGTTACAACTGTTCGGCCGAGACCGTAGCAGTCGGCGAGCTGCGGCGGTGGCCGGCGTTTCTCGCATGCGGTCGCGGACCGGAAGATTTCTCGTGCTGGCTTTTGGTCGGGCGATGGGTCTGCTTGGGGGATGATGAGATTTACCCCGATCCGCGCGTTCCTCGTTTTTTTCGCCACCGTCCTGACCCAGGCCTTTGCCCACCAGGCGACCGGCATCAAGCTCACCGAGCCCACCGCCGACTCGATCACCGTCTGGACGCGGATCACGCGTGACGCCGAGCGCGCGCCTGACGACGGACCGTTGCCCTCGACGAAGCTCTTCGACCGCACGACGGGAAAAGAGATTCCGCTCCGCGACAACGAAACCTACACCCACGCGCGCCCGGAAGTGACGTTTCCGCCCGGCGCCGATCTGGGATCGATTCGTGGTGCCGCCATCGGTGGCCCGGGCCAAACGCGCGTGCGCTATCGGGCGGCAGGAGTCGGCAATTGGGCGTCCACGGCGTGGCGGGACGTCGATCCGGCCCGTGATTTCACGGCGACCTTCCAGCTTTCGGGGCTAGCGGCGGCGACCCGTTACGAGGTCGCGGTCGAGGCCCGCCCGCGCGTCGACACCGCGGTGATCAGCACGACGACAGGCGGTTTTACGACCGCGCCGGAGACGAAAGCGGACGTCGCGGCTAAGTTCGCGGTGATGAGTTGCCAAGAATACGGCGACCGTGACCGGCCCGACGGTTTCGCGATTTATCCAGCGATGCTCGCGCTCAGGCCCGATTTTTTCGTCAACACGGGCGACGCGGTTTATTACGACCACGGTCCCGTGCACGCAGTCAACGCGGGCCTCGCGCGCTACCATTGGGCGCGGATGTATGGCTTTCCCACGCTCCGGGATTTCCACCGGCAGGTCGGCAGCTTCTTCATGAAGGACGACCATGATACGTTGACCAATGATTCGCACCCGGACGACCGCTCCGGTGACCTCACGTTTACGGAAGGGCTGCGCATCTTCCGCGAGCAGACCGCGCCGTCGGAGCCGCCTTATCGCACGCGACGTTGGGGGCGGCACCTGCAAGTCTGGTTCCTCGAAGGCCGGGATTTTCGCAGCACCTCCGCCGAAGACCGCACGCAGACGCCGGGGATTTTGGGCGCGAAGCAGATCGCTTGGTTGGAGGAAACATTGGCGGCCTCCGATGCGACCTTCCGCGTGGTCATCACTCCGACCCCGGTAGTCGGGCCTGACCGGGCCAACAAGGACGACAACTATGCCAACAAGGGCTACGCGGTCGAGGGCACCAAGATCCGGGCCCTGCTGGCGCGTTTTCCGAATCTGACCGTGGTCACCGGCGACCGCCATTGGCAGTATGTCTCGCAGGACAAGACCACGGGCATTGAGGAGTGGAGCGTAGGCGCTGCGACCGACGCGCACGCGGGCGGGTGGAATGAAAAAACCCCGCGCCCCGAGCACCGTTTTCTGCGCACGGGCCACGGCGGCTTTTTTTCCGGCGAAGTGACGCCGGCGGCGGCGGGCGCGACCCTCGCGCTCCGGTTGCACGACACCGCCGGCAAGGTGGTTTTTGAGACGGTGAAATCGTCGACCCGCTGACGAAAAAAAATCTCGTCACGCGGCGTTGGCGTGTCC
>CALSBN010000236.1:0-7849 GCA_943373185.1 Opitutus sp. GAS368 | reverse complement strand
AGCCACGTCGTGAGAACCGACTACACAAATATTTTTGTGATGAAGGCCTGGGGACTGATTGCGCTCGGCGAGGCGCTCGGGCGGCCGGACGTGGCGGACGACGGCTACCGGCGGTTCGACGATTGGATGGAGTGGACGAAGCGGCACGGCATCGGCGAATACGGCGCGGTCGTGTATTACGGGATCGATTTGGATTCATTGGCGTTGATCGCGCGGTTCGCCGGCCGGGCCGAGGCACGGGCCCAAGCGGAGCGTGCGATCCGATACGTGTGGACCGATCTGGCGGCGAACTGGTGGGCGCCGGGAGACCGCATGGGGGGAACGAATGCGCGGACGTATGACTATCTGTTCGGAAAAGGATACACCGAGGCGCACACATGGACCGCGGGTTGGTTGCGGACGCGGCCGGAGTTGGAAGGTGCGGGCTGGCTCGGCGGCGTGCAGCCGAATTTGAGCACGTTTCGCGACGCGGTGATGTGGCGGCCCGCGCCGGAGTGGACCGAGGCGATCCGCGCAGAAGTGCCGCGCACGGTCGTGCAGCGCTGGGGCGAACGGCCGGAACATCGCGCCGTGAACTGGATCGGGCGACGCGTGAGCTTGGCGACGTCGGGCGCGTCGCGCAGCCGGGATGAACGCACGTTGGTGGCCAATCTCGGCGACTCGCCGGCGGTGCCGCAGTTGACGCTGTTCATGGAAGGCAGGGGCGACCCCTACGGCTTGAAAAAACTGGTCGGCGGGAAGGCGCTGCATTTTGTGCCGTTCATCGCGACGGTGCAGCGGGGGCCGGAGCTGTTGCAGGTGTTGTCCGACGATCCGCTCAAGACCGATCCGCGCAACAAGGCGGGAGATTTGGTTTATTTTGCGACGCAGTTTACGGTGCCGGCGGCGGCGGAAGTCTGGATCGGTGACACGCCGGTGCAGCCGGGCGCGACGGTGCCGGCGGGCTCGGCGGTGTGCGTGCGGATGGGCGACGCGGTGCTCGGGCTGCGGGTGCTGTTGGCGAAGACGACCAAAGGTGAGGCGGCCTCGATGCGGTTTTTGGCGGATGCTCCGGGCGACGTCGTGCGGCGGCTCACCGTGACCCACGCGGACGGCGAGCCGAAGGGCCGGGCGACGCTGGCGGTTTTTCTGCGCGCGGCCGAGGGCCTCGACGATGCGGGATTCACGAAATGGCGAAGAGCGTTTGAAGCCACGCGGGCAGAGGTGAATTTGGTCGGCGACGTGGTCACGGCGGAAGTCGCCGGCGCGCAAGGCCCGATGCGCATCGAAGCCGATGTCGCGAAAGGCGAACGCAAAGTCGTCGCCGGGGGAGAGCCTGCCGCGTTGCTCAGCGTCAACGGCCGCGACGTGGGACGCGAAACGTTGGGGGCGGGTCGTTGAGCCCGAGCCGTTATCTAGAGCAAGCCGAGTTGGGCGTGCACGAGGGTTAACGCCGCGATGACGGCCGTCTCGCTGCGCAGCACGCGGGTGCCGAGATGAACCAACGTGAAGCCATGGGCGCGCAACGCCGCGCGGTCGGCCGGCCCCCAGCCGCGCTCGGGACCGAGGGCGAGCACGACGGAAGTGTCGCCCAATAGGTTGCAAGTGGAGAGGGACGCGGTGGCCTCGTAGTTGTCGAGAGCGAGGCGCTGGGCCGAGTCGCCGGGGAGAGCCGCGAGGGCGGTGGCGAGGGTGTGGTTACTCGTAACGACGGGGAGTCGCGTGGCGAAGGCTTGGGCGGCGCCGGCGAGGCAGTGGCGTCGCCATTCGCCGGAGGTCCAGAGCGTGGCGGCGGCGTAGTTGGGATCGCTGCGCTCGGTCGCGAGAAAGTGAAGCGCGCCGACGCCGAGGGTGGTGGCGTCGCGCAAGATGTCGCGGGCGGTCTGCGGACGCGGGAGGCCGAGGAGGAGTGTGATGGGATCGGCGGGGGCGGTCGGCGGGCCCCACGTGAAGGAGAGCGTGAGCGACTCGGCGAAAATCGCGGTGAGCGTGCCTTTACCGATCGGGCCGTCGACGAGGCCGACATCGAAGGTGTCGCCGATCTGGCGGCGGAGAGTTTTCAGGATGTGCTCGGCGCGCGGGTCGGTGCGCGGGAGCGGGGCGGTGAGCTCGGCGGGCTCGAAGAGAATGAGGTTCACGATGACTTTGCGTAGATCTAAACAAAAACGCGCCCGGGATGCGGGCGCGAATGGGGCGGAAAAAATTGGAGAGTGGAGCGGCTAGTCAGAATCGAACTGACGAGACCACTTTGGAAGAGTGGAGTTTTACCACTAAACTATAGCCGCGAACTCTGGGCGGGAATGTCACGAGCACCGGGCGGCGGGTCAAGCGTGCGGTGTAGATGCGGAGTCGAACGCTAAAGGATGGAAATTGAAGACGTGGCTCAGGCCTTCGCGCCGAGTTTGGCGTCGAGGGAGAAACGGCCGCCGCCGGCGATCAGGAGGGCGAGGAAGGGAGCGAGGTAGAGAAACGACATTTCTCCGCTGCCGGGGCCGCTCAGTTTGCCGCCGTGCACGAGGAAGAAGGCGACGCCCATTGTGATTGCGGCCCCCAGCGCGGCGAAGCGCGTGTAAGCGCCGACGACCAGCAATGCGGGAAAGAGGATCTCGCCGACGAGCGCGAGCACGAGGCTCGCGGTGGTTCCGACGCCCAAAGGATCGGCAAACTTGGTGCTCATCGCGCCGAAGTTTACCAGTTTGTCCCAACCGTGTAGGCCGAGCATCGCGCCGCCGAAAATCAGGCGCACAAGGAGCAGGGCGAGGTCGGGGCTGCGGGGGACGAAATCGAGATGGAAGAATTTCTTCATGGGAGGTGACTCAGCAATAGATGGGCCGGGCGGGTGTTCACGTCCATTCCGCGAGCACAACGGGCAGGACGGGGCTGGTGGGAGAGGGGACCACGATTTGCAGCGCGGTGGTGAGGCCATCGGCCAGCGGCACGGGCAGGGTCAGCGCGGGCAGGCCGGCAAGGGTCACGGGCGCCGTGAGAGAGAGCAGGCGCGTGCGGTTGGCGGCGTGGCACTCGGGCTTGGTCAGCGCGGCGCAGGGTGAGGCGGGGAGCACGAGAAAATCGTGGTGCGCGAAATAGTTTTTCCACGCGGTGAGGAGTCGGGCGTGACGGGTTTCGGCGTCGGCGATGGTGGCCGGGGTGAGGGCGCGGGCGGCAGCGAGGCGTTGCCAGACGACGGGGTCGTAGTGCGCGCGGTAGGTGTCGGCCCATGGGGCGTGAATCTGCCAGGTCTCGCGCGCGCCGAGCACGGCGTAGAGGCTGGCGGCGTCGGCGAAGGCGGACAACAGTTCGTCGCGGAGCGCGGTGGGGGCGGGCGGGGCGAGGCGGGCGGCGGCGGTGGTGAAAGCGGCAGCCACAGCGGTGTCGAGGCCGGGGAGAGTGAGCGAGTAGCCGCGGAGCTGCGTGGCGGGCGCGGTCGGCGTGACGCCGAGGAGAGCGTGCAGCGCGAGTTGCATGTCGGCGGCGGTGGCGGTGAACCAGCCGGCGGTGTCGAAGCTCGGCGCGAGCGGCATCGCATCGGCGATCCACGGCGCGTGCGGAGTAAGGCGCAGGCCAAACAAGCCGCAGAACGCCGCGGGCACGCGGATGGAGCCGCCGGTATCGGTGCCGAGGGCGAAGGGCACGACGCCAGCCGCGACGGCGGCGGCGGAACCGCTGCTGGAACCGCCGCTGGTGCGGCCGGGGAAACGCGGGTGTTCGCAGTCGCCGGTGTGCGGGTTCTCGCCGGTGAGGCCGAAGGCGAATTCGTGCAGGTGGGTTTTGCCGGCGCAGATACCGCCGGCGGCGCGCACGTCGCGGACAAAGGCGCCGTCGGCGGCGGGCGTGGGCCGCACGTTTGGGAGAAAGGTGGAGCCGGCGAACGTGGGGCGGCCGGCTTGGTCGAAGACATCTTTCACGAGAAACGGCACACCGCCGAGCGGGCTGTTGCGGTCGGCGGCGGCGAAGGCGGCGGTGAGCGCGGCTTCGGTTTCGAGGGTGGCGAAGAGAGCGCGGTGTTGAGCAGGCGGTAGGAGGGCGGCGCGGCGGTGGAGTTCGCGCGCGGCGGCGGATAGGTTCCGCCACGCGGCGAAGTCGAGGGGCGGACCAAGGGCGGAAGACACGTGGTTGGGATTAGGCAAAGCTGACGGTGACCTGGATTTCCACCGTGGCGTTGCGCGGGAGGCCGGCGACGGCGATGGCGGCGCGGGCGTGGCGGCCGGCGTCGCCGTAGAGCTGCACGAAGAGATCGCTGGCGCCGTTGATGACCTGCGGGCTCTGGTCGAAGCCGGCGACGGCGTTGACGTAGCCGCCGAGGTAGAGGAATTCCTGCACGCGATCGAGGCGGCCGAGCGCGCCGTGGATCGCGGCGAGGGTGTTGAGCGCGCAGACCTGCGCGGCGGCTTGGGCGGTGGCGACGGTCTGCTCGCGGCCGACTTGGCCGGCGTGGGTGACGGTGCCGTCAAGCGCGCTGATGACGCCGGCGAGGATGAGCGTGTTGCCGTTGATGCGGTGCGGGAGATAACTGCCGCCGGGCTTAGGCTGGGGCGGCAGGGTGAGACCGAGGGCGCGGAGTTTTTCGGCGATGGGGTCCATGCGAGTTTAGCGGGCGGGCGCGTCGAAGATCGCCTCGGGCAGGTAGGCGGAGACGGTGGAGACGGGGGCGTTGACGAGCTGGCTGATTTTGAGATCGAGCACGACGCTGCAGAGGATGAGCGCACGGGCGCGGGTGAGGCCGAGGCGGTCTTGAAGATAAGCGACGGCGCGGCGCACGGCGGAGCGGGCGGCCTCGCGGAGGTCTTCGTGCGACTCGATGAAAACGTGAAACGGTTTCGTGAGGTAGCGCGGCGGAATGAGCGTGGGCAGCGCCTGCACGTAGGGGCCGGGGAGCGGATAGTTTTTGCGGAGGTGGATGCGGAAGGTGGCGGTCATGGGAGCCTCCATGCCGTTGATGCAGACCTCGCCGTCGCCTTGGGCGGCGTGGGCGTCGCCGGCGCATAGGCCTGCGCCGGGCGTGAGGACCGGGAGAAACAGGCGGGCGCCGGCACCGAGGTGGCGCACATCCATGTTGCCGCCGAAAGGGCCGGGGGCGCGGGTGCGGAACTCGCCGGCCTCGGCGCGTTGCACGCCGATGATGCCGCAGAACGGATGCAGATCGAGGGTGACGCCGGGCATCGAGCGCGTCTGCGTGCCGTCGAGTTGCCAGAGGTGCAGATCGTGGTCGGTGAATTCGTCGCCGAGGAGGCCGAGGCCGGGGATGATGCTCGTCCACGCCCAGCCTTGGTGTTCGTAGGCGAGAATTTCGATCTCGAGGGCGTCGCCGGGTGCGGCGCCGTCGATGGCGACGGGGCCGGTGATGGCGTGAACGCGGAGGCGGTCGAACGCGGCGAACTCCGCGACGGTCATGCCGGGGTGCACCTGCCCGTCGCTGGAATCCTTCATCTCGAAGGCGACACTATCGCCGGGCGCGATGGTGAGGGCGGGCGGGTAGTCGCGGTTCCAGCGGTTGCGCGTGTGCGTGGAGTCGAGGACGTGATGGGCCATGAAGAAAACGATGGGGCAGTGGGGCGGCGGTTAGACGGGCTCGAAGTGGGGCGCGCGGTGGAGTTCACGGCCGAGACGGTAGGTGGCGAGCACGTCTTCGGGCGTGACGCGGGTGACGACGGACGCGGGCAGGTGACGCGTGGAGCGCAGGTGCGGTTGGAAGAAATCGAGGACGACAAACGTGGCGGGCAGGCCGGGCGCGAGTTGGCCGTGATGATCGCCGCCGAGGACGCGGCGGATGTTGACGGTGGCCATGCGCAGGATCGCGAGCGGATCGGGCGAAAGGGCGTCGGCGTATTGGCTCTTGGCGAGTTTGTAGGTGAAATCGAGTTCGGCGAAAAGATTGGGGCTGTTGAGCAGGCCGTTGTCGGTGCCGAGGAGCAAATTTACGCCGGCGGCGAGCAGGGCGCGGACGGGCGGAAGGGGCAGGCCGAGGTTGGCGTTGGCTCGGGGATTGAGAACGCCGGTTTTGCCGGAGGCGGCGAGCAGGGCGATCTCGGCGGCGTCGGCGACGGTGAGGTGGACGATGATGTCGGGGTCGAGCAGCTCGAGGGCGCGGGCGAGATCGCCGCGGCCGGTGCGCTGAAGGCTGACATCGCGGTAGCCGGCGTTTTCGAGGCAGTGGATGGCGCGGAGTTTGCCGCGCTGGCGGGTGAGCTCGCGGATCTCGCGCCAAGCGGGCTCGGTGAGGTCGTTCATCGTGCTCTCGCTGAAACCGTCGGCCACGGAAAGGATGGCTTCGAGTTCGAGGCGGGCATCGGGGGGCAGCGCGGTGTCGTTGGCGGCGAGGGCGGCCTCGTCGAAAGGGACACCGTTGAACTGACCGAGGATGACGGAGTCCACGCCGGTCGCTTGCGAGGCGGCGCGCAACAGTTCGGAGCCGGCCGGGCCCTGCTCGCGGAAGTCAAGGTGAGCGACGGTGCCGCTGCGGGCCATGTAGCTCAGGTGGTTGACGACGTGCGGGAGGTGTTCGTCGCGGGTGAGTTTGGCGAGCTCGCGGTATTTGAAACCGTGGGGGCGGAAAAACCCCTGCTCAAGGGTGAGGCCGGTCGCGCCGTCGGGCAGGCACGAATCGCCCATGTGGGTGTGGCTGTTGTAGAGACCGGGGATGACGACGAGCGCGCCGGTGTCGAGGCGCGGGCAGGGTGCGCCGGCTTCGATGGCGAGGATCGTGTCGTCGCGCCACGCAAAGCGCGCGCACCGGTGGGGAGCGAGTTCGGGGCCAAGGAGGACGACGCAGTCGCGGATCTCGGGCATGGCCGGGCAAGAGCACGAAGAAGGCCAAGGCGGGCGCGAAGTTGGCCGGCGACGCGGCGGTCGGCACGGAGGCTGCATACACGTTCTCAAGTTTCCTGACCCAAGATTATCCCATGAAAAAACTCCTTCGTCGTAGTTTCCTCCCATGGCTTGCCGGCTCGATTGCCGTGCTTGGCGGATGTGCCAAGAAGGAGTCGGCGACCACGGCGTCGGCACAGGCGACGCCCGCGGAGGCGCCGTCACTTTTCAAGATCACGGTGCAGCTCGACTGGGTGGCGGAGCCGGAGCACGGGGGATTTTATCAGGCGCAGGCGCGCGGGTTTTTCCGCGAAGCCGGACTTGAGGTCATACTGCTACCCGGCGGGCCGAATGCGTTTGTGATGCAGAAGCTCGCCGTCGGTCAGGCGGACATCGGGCAGTCGGACAGCACGAACACCCTGCTGGCGATCAACGAAGGATTGCCCGTGGTGCACATCGGCGCGGTGTTTCAAAACGATCCCTCGGTGCTGATGTTGCACGCGGAAAATCCGGTGGCGCGGTTTGAGGACCTCAACGGCAAGACGATCATGGCGCGGCCGGAGTGGGCGTTTCTGCCCTACCTGCGGAAAAAATACGGGATCAATTTCGCCGTCATCCCCCAGAATTTCTCGGTGGCGAATTTCATCGGGGACAAGAATTTCATCCAGCAGGGGTTTTACATCGCGGAGCCCTATCACATCCAAAAGGGCGGCGCGGCCGCGCCGAAATTTCTCTATGCGTGGGATGCGGGGTTCGACGCCTACACGGTTTTGGCGGCGCGGCGCGATTGGGCGGCGAAGCATCCGGAGCGCGTGCGGGCGTTCTTGAAGGCGTATATCCGTGGCTGGCAGGATTACCTGAACGGTGATCCCGCGCCCGGTCATGCCCTGATGAAACAGGCGAATCCGAACAACACCGATGGATTTCTCGCGTTCTCCCGGAAGATCATCATCGACGAAAAGTTGGTGCCCGGACGGAAGTTTCCCGGCACCGACGACACGGGCCGGATCAGCCGCGAGCGCTTCGCGCTTCAGCTCCGCCAGCTCGAGGAACTCGACATTCTACC
>CALSBN010000235.1:0-7860 GCA_943373185.1 Opitutus sp. GAS368 | reverse complement strand
TGACGGCGAGCCCAGCGTAGGCCCAGAGGCGCGGACCAGCAGCGGCTTTAGTCCGACGGTGCCGGCGCCGCCGATCACGGTGGCGACAGTGAAAAACGGTTCGCCGGTCGCGAGGGTGGTCAAGACGGACAAGCCGTCGAGTCGGCTCGGTTCGGTGCCGGCGGGGGCGATCGAAAGCGTGGCGGAGTTGCTCGTGGTGGAACCGACGGAGTTGGTCGCCGTGCACGTGTAGTTGCCCGCGGCGGAAGCGCCGGCGCCAGACAGCACAAGATTCGGCAACGTGGCGCCGGAGATGATCGTGCCGTTTTGCCGCCACTGATAGGTCGGGGTCGGCGTGCCGGCGGCGAGAGAGGAAAGGACGACGGTGCTGCCGGCGTTGATCGTGCGGCCGACCGGCTGGGTCGTGAAGCTCGGCGCTGTAATCACGGGCTCGGCCGTGATGGTGAGCGTGGCGGCGTTGCTGGTCACGGTGCCGGCCGAGTTGGTCGCGGTGACTGAATAGGAGCCGGCGTCGCTCAATTGGACCGAGGAAAGAGTGAGTGAATTTGACTCGCTCAGTGGGCCGACGGGAGCGCCGTTTTTAAACCACTGGAAGCGGAGGGGAGAGGTGCCGTCGGCGTTGACCGACAGGGTGGCGTCGAAGCCGGCGCGGGCGGTGACGTTGACGGGTTGGGCGAGGATGACGGGCACCGCGGTGAACGAAGTGATTTTGACCACCGCTTCGCTCGTGATGGAACCGGCGGGGTTCGTCACGGTGACCGCGTAGGTGCCGGCGGCACCGGTCTGGGCGTTGGCGAGGGTGAGTTTGGACGATTGGTTGATTTGGCGGATGCGGTCTTTGGTCCACACGTATTGAAACGGAGGCGTGCCCGCGACCGTGACGCTGAGTTCGACGTTCGCCCCCGCGACGACGTTGGTGCTGGCGAGCGGAATGAGGACCGACGGAACCTGCAGGCCCGCACGATCCGCATAGATGAAACGCGCTCCGTTGATGTCGTCGGCGAGGAGTCCATCCACGTTGCCCGCGGTGCTGTTCATGATTGCCGCGACGGATTGCCCGTCTTGATCGGGATGGCCCAAGCCGAGCGCGTGGCCGAACTCGTGGATGGCGACGCGCATGAACTCGGCGGTGTTGGTGCCGGGGCGGAGCGGGCCGCGATAAGAGTCCCAAGTATACTTGGTGTTGAACACGGTATCGGCCTCGATGCGCCGGCTGCCGATGCGAATGATCTGATTTACGGCAAGGACGGTGTCACCAAAGGCCCGGCCAAAAATGCTATCGGAGAAAATGACGTTGCTGACGCCGTTGCCGCTGCCGATGGGCACGGTGCTATCCATCACCGTCGTGAATTTCGCGCGTTCCATGTGGGGATTCCACGCATCGAGGGCCACTTTGGCGGCGGCGTTCCAGGAAGGGCTGCCGTCGCTGAGAGTGCGATTGAGCGGGCCCAACTGCAGGTGCATCACGATGTCACCGTCGGGCCAGACGGAAGGCGGATTGAGCTGCACGAATCCCACCACGGGCCGGGCCAGCGAACCCAACAGGAGGACCAAGGCGAAGGTGCCGATGAGAGGTCGGAAGGTGTTCATGGCACGTTTTGGACGTTGGTTTCGCTGGCAGTCTCACGGATGCGCGCGACGAAGGCGGCGAGCGTGATGGGCTGACTTTTTTGACGGGAGAGTGCTCCGACCAAGTTTGCGCTATCGGGCATGGGAAGCTCGACCTCGGAGACATCTTCCAGCGGCACGCCGTTGTCGCGGGCAATCAGGGGCGTGGTTGACGATGCGTCGGTGTAGACGCGGTAGCGACCGTGACCAAGGGTGACCAGCGGGCAAATTTGACCGGTGGTTTTTTCAACGAAGACAACATCACGCTGACCGACGAAAAACTGGGGCATACCCACGACTGTCATCGATTCCTCGCCGACGGTGCCGCCGAGGAATTCGAGGGTGAATTCGCCCGGCACAGCACCCGTGATGGCGCTCCGCGTGACGAAGGTCACGTAAGTGAAAATCGCGGTGTTGGCGCCCTGAGTGACCCGTTCGCTCCGCACGGACTTTACGACCGTCTCGGCGACGAAGCCGGCGCGCGCGACGAGTTGGGGAAACGTGGGCGGACGGACGGTGGTCGCGTGTGTGCCGGGCACGACGATGACCCAAGCCAGCGCGGCGAGCAGCCAGGCAGGCCGAAAGAGAGAGGGAATGAAGTTCACTCCGGCAAAATTCCCGAGGCACCGGCGGATGCAAGGCCCAAGAATCCGGGCATGGCGCGCGCGAGGGAGCTGGCGGATAGCCCACGCGACGGGGGCGTCGCGTCTCCAGCGGGAGTTCCAAAAAGGGCGCTTCGCCGTTTAGCCGACGAGCTCGGGGGGCATCTCGAGCAGTTTGAAATCGGGGTTCTTCTCCACGAAGTAACGCATCGTCCAATCGTTGGGGAAAAGGGCGATAGGGTTCTCGAACTTGTCTGTGCCGAAGCTCACACCGGTGGCGACGATCAGCCGGGAATAGTCAAAGGTCTTGCCGGGTGCGGGCACTTGGTCGGCCGGAAGTTTGAGCCAGCGGAGGATGGTCCACGGCGTGGGGGTGAGCCGGGATTCGGCGTTGTATTCGCTCTGGAGGCGCCATTGCACGACCTCAAATTGCAACGGGCCGACAGCGGCGAGGAGGGTCGCACCGGGCGGGGCGTTGCGGGCGTTGAACGATTGGACGACGCCTTCTTGCAGGAGCTGCTCGACGCCGGCGCGGTATTTTTTGGCGTCGCCCGTGTTGGGATTCGAGATGTAGGTGAAGACTTCGGACGGGAAGCGCGGGATCTCGTCGTAACAGATGCTGCGGTCGTTGGTGAGCGTGTCGCCGATGCCGAATTCGCTGTGACCGACGAGGCCGATCACGTCGCCGGGCCAGGCCTCGTCGACGGTTTCGCGTTCGCGGCCGAAGAGTTTGTGCGAAGAGGAAAGACGGACCTGTTTGCCGGTGCGTTGGTGAAAGACCTGCATGTCGCGGTCGAATTTTCCGGAACAGACGCGGCAGAACGCGATGCGGTCGCGGTGTTTCGCGTCCATGTTTGCCTGGATCTTAAAGATGAAGCCGGAGAACTTCGGATCGGTCACGGGCACTTCGCGGGCCACGGTGGGCTGAGGTAGTCCGGGAACGGTCACCGAGACGGATTTGCGCGGCGCAGGCGGGACGGAGTCTCGCAAGAAACCGTCGAGCAGCAGTTGAATGCCGAAATTGTTTACGGCGCTGCCAAAGTAGACGGGCGTCTGTTTGCCGGCCTGGACGGCGGCGAGATCGAAGGGGTGGCCGGCTCCGTCGAGCATCTCGAGTTGGTCGCGGGTGTCGCGATACGTGTCGTCGTCCATTTTCGACCGCACGACCGGATCGTCGAGATCGGTGACGCTGACGGGCGCCTGGAATTTCCCGCCCGGGACGCGCTCGAAGAGATGGACGTCCTTGGTGCGGCGGTCGAAGACACCGCGGAATTGGGGGCCGTTGCCGAGCGGCCAAATGACGGGCGAAGACTGGAGGCCGAGGACGTTTTCGAGTTCGTCGAGGAGGTCGATCGGGCTGCGTGTGGGCCGATCGCATTTGTTCATGAACGTGAAGATCGGGACACCGCGGCGGCGGCAGACTTCGAAAAGTTTGCGCGTCTGGGTTTCCACGCCCTTGGCGGCGTCGATGACCATGAGGGCGGCGTCGACGGCCGTGAGGACGCGGTAGGTGTCCTCGGAAAAGTCCTTGTGGCCGGGGGTGTCGAGGAGGTTGACGGCGCAACCGGCGTAATCGAATTGGAGGACGGTCGAGCTGATCGAGATGCCGCGTTGTTTCTCCAGCTCCATCCAGTCGGAGGCGGTGGCGCGCTGGTTCTTCCGGTCTTTGACGGCACCGGCAAGGTGGATGGCGTTGCCGTAAAGCAGGAATTTTTCGGTGAGCGTGGTCTTGCCGGCGTCGGGGTGCGAGATGATCGCAAAGGTGCGACGGCGGGCGATTTCCTGGGCGGGCGTCATGGTGTGAAGGGAGGGCGGCTTGGACTTAGCGACGCACCGGAACGCCGCGGTCGCCGAGGTAGTTTTTCACCTGAGGGATCGTCAAAGTGCCGAAGTGGAAAAGACTCGCGGCGAGCACGGCGCTGGCGCGGCCGGCGGCGAGCACGTCGGAAAAATGGGAGAGGATGCCGGCGCCGCCGCTGGCGATGACCGGGACCGGCACCGCGTCGCTCACTGCGCGGGTGAGGGCGCAGTCATAGCCAGCCTGGGTGCCGTCGGCGTCCATGCTGGTGAGGAGAATCTCGCCGGCGCCCAGCTCGGTGGCTTGGCGGGCCCACGCGACGGCATCGAGGTCGGTGGCGTTGCGGCCGCCGTGGGTGTAGACGCGCCACGATTTGCCGTCGGGCTCACGTTTGGCGTCGATCGCAACCACGATGCACTGGGCGCCAAAGCGGTCGGAGGCGCGACGGATGAGCTCGGGGTCTTTGATCGCGGCGGTGTTGAGGGAGACTTTGTCGGCACCGGATTTGAGCATCGCTTCGATGTCGGCCACGGTGCGGAGGCCGCCGCCGACCGTAAGCGGCATGAAGCACTGCTCGGCGGTGGCCGCGACCACGTCGTGCATGATACTGCGACCGTCGCTCGACGCGGTGATGTCGAGGAATACGAGCTCGTCCGCGCCTTGGGCGTCGTAGGCTTTGGCGCATTGCACGGGATCACCCGCATCGCGCAGCGCCTGAAAACGCACGCCCTTGACGACGCGGCCAGCGTTGACGTCGAGGCAGGGAATGATGCGGCGGGAGAGCACGGGGATTCTCGAATTTTGAATCTCGATTCTCGATTCCCAGAATCGCGGTCGCGGACCGAATCGAGAATCTGAAAATCGAGAATCGAAAGCAGCGACGTCTCAAACGTGCGCGATGTCGGGGTCGAAATTGACGGCCAGACGATACACGTTGCCCGGGCGCATGATCAGGGGGTGATCGCGCACGAGGTGCTGCAGGAAGTGGATTTTGCCGTAGTTGGTCCGATAGGTCGGATCGGCGCTCACCACTTCGGTTTCCTGCCAGACGGCTTGGAAATCATCTTTCGCGACCGTGCACCGATGGCCTTCCTGGCCGAGCGCGAGGGCGCCGACGACGTGGTATTTCGAGTGCGGCGCGGCGATGGCGAGGGTGTAGCGGAATTTATCGAGCGTGACCTGCTGCTTCACGGTGTAGGCGAATTCGCAACTGATCTTGGTGCCGGTGAACGTCCACTGGACTTTCACGCTGCCGAGGTTTTTGACGAACTCTTCCTTCGTGGTGATGAGATCGGGCTGTTCGTAACGGAAATAGAACGCGTTTTTGAGGCCGAGGCCGGTGACGCAGTTCTTGCCGTAGAACGCCGGGATCGTGACGTCTTTGCCGAAGGTCAGCTCGGGGAGCATGATCGGCGCGTAGACGTTGTTCGGCCAATCGAAGACGCCGGGGCAGTGCGGGAACGGCAGAGCGTCGGAGGAGAGATGACCGCCGCCACTGACGAGCGGAATCTGCATCTGAATCCCGCTTTCGGCGTCGCGATAGAGAAAGAGACCCTGCTCCTTGCGGTTGGACTTGTCGAAAATGACGTAGCGACCGCTGGTGCGGAGGGGTTCGACCTTCGGGCCACCGACCGGCATCTGGATGGTCTTGGCGAGGCGTGACCATTGGCAGAGATAGCGGGCGGCATCGAAGTTCGCCATGCGCGTCGTGTGGGCATCGTAGGCGGTGCGCTCTTCGTCGCGCAGATCGAGGAAGCCGTGTTCTTGGTCCAGATAGGTCTGGTAGAAAAACATGAACAGCCGGCGGAGAATATCGTAATATTTGACCTTCTGATCGTCGGCGATCCAGCCGTCGCGGAGACCCTGCAAAATCAGGCTGATGCAGTGCATCTGGCCGTAAGCTCCGGCGGCGCGACCGAAGGCCCAGCCGAGGCCGTCGGCGCGGACGAGGTCGGGCATCGTCTTGATGTATTTCTCGGCGTAGGTGCGGAGGGTGGGGAGTTTGCGCTCGCGCACGCCGCTGTTGGCGTGGAGTTGGAGCGCGGAACGGATGAACACGAAGCTCATCACGCCGTAGAGATTGAAGTTGCCGCCCATGCCCTGACCGGTCGCGTCGTCGAAAAAACCGGCCGAGCTGGTGGCGGTCATGCGCTCGACCATGCGCTCAATGAGGCGGGAGGTTTCGTCTTTCTTGGAAAGCCCGAGGGAGAAGCGGGCGACGGCCTTGGCGACGTTGAACGCCTGCCAGTGGTTGTCGTAGTCGGAGCGGTGCAGGAGAGCTTTGTCGATGCGTTCGCGGGTCTCGTCGACGAGGCGTTCCCAGACGGGATTACGTTCTTTGGAAGGGCCGAAGCAGAGAAGGCCGAGCGAGGCGTAAGCGAGACCGTTTTCGGCGGGAGGCTCGGTGAACATCTGCGCGGTGATGCAACGCGCGGCGAGATCGACGATGTCGTGGCCTTTGAGCGTGGTCTCGCCGGTGGCGCGGTAGAATTCGCCGAGCGCGAGTGCGACGTGGCCGGGTTCGTCGGGCCGGGATTGCTCGCCGTTGGCGGGCAAAATGGTGCCGTCGGGCTGGATGGATTCGAGATTGTGGCCCAACATTGAGCGGGCCATATCGAGACATTGCTCGGAGAAACTATGCATGCGGTGGTTTTGGCGGACTGAACTGGGTGGCGGAGGGTCGAAGATGCCGAGCCGAACGAGTGCGCGGCAAGAGCTAAGTTGGTTGAGTTGCGGGGGCTTTAACGTGCGAGAAGTTTCAGGAACTCGGCGTTGGTCTTGGTTTTGGAAAGTCGCGCGATCATCGTGTCGGTGGCTTCCTCGATCTTCTGCGCAACGAGCGCACGGCGGAAGAAATGGATGCCCTCAAGTGTCTTGGCGTCGATGAGGAGTTCTTCCTTACGCGTGCCGGAGGCGGCGATGTTGATCGCGGGCCAAAGGCGCATCTCGGCGGCCTTGCGGTCGAGCACGAGCTCCATGTTGCCCGTGCCCTTGAACTCCTGGAAGATCACGTCGTCCATGCGGCTGCCGGTCTCGACGAGAACGGAGGCGATGATGGTGAGCGAACCGGCTTCCTCGGTATTACGCGCGGAAGCGAAGAGCTGGCGGGGTTTTTCGAGGGCGCGGACGTCGAGACCGCCGGAACCGGTGCGGCCGGAGTTCTTGGCCGTGTTGTGGGCCCTGGCGAGACGGGTGATCGAATCGACGAAGAGCACGACGTGGCGTCCCGTCTCGACGAGGCGACGGGCGCGCTCGATGCAGAGATCGGCGATGCGGATGTGGTTCTCGATCTGCTCGTCGTTGGACGAGGCCCAAAGCTCGGCGGGCACGCTGCGTTTGAAGTCGGTGACTTCTTCCGGGCGTTCATCGACGAGCAGAACCATCACAAAGCACTCGGGATTGTTTTCCAACACCCCGAGCGCCATGTCGCGCAGGAGGGTGGTCTTGCCCGTGCGGGGCGGAGCGACGATGAGCCCGCGGGTGCCTTTGCCGACGGGACAGAAAAGATCGACCGCACGCGTGGTGAGGCGGCCGTCCTTGAGCTCCATCTTGAGATGCTTGTCCGGCGAGATCGTCGTAAGCGCGGGAAATTCCCATTTCGAGCGGCGTTCCTCCAGCGGCACGCCGTCGAGGGTCTCGATGAACTTCATCTTGGGGTTCGGGAAACGACCCTCGGCCGGATAAGCGGTGCCGCCGATCATCATGCCGGGCTTCAGCTTGAAACGGCGGATAAGTTCTTTGGGGACAAAAGTGTCGCTCGGGCGACGCTTGCCGTTTTTCGCCATGTCCAACAGCTGGCCGTTGCCGCCTTGGTTCAGATCGATATCGAGGACGCCCTCAACATGGACCGTG
>CALSBN010000234.1:0-7889 GCA_943373185.1 Opitutus sp. GAS368 | reverse complement strand
CCTCTCGATCGTGCTCGTCGGACTTTCCTACTACATCCGCATCAAGATGGAGGAATCCCCGCTCTTCGCGAAGGCCAAGGCCGCCGGCAAACTTGCGGTGAACCCCATCAAGGAGAGTTTCATGAATCCCGAGAACCGCCGGCTCGTGCTGATCGCGCTCTTCGGCGCGACCGCCGGCCAGGGCGTCGTGTGGTATACGGGCCAATTCTACGCTATGTTCTTCCTGCAAAAGGTGCTGAACATCGGCTACGAGACGTCGCTCATCTTGATCGCCACCGCCCTCGTGCTCGGCACGCCGTTCTTCGTGCTCTTTGGCAGCCTCTCCGACAAGATCGGCCGCAAGCCCGTCATCCTCGGCGGCATGTTGCTCGCCGCGATCCTCTACATCCCGCTCTTCATGGGCCTCTCGCACTTCGCCCAGCCGCTCAACCACGTGATGGTCGTCGCGCTGCTCTTCGTGATGGTGCTGCTGGTCGCGATGACCTACGGCCCCATCGCCGCCTACCTCGTGGAGATCTTCCCGACCCGCATCCGCTACACCTCGATGTCGCTCCCCTACCACGTCGGCAACGGCATCTTCGGCGGCCTCACCCCGCTGATCGCCACGTCGATGGTCGCCCACTTCGGCAATCCCTACGCCGGCCTCGCCTACCCCATCGGCATCGCGCTTGCGACGACCATCATCGGCGCCATCTACCTCAAGGAAAGCCGTCACGCCGAGATGGAGTGAGCGGCGCTTTCGCGGACCGCTGGCAAGGCGGGCCGGGAACGAAGTGGGGCTTGATTTGGAACGATTCCGGCTTTCCGTCCGGGCCACATCGTTAAAAACCAAAAATCTTCACCATGACGTTCTCCTCTCTCATCCGCCTGTCCGTCGCCTCGGGAGCCCTGCTCGCCCTCGGCCTCGTTGCCGCCACTTCGGCCTCCGCCGCCGAGCCCGCCGGCATCATTCGCATCGTCGCCGGCCTATCTGAGCCGCTCAAAGATGAGGCCGGCAATACTTGGCTTCCCGGCAAGGGCTTCATCGACGGCGAGACCAACGACCGCCCCGACACCCCCATCGCCAACACCAAGATCCCGTCGGTCTACCGCGCCGAGCGCTTCAATTTCTCCAAGTTCGCCTACAAAGTGCCCAACGGTAACTACACCGTGAAGCTGCACTTCGCCATCACCTACGAGGCGATCGACGGCCCCGGCCAGGTCGTCTTCTCCTTCGATGTCGAGGGCAAGAAATTCAAGGATTACGACGTCTTCGCCAAAGCCGGCGGCGCCCGCCGCGCGCTCATCGAGACCGTGCCCGTGACCATCACCGACGGCGAACTCACGATCGCCTTCACCGCCCAGCTCGAAAACACCTTCATCTGCGGCGTCGAGATCATCCCGGCGCCGTAACCAACGCGCCGCTCGTTTCGCCCCCGCCCCGGCTCACCCGCCGGGGCTTTTTGCTGCCGGTCCTTGGAAGGCGGTAGGCTTACGTCGCCCACCGCGCCACCCACGGCGGTGCGCCCCGCCGCATGGCTCCGTTGAACCGACTTAGAGACGCGACGTCCCTTGTTTCCGGCCCTTACAATCCCCGTCGCGTGGTCGCTCAATCCACGTAAAGCTCGATGATCGCCCACCAGCCGTCCAGGCGCTCGGCTACGTTCTTGATGATCACGTAACGGCCCCGCGTGCCCGCCGGGAGCGCGATCACCGTCTTGCCGGTCTGCCCCGTGCCGGTGGCCACCGCCGCGCCGGGATTGGCCAGATCATCCGTCACATGCACCGCATACGATTCCGGAAAGTCTCCCGTCCGGCCGGTCTGGTCCAACGTCAGCCGGTGCAACGGCCGCGCCACTTTGAAATCGATTTCCACCCACTCCTCGCCGACCTGCGCCACGGTCCAACGGGTGTTCGTTTTGCCATCCATGATGTTCCCGGCACCCGACGGCGACGACGCGCGCACTTTGGCCGGTCCCGCCAGATTGGCCGTGATGATTTCGACCGCTTCGCGCGCGGCCGGGCCCACCGCGGCATCGGCCTTGAGACCCGAAGCCAACGCCAACGCGGCCGAGTCACCGGCCCGACTGAGCAGCTTCAGCAGCCGGCCACGCACCGCCGGATCGGTCGCCACCGGGAGCAACCGGGCCACCACCGCCGTATCATCTCCGTCCCACGCCGCGCGGGTGCGCTCGAACTGCGCAATCACGCCCTCAACCGCGGCCGTCCGGGCCGCCGGCAAAGTCGTTTTCTCGGCCACGCCCGCGAGTGACGCCAACGCCGTGGCATCGCTCCAACGGGTCAGCGCCGCGAGCGCCGCTTCCGCCACCTTGGCGTCCGCCCCGAGCGCGAGCCGGGCGGCCGATGCGGCACTGGGCTCGCCACCGATGCGCCCCAGCGCGGGCAACAACCGCAGCGCCGCTTCGGCACTCGCGCTCTCGATCGCCGCATACACCGGCGCACCGCGGGTCGCGAGCGCGGGGTTGCGCAAGGTCAGCGTCACCAGCGCGCGCAGGGCGCGGCTTTGTTCGTTGGCGTCGGTCGCCGCCAGCGTCCAGTCGAGCAGGGTCTTTACGTCGGCAATCGGCGCGAGGTCGCCGAACGCCGTCGCCGCCGCCGCGCGCACCGCCGCGTCCGGATCGGCCCGCAATTTCAAGAGCAACGGCAGGCCCTCGGTCTGGTTGCGCAGGGCAAGTTGTTCGATGAACGCAGTCCGCAGGGCGGCTTCGCCCTGCTCGGCGCCGGAGAGAACGGCGGCGCTCACGCCCGGACCGTTCAGGCGGGCCAAGCTGAGGCGGGCGGCCTTCGCCTCGGCGGCGTCGGCACCGGCCACGATTTTCGCCAGCACCCGTGCCGTCTCGGCCGAGCCCGGAATCGTGCCCAACGCCGTGATCGCGGCGCCGCGCACTTCGGCGTCGGCATGAGCCGTTGCCGCGACGGCTGCCGCCGCCGCCGTTGCCTCGCCCCGACGGCCGAGCGCATGGAGGACGCCGCTCTGCGTGGGCGCATCCCAAGAGGTGAGCGACGCCAACAGCGCCGCCGCCAAGCCCGGTGCGCGTGAGGCATAAAGTGATTCGAGCGCGACTTGCTTCATTCCCCAATCGTCGCCGCCGAGCACCGCGACCGTCGTGGCCGGAGCGTTGACGGCGTCGATTTCGAGGAGTGCACGCAACGCGGCCGCGCGGTGCACGGGATCGGCGGCAGCGGTGCGGATGCCTTGGAGCAAGGGCACGGCGGCGGCCGCCGGCAAACGGGTGACCGCGACAAGTTTCGCGGCGGTCACAGCGCGCGGGGCGGGCTCGGGCGTCGCCTGCAATGCGGCGAGCGCCTCGGAACCGCCAATCGCGCCAAGCGCTTCCGCAGCAGCGGCGGCCGTCGGCGCATCCGGGCTCGTGAGCAGCTTGGCCAGAGCCGGGACGGCGGCCCCGCTCCCGCGGCGGGCGACCGTATCAATCAAACCGAGGCGCGTGCGCCCGGAGGTTTTGCCGAGCGCGGTCACGAGCAGCGGGTCCGCCACGTCGGAGGCGACCGGCTCGAGCGCCGAGCGGGCGAGATCGGAATCGCGTTCGTCGGCCAGCATCGTGCCGAGCGGGCGAAGCGTGGCGGCGGTCGGCTTTACCGGGCTGAAGGCGAGGACGAGACCGAGGCGTTGCGCGGCGGCTTGGCGCGCAGCGAAGGTGGCGTCTTTGTTGCGCAGCACGGCGAGCAGGCGCGCTTCGAGCGCCGCGAGCTTGGCGGGATCGGTGCCGGCGGCCTTGAGGTCGCCGTCGAGCGCCTCGAGGGCAGCTTGGCTGCCGGAAAAACCGAGGGCGGGAAGCGCCGAATCGGCGGCGGACGCCGGGAGCAAAAGTCCGGCGCAGACCAGCAGAGCGACGTGAAACGGGAAAAGGGAGCGCGACATGGCGGAAATGTTTGGGGGGTTAGAGGGCGTAGCCGGCGCGGCGGGGGCGGTCGAGCAGCCGGGCGGCCATCGGGTCGCCGACGATTTTTTCGGCACGCGGATCCCAACGGATCGCGCGGCCGACTTGGGCGGCGATGGCGTTGAGGTGACAGATGCTCGCGCTGCGATGGCCGGCCTCGACATCGGCGATGGGGCGTTGGCGGGTGCGCACGCAGTTGAAGAAATCGGCGTGGTGGTCGTCGCTCGCGTAGAGATGGATGTCCTCGCCGCGCAGAGGGCGGGAGGCGAGCTCGGGCGGATCGGAGAAAAACTCGTCGTTGCGCGAGACCCAGACGGTGCCCTTGGTGCCCTGAAACTCGATCATGCCCTTGAGACTCGGGTCGTCGAAGCGTTCGACGCGCACGCCGTTCGCGTAGATGTGCGTCTGGAACTTACAGCCTTCGTGACCGATGGGGATGAACTCAACCGGGCCGGAATCGTCGGTGCCGAGCGCGGTCTGGATGATATCAAAATGGTGCGCGCCCCAGTCCCCGTTCTTGCGGCTGCCGTATTCGAGGAAGCAGCGCCAACCGCCGCCATAGTCGCCTTTGACGCGCTGTTCGTTGTAGGGGCGCCACGGCGTGGGCCCGAGCCAGCGGTCGTAGTCGAAACCGGCAGGCACGGGCTCCTCGGAGAGCGCGGGTGCGGGCGGGAATTCGCCGAGGCGCGTGCGGATGAGTTTGATCTCGCCGATCCAGCCGTTGCGCACGATTTCGGCGGCCTTGCGGAAGGACTTGTTGGAGCGTTGCTGCGTGCCGGTCTGGAAAACCCGGCCGGTGCGCCGCGCCACATCGACGAGCACGCGGCCTTCGTGCACGGTGAGCGTCTGGGGCTTCTCGCAGTAAACGTCTTTGCCCGCGAGCATGGCGGCCTTGGAAACCGCCGCGTGCCAGTGATCGGGCGTGCAGACGAAGACCACGTCGATGTCCGGACGCGCGAGCAGTTCCTCGTGGGTCGCGTAGATGTCGGGACCGGTCGCAGGCGCACCACTGGCCTTGCGTTTGCCGTAGGCGGCGCCGATGCGGTCGCGCATTTTTTCCGCCTTGCTGCGCATCACATCGCAGGTGGCGACGATCTGACAATCGTCGGGCCGGCCGAGCAGCGTGCCGGCGTGGGAATTACAGATGAGGCCGTTGCCCACGAGACCGACATTGAGGCGGTTGCTCGGGGCGCCCTTGCCGAAAAGCGACGATGGGAAAATGTTCGGCGCGGCGGCGTAGGCGATGATGCCGGCGAGACCGCGTTTGAGGACGAGACGACGGGTGAGGAGAGTGCTCATAGGGGAAAAGACGGGGGACAGCTGGGGCAACCGGGATGATTCAGAACAAAAACCAGACGCGATAACGCCGCCGGTTCATCAACAAATCAAGCCTGTCCGAGGCCGGTTCACGAAAACCCGCACACATTCACCGACCCCTTCCCCGCCCTCGCACTCGCGCCGGCCAAACCTTGGGCCTATCATGCACTTTTCGCTCTTGATGGGCCCGAGGTAGGGACGGCTCTCCGAGCCGTCCGCGTCGAACCTACAGCACCGCTTATCCTCTTCCGCAACGGACGCCTCGGAGAGGCGTCCCTACCGCCAGCTCGAAAGTGCATGACCCGCACTATCGCGCCAACGACTCCGCCCGCTGCGTGTGCTGCTGCTCCAGACTGCCGCACACCAGTTCGCAGAGCGTAAAAATCGACTCGTCGCCGATGCCGTAAAACACCTGCAAGCCTTCTTTGCGCCGCGTCAACATGCCGGCGTCCATCAGCGTCTGCAGGTGCCGCGACACATTGGCCTGCGTGCCGCCGCTCAGCTCGACCAGCGCGCCCACGCTCTTCTCTCCGTCAAACATCGCGTGCAACAGCCGCAGCCGCATCGGCTCGGCCAGCACGGCAAACCGCCGCGCGATCAGCCCCAACGCCTCCTCCGTCATGACTCGTGGTTTCTTGGACATGATGGAACGAAAGCACGCTCTTGACTTAATTTCAAGCATATGCTCATATGCTCATATAGTAATAGAAAAACCTCCCCTGTTCCCTCCTATGAAATCCGAATCCTTCATCCGCATCCTCGCCGGCGTCATGATTCTCGTGAGCGTGGTCCTCACCCATTTCGTCGACGCCCGCTGGCTGTTCTTCACCGCCTTCATCGGCCTGAATCTCATTCAGTCCGCGCTCACCGGATTCTGCCCGCCGACGTTCGTGCTCGATAAACTCGGCTGGATCGACGCCGACCACCGCATCCGCATCGGCGGCGCACCGCGCGCCTAAACCGCTGTCCCACTCCCATGCTCACGCCGCTCGTCCGCTTCACGCTCACCGTGCTCGCCGGCGCCACCCTTGGCGCCGCGCTCGGCTACTTCGGCCAATGCACGTCGGGCACCTGCCCGCTGACCTCCACCTGGTGGCGCGGCGCCCTCTACGGCGCCGGCCTGGGCCTCCTCTTCGCCTACTCCGGCCGCTCGACCTGACCCGCCGCAACCACCCGGGTTTCCTCCGCCCATGCGCCTTCTTCTCTTATCCGCCCTCGCCGTCTTGGCCCTCACCCCGGCCGCCCTCCGCGCCGAGGCTTGGACGTTGGACCGGGCCGTCGCTACCGCCCTGGAGCGGCATCCCGACGCGCGGGTCGCCCAAGCCCGGGTCGACGCCGCCCAATCGCTCGTCGATCAGGCCCAATCCGCTTGGCGCCCGCAGGTTTCCCTCTCCGGCCGCTACACCGACACCAACAGCCCGATGTTGGCCTTCGGCTCCATTCTCAACCAGCGCGCCTTCAACTTCGGCCTCGATTTCAACCGCCCCGGCCGCATCGACAACCTCAACGCCGCCGGCACCGTCGCCTACAATCTCTACGCCGGTGGTCGCGCCACGGCCGGCCGCACCGCCGCCAAAGCCGGCACCGAGGCTGCCGCCCTCGACCTCCGCGCCGCCCAACAACGCCTCGTCGCCGAGGTCGTCCGTGCCGCCCTCAATCTCCGCAAGGTCCGCGAATCCGTCGGCGCCGTCGAGGCCGGCGTCCGCTCCTACGAAGCCGCCGTCGCCGTCGCCCGCGCCCGCTACGAAGCCGGCCAACTCCTGAAAGCCGATTTGCTCAGCCTCGAGGTCCAGCTCGCCCAAACCCGCGAAACCCTCGCCTCCGCCCGCCACGGCGCCGCCCTTGCCTCCCGCGCGTTTCACTTCGTCCTCGGGCTCGAGGCCACCGCAGATTCCGTCGAACTGCTCGACGACGATCCCGCCCTCGCCCGCCTGACCGTTCCCGCCACCGGCGACTTCACCCAACGTCCCGAACTCCTCGGCCTCCAGGCCCGCGTCCGCGCCGCCGAGGCCATGGTCGAAGCCGCCCGCGGGGCCCGTCGGCCCAACGTCAACGCCTTCGCCAGCTATCACTACGACCAGGGCTGGAAAACCGACCGCCACGGCGACAGTTGGCTCGCCGGCCTCTCGGTCGACCTCAACGTCTTCGACGGCGGCCAGACTTCCGGCAAAATCCGCCAGAGCGGCGCCGAACTCACCCAGGTGAAAGAGCTGCTCCGCAAAGCCACCCTCGGCATCGGCCTCGAAGTCGAGCAGGCCCGCCTCGCCCACGCCGACGCCACCGAGCGTCTTGCCGTCTCCGCCCGAGCCGTCGAACAGGCCGCCGAGAGCGCCGCCCTCAGCCGCGCCCGCTTCGAAAAAGAAGCCCTCCTCGCCGCCGATCTCATCGGCGTCGAAACCCGCCACCTCGAAGCCCGCCTCCGCCGCACCTTCGCCGTCGCCGACGAACGCCTCGCCCTCGTCGAACTCCGCCTCGCCCTCGGCCTCACGCCGCTCCCGCAACCTTGATCTCTTTTCCCATGTCGTCCGCCCGCCACTCCCCGTTCGCCATCGTTTCCGCCACCGTCGCCCTCGCGTTCCTCGCCGGCTGCGGCAAACCCGCCGCGCCCGTCGCCGATCCCGCGGCGGCCCTCGCCCCCGCCCAGGTCCGCGTCGCCCCGGTCCGCCTCGAGCA
>CALSBN010000233.1:0-7993 GCA_943373185.1 Opitutus sp. GAS368 | reverse complement strand
GTCGGCCTCCCGCAGTTGCTTGGCCCACCGGTAAAGCAGCGGCGCCCGGATCCCGAGCTCCTCCGCCACGCGGGCCGCGCTGCGCCCGCTGCTCCGCCAATGCTCCAGCGCCTCCCGTTTGTAGTCCGCACTAAAGTGCGCCTTTCCTGTCGACGGTTTCCTGATCTGGGTCTTCATGGATTTTCCTTTCCTCTTTGCCCCCGACCCCGTGTCCGTCAATTCGGGGCAACCTCAGTCGATGCGGATAGGCTTCACCGACCGGCGGTTGACGGCGCACGGGGGATTGGCGGTGTGGACCCGGTTTATCACGGAGAGGGGACTGCGAGAGCAGTTGCGCGCGGTGCTGCCGCATACCCCGACCAGTCCAAACGCCTACGATCCGTGTAATACGGCACTGGGCTTCATCGGCGGCACCCTCTGCGGGGCCGACAAGTTAGCGCGGGTCGCGCATCTGGCGCACGACCCGGCGGTGGCCGAGGTGCTCGGCATCGAGGCGATCCCGAGTCAATCGACGCTCTCGCGTTTCTTCGCGCGTTGTGGCCGCAGCGCGGGCGAGGCGTTGTCGGGTTTACATCGTTGGGCGTTGGAGGAACTGCCAAGCCGGACCGAGGGCTACGCGCTCGATCTGGATTCGTTTTCTCTGCTCCACGGGGATGGTCATCAAAAAGGCGTGCGGGTGTGGGCTAAACCCGCAAGGGGCTGAAGCCGTGCCATCGGCCGATCGTCGCTGCGCTGGCGGAGGTGCCGCAGGCCGCGCATTTTTGGCTGCGGCCGGGCAACGCCGCCTGTGTCAGCGGCGCGGCCGCGTTTCTCGCCGACACGCTCAACCGTTTAACCCCGGCGCTTCGCGAAACGCTGGTGCGTGCGGACAGCGGCTTTTGCACCCAAGGCATGATAGCCGAACTGGAAGGGCGGGGGCTGTCGTATATCCTGACCGCGGCGCTCCGTGCACTGGTGCGGTCACTCTGCCGGCATGTCGACGCCGTGTTGACGCCGACCTCGGTCCCAGGGATCGAGGTGCAGGAGGTCGCGCACGACGGCGCACGGTTCGTTGTCATGCGCCAGCGCGTAATCGAACACCCCCGTGCTGGAGGTAAGCGATTGCTGGAGGTGCCTGGCTATAAGTTCCAGGCGCTGAGGACCAACCTGCCGCCCGGCGTGAGCCCGCTCGAAGTGTGGCGCCGGTATAACGGCCGCGCCGATATCGAAAACCGGATCAAAGAACTCGGCACCCAGTTTGGCTTGAAGAGCCTGTGCTGCCGTTCGTTTTGGGCGGCCGAAGCCGTGTGTCATCTCGCCATCTACGCCTACAACCCGTGCGTCGGTTTCCTGCGTCGGCTCGGTCAACCCCAGCGAGCGGAGCTGACCACGCCGCGCTGCCGGGTGTTCTCCTGCGCCGCCGTTTTCAGCCACGCCGCCGGAAAACCTGCCCTCAAACCCGCCGTCGTCTCACCTCAACGCCGTCGTTGGTGGAATTTTTTTCCGGCAAATGAGTGCCGACGTGCCCTGCGATGCAGTTGCCGCCCACTCCGCCAGATCTGGCCCTTCTAAACTTATGCTGCCTTCAATTGCACGAGTCCGGCTAAGAGCCAGGGGCGCGTTCCTCGCGCTCCGTGGGTTTAAGTTTGGTGGCCGGCGCGGCGGATTGCTTCGACATAAAGGCGATAAGCCGGTCGTTGAAGTCTTTGGCGGGGTCGTGGCCCATTTTCTTGAGCGCTTGGGTTAACGCCGCTACCTCGACCAGCCTCGCGATGTCCCGGCCGGGACGGACATAAAGCTCTACGTGAGGGACGCGCATACCGAGGATCTCGTAGTGGTTCTCTTCCAGTCCGGTGCGCTCTTCGACGACTTCGGGCGTCCATTCGCGCAAGGAGACGACCATATCGATACGCTTTTCCAGTCGGATGGATTTGATGCCAAACATCTCGGCGATGTTGATGATGCCAATGCCGCGGCACTCCATGTAGCCGCGATTAAGAGCGCGGCTGGAGGACATGAGTTCGCGTTCGTCGAGGAGTTTGATAATTGTCAGATCGTCGGCGACGAGGGAGTGGCCGCGCTCGATGAGAGCCAGGGCGCATTCGGATTTCCCGACCCCGGAGTCGCCGCGGAGCATCACGCCAACCCCTTTGATATCGAGGGTCGTGGCGTGTTCGGTCGCGGACGGGGCGAATTCGTTATCCACGCACAGGGTCGCGAGATTGATGAAGTTCATCGTGATCATCGGAGTGCTGAGCACGGGAAAATTCATCTCGCGGGCGACCGCCAGCATTGGGTGGGTGGGATTGAAATTCCGCGTGAGCACAAGGCACGGGGCGCCCGCCTTGACCATCTTCTGGAACGTCTCGACCTGATCGCGCTGCGAGCGCGTTTTCAAGTAGTGCATCTCGGCGGCCCCGAGGACCTGAATGCGCTTGTTGGCGAAATATTTGAAGAATCCCGTAAGGGCCAGGGCGGGGCGGTTGATGCTGCCTTCACGAATCAAGCGGCTGAGTCCGGCCTCGCCGATGACGAGCTCCATCTTCAGTTTTTCCCGGTAGGTTTCGAAAAAGTGGGAGACGGTGATGCCGTGGATGGCCTTTTGCATGGGGAGGGTGAGGTTTAAGGGTGAAGCTCGAAAAACAGGGGAGAGCCGGAACGGGATTTCTCCGAGTTTTCAACGAGTGTTTCTGCGGAAAAATCAGGGGATCGACGGATCTATAGATTAAACCCTTCGCCCAGATAAAATCTGCGCGCCTGCTCGTCCTTGATGAGTTCTTCTCCCGTGCCTTCGAAGTGAACTTTGCCTTTTTCCAAGAGATAGGCGCGGTCGACGATGCGAAGAGTTTCTCTGACGTTGTGGTCGGTGATAATGATGCCGATGCCCCGCGCCTTAAGCTCGAGGATGATCTTTTGCACCTCGGCGACGGAGATGGGGTCGATCGCGGCGAAGGGCTCATCCATCAGCAGGAACTTCGGTCGCGTGACGAGGGCACGTGCGATCTCAAGGCGGCGACGTTCACCGCCGGAAAGCGTGAAGGCTTTTTGCTTGGCCAGATGCGACAGCGAGAGTTCGGCGAGATGGTGGGCGACCCGGGCCGCACGTTCGGCGCGGGGCACGTCGATGACTTCGACGATGGCCAAAATATTCTCTTCGACCGTGAGTTTCCTAAACACGGACGCCTCCTGCGGCAGGTAACCGATGCCGTGGCGGGCCCGCTGGTGCATCGGCAAGCGCGTGAGATCGCGACCGTCGAGCGCGATGGTTCCGGCGGTTGCAGGCACCAAACCGACGATCATGTAGAATGCGGTGGTCTTGCCCGCACCGTTGCGGCCGAGCAGGCCGACGATCTCGCCCGCCCCAATGCGGAGATTTACTCCGTCGACCACGTTGCGGGTGCCGAACGTCTTGATCAAACCGGCCGCGACAATCTCGGAGCGCAAGGGTGCGGCGGACGAAGCGGCAGCGGTGACGGTGGACGAATGCATCACGGTTGTTTGGGCAAGTCCGCGGGAGAAGGATCGGCGGCTGGCTTGGCCTTCTTTTTGTCGAAGCCCAGGTCCTTGATCGCAGGTAGGGTGAAGCGACCGCCCACTCCATCTTCGGGCTCGATCGAGGCTTTGCGTTCGCCGCGGTAAAGAATCATGCGCGGCCCCGAGCCTTCGTATTCGACGACGCCGGTGGTGGCGTTGACGAGACGGATAGAAGGAAATGGGCCCGTCTTGTTCAAGCGGCTGAGGACGACACGGTCCTCACCGGGAAAAATCTCCGCATGACCGCAGGTTGCCTCGCGGTCGCCTTGAATGATTCTGACGTTGCCGGACGCGACGAGGGTTTTGAAAAAGCCATATTTTCCGATGGTGGCTTTGGGGTCCCCTTTGCGTGAAGCGACGACCTTGAGGTAGTCGCAGGTGAGCTTAAGGTTGTTGCCGGTGACCACGACTTTATCGCGGAAGATGGCGGTCGTTTCGGTGTCAGTGCTGATGGTTTCGGACAACCCGGCGCATTCGATAACGGTGGGGGGCGCGTCCGGGGCCAGTTGAGCGCGGCCGGGTCCGGCACCGATGCTGAGAATGCCCAGAGCGACGAGGAAAGGGAGCGGGCGAAACGTCATTTGAGGAGATCGGGCAGCTGAGCTTTGAACGTAATGCGGGTGTTTCGAGCGATGGAAACCTTTTTGGCACCGTGGTCGTAGACCCATTGCTCTCCGGTGATCTCGAGATCGTCGCGCACGAGCCGGACCTCAGCGGTGCCACGGACAAGTTTTTCGTCGGGATAGAAACTCGCGAGCTCGCGGCAGAGCAAAATCGATTCGACTTTCGCCGCGGCGTCGCCGGTAAACGTCGTGATATTGAGATCGGTGATGTCGATGCGGGTGGGATTGACGGTGCGGGCTTCGGTGCCGCGCAAGGTCATGGTTCGATGACCTTCTTTGGTGAACAAAGGGAGGCTCCAGTTTTTGGCGACGATGGGCTGCGGTGCCGCCGGGGCGGCGTTTTGCGCAGGCTCGGCGGCGGGTAGGAAGGTCGTGGCGAAGAGCAGGGGAGAAAGGACAGCCGCGAGCCAAAGCCGCCACGAGCGAGCAGGGGCTAGAGGGATGCTGGGAAAGCGACGGCACATGGGCGAATCAGACAGGAGCGGAATGGTAGCCTAACGGCGAGGTTTGTTCCCGCGAGCTGCGAGCAGGTGGTCGCAAACCTCGCGCACGGCGCCGAGGCCGGCCTCACGTTTCGTGACGTAGTCGGCGGCGGCGCGAGCTTCGGCGATGGCGCCGGGGACGCTGATGCCGATCCCGGCGGCGCGGAGGGCGGGGATGTCGATCACGTCGTCACCCATGTAGGCGCAGGCGGAGAGCGGGAGGCCGAGTTGGACGGCGAGTTCGGTAAGCGCGGTGAGCTTGTCGACGCGGCCTTGGATGACGTGGGGGATTTTGAGTTCGGTGGCGCGGGCGGTAGTGGCGCCGGAAGCGCGGCCGGAGATCCAAGCGAGGGGAAAGCCCGCGTCGCGGAGGCGGCTGAGACCGAGGCCGTCGAGGATGGAGAAGCGCTTGGCCTCGGTGCCGTCGGAGGAGATGAGGACGGTGCCGTCGGTGAGGACGCCGTCGACGTCCATGGCGAAGAGTTTGATGCGGGACCAGCGGGCGGGGGAGATGGGTTGCTTTGCGGGCATGTGTGCTGGACGGGTTTCAGGCGGTAGGCGAAGTGGATAGATACTTGGCGTAGTCTCCAGATTCGGCGATTTGCTTTATGATTTCGTTTCGCTCTTCGAGTAGTCGGCGCATGTAGGAGCGAAGGAAGATCGAGTCGGCCACTACTCCCAACAAGCCAAGTGGCGAGGTGTAGTCGAAGATGTCGCGCATCGTGGTAATTCCCTGCGATGAGCTCTCGAAAAAATGATCGTGATCAAATCGCTTGAATGCACCGCGAACGAGGGAGTCTCGGAAATGACGTGGACGGTCCATCTGCATGATCCGACTGCTGAGTTTTTGCCGGACGCCAAAGTGGGTCGCCTCCCACGTCACCTCTTCGTCCATTTCGATCAGACCTGTAATGCGACCCGCGACAGCGCGCTCGTTGTGTCTGGTCTGAGTCGCTTGGTGGGCGTCGATGCTCCGCGAAAGATCGAAAACAATGGCGATAGGCGCTCGGACCTCGGTGATGACTTCGATACGCGGCACGGGATCAGTTTCCTAAAGGAGTCGCGGCGCGTTCACCCCATCCACTCCGTGATGCGCTCGATGATTTTGTCTTTGGTGGGGCGGAAGGCTTGTTCGAGTTCGGGGGCGAAGGGGACCGGGAGATCGAGCGAGGCGATGCGGAGGGGGGCGGCTTTCAGCGACGAAAAATGTTTCTCGGTGAGGCGGGCGACGAGTTCGGCGCCGAAGCCGTGGGTGCGGCGGCCTTCGTGCAACACGATGAGGCGGCCGGTGCGTTGGAGGGAGGCCTCGATGGCTTCGAGGCGGAGCGGGGCGAGGGCGCGGAGGTCGAAGGTGTCGAGGGTGACTTCGTATTCGGCGGCGAGGTAGTCGGCGGCGTCCTCGGCGAGGTGGACCATGTCGCCGTAGGCGATGAGCGTGGCATAGTCACCGGCACGGAGTTTTTTGGGCGACCAGATTTCGCGGTAGTTGGCGTCCCAAGCGACGGGGGCTTTGCCGCGGCGGTAGAGGGCCTTGTGCTCGAAGAGGATCACCGGGTTGTTGTCCTCGTAGGCGGCGAGCAGGGCGTTGAAGGCGTCTTGCGGCGTGCTCGGATAGAGGGCCTTGAGGCCGGGCATCGCGAGGAGGAAAGAGTCGAGCTCCTGCGAATGGAAGGAGCCGAAGGTGAGGCCGCCGCCGGTCGGGAGGCGGAAGACCAAGGGGACGGCCGCGCCGGAACGGAAGTGGTAGGTGGCAGCGTTGAGCGTGATCTGCGTGGCGGCTTCGGTAACGAAATCGGAGAACTGGAATTCCTCGATGGGGCGGTGGCCGTTGAGGGCGAGGCCGACGGCGTAACCGGTGCAGGCGCTCTCGGCGAGCGGGGTATTGAACACGCGGGGGCGTCCGAAGGCGGCGAGCAGACCTTCGGTGACTTTGAAGGCGCCGCCGTAGGTGCCGATGTCTTGACCGAGGACGAGGGACTCGGGGCGCTCGGTGAGGATTTTGCGCAGGCCGAGATTGATGGCTTGGGCGTTGTTGAGATTTTCGGGGGCTGCGGGGGTGGGCTGCCAAGGAAGTGGTGCGCTTTCCGGGGCAAAGACATCGGCGAGCATCGCGGCGTCGTCGGCGGTGGGGCGGGGGACAGCGAGGGAGACGGTGATGCAGGCTTCGATCCAGGCGTTGAGCTCGGCGTCGATGGCGTCGAGGCGGGCGGCGCCATGGGTGGCGGCGAGTTGCGCGCGAAATTTGGGGAGCGGATCGCGGGCGAAGAAACCGTCGGACTCGCCGGGGAGGAGGTAGTCGCAGGTGTCGTAGGCGGCGTGGCCGCGAAGACGCAACGTGTGGGCCTCGATGAGAAGAGGGCGTGAGGTTTGCCGGACTTTTTCGATAGCGGCGGCGAGCGTCTGCGAGGTGGCCGCGACGTCGATCGTGGTGTCGACCGCGAAGCCTTCCATGCCGTAACCGGCGGCGCGGCGCCAGAGCTCGGTGTCGGGGGCGAACTGTTCGGAGGTGGGCGTGGAGTAGGCGTAGCGGTTGTTCTCGATGACGAAGAGGACGGGGAGGGAGAGGAGCGAGGCGAGGTTGAGCGTCTCGTGGATGTCGCCGGTGCTGGAACCGCCGTCGCCGAAGAACGCGAAGCCGACGGCGGGGCGGCCGAGGCGGCGCTGCGAATCGGTCATGCCGGCGACGTTGCTAAGCATGGCGCCGAGGTGGCTGATCATGGGCAACGAGCGCGCGGCCGGGTCGCCGTGGTGGATGTTACCCTCGCGGGCTTTCGTCGGGCTGGCGGCGTTGGCGAAGTATTGGTTGAGGTGGTCGCAGAGATGGCCGCTCCAGACGAGGTGGCCGCCAAAGCCGCGGTGCGAAAACGAGATGACGTCGGTGGTCTTGTCGGCGAGGAGCGCGAGCGGAACGATCAGGCCCTCGTTGCCCTGGCCGCCGGTGACGGTGCCCTTGATCAAGCCTTGGCGAAAGAGATCGAGGATGCGGTTGTCGCCGGTGCGGGCGGTGTGCATCCATGCGTAGATTCGGAGCAGGGCGACGGCCGGGTCGCGGGCGAGCTCGGCCGGAGGGAGATCGCGCGAAGCGAGTAGCGCGGGAAGAGTGGGAAACGACATGAACTTTGGCCCGCAACGTGAGCCCGGTCCAAGGCGCGGGCAAGCGAGAGATTATCCCTCGAACGGTTTCACAAGCTCTGTGCCCAAGGCTGATAGGACGCGCGTCATCCCTGATGCGCCCTCGCCCTCTTCACCGCGACGTCTGCTGGCTACGGGACGTCGGGATCAATGGTCCGTTGCGTTGTCCGGTGGTCGGGTCGGGGACCGCGGGGAATCTGCCTGTTCCTACCGGTCGGCGAGGGCGGTCTTCATGCGGCGAAG
>CALSBN010000232.1:0-8029 GCA_943373185.1 Opitutus sp. GAS368 | reverse complement strand
CCCTCGAGTTCCTCGAGGGCAAGGTTCTCCCCGGCGTCGCTTTTCTCGAAAGCTAAGCCTTCGAGAAAAACGACGGGTCAAAGTTGGAAGTTTAAGTTTAAGGTCCGAATTTCGGACCAAAACTTGCTCCTCAACTTTGACTCAAACTTTCATCCGAAACTTTAAGAAATATGTCCTCCCGCAAAAAACTCATCGCTGGCAATTGGAAGATGAACAAGACGTCGTCCGACGGCGTTTCCCTCGTTGCCGAACTCGTCGCCGCCATCGGCAAGCAATCCGACGTCGAAGTCGTCGTTTGCCCGCCTTTCACCGCCCTTGAAAGCGCCGCCAAGACGCTTGATGGCTCCACGCTCAAGCTCGGGGCGCAGAACATGCACTTCGAGGCCAGCGGTGCTTTCACCGGAGAAATCTCCGCTCCGATGCTGCGCGCCTTGTTTGCGACGCACGTCATCCTCGGCCACAGCGAGCGCCGCGCGCTCTTTGGGGAGACGGACGCGCTCGTGAACAAGAAGACTATTTCTGCTCTGAAAAACCAGCTTCGCCCGATTCTCTGCGTGGGCGAGACCCTCGCCGAGCGCGAAGCCGGATCGACCCTCGCGGTCGTGCAGACGCAGCTCGAGGCCGGTCTCGAAGGTGTGGGCAAGGACCAGGCCGCCAGCGTCGTGATCGCTTATGAACCCGTTTGGGCCATCGGCACCGGCAAGGTCGCCACGACGGAACAGGCCCAGGAAGTGCACGCCTTCATCCGCGGGCTGCTCACCAAGCACTTCACCGACGTGGTCGCGCAAAAGGTCCGCATTCTTTACGGCGGCTCGATGAAGCCGGCCAACGCTCCCGAGCTCCTCGCGCAAAAAGACATCGACGGCGGCCTCATCGGCGGCGCGAGCCTTGAGGCCCGCAGTTTCGTCGAACTGGTGAAAGCGGCCGCGGCGATCGTCTGAGTTCGCGAATTTACCGGCGACAGCCGGCGAAGACTACCCGTTGGGTTTCTTCGCCGGTTTGTTCGGTTTGGGAGGGTTCTGCCGGTCTTTGTAGAGTTGCTCGACTTGCTTGAGCGTCTGCTTGGTCTGCTCCATCTGAGTCACCGAGCGCAACGCCTGTTGCTGCAACGGGGTAAATTGGCCGGCAGCAAGGGCGGCGAGCCCGGTGGTGAAGTTCTCGGCCTGTCGGGCATCAAGCGGCGCGGCGACGCGGGTCAGGTTGCGTTGAAGATCGGAAGTCGCACCCCGGAAAATGTGGGCACTTTCGTAGAGTTGAAACTGTTTGTAACCCTCCGGCCCGAGCGCGAGAGCCAGCTTGCGGTCGGTCTCAGCTTGGGCGGCGTTCACCATCTTGAGCATTTCTTCCTGCTTGGGTTTCAAACCTTCGGCGAGTGCGGCGGCGGAGACGTCGACCGCGGCGCCTTCGCGTTCGATCAGGAGCGCCCGCAGTTGTGGCAATTGGGCTTCGGGCAAATTGAGGTTTTTGAAGAAAACCCCAAAACGGGCATCGACCTGTTCCCTGAATTTTTGGGCCAGCGCCCGTTGGGTCTCGGGTTCGTTTAGGAAAGCGAGGATCTCGTTTTTGGTCGGGCCTTTTTGCGGCTTTGCTGCCGCGACCGCCCGTTTGGGGCCGTATGGCTTGGCCGTCGGGGCGACGGCTTTCTCGCCTTGGTCGGAAGCGGGCGAAGTCTCGCCGGTGACTTTGGTCTGATCGGAGGAGAAGGCGGCGTGTTCCCGGTTGGCGCGGTCGGTCTCCGATGCAGTTGCATAGTCGTCTTTCAGGGCGCGCAGTTCGATCAATTCGAGGTGTTGACGCCATGCGAGCACGCCAAGAGCGATAGCGAGAAGGGCGCAGCAACCGGCGAGCAGATTTTTCATGGGGTGGGTTTGCGTCGGGCGAGACCGATAAAAACGAGGCCGCCGGCGACGAGGAAGAAAGAGTAGAAGGCACCACGGTTCAGGCCCATGATCAAGCCGGCGTCGGGCTCGCGAAAGGCTTCGCCGATGATTCGGACCACGGCATAGATCAGCCAAAATTCGCCGGCGAGGTGACCGGGTTTGGTGCGCACGATGTCGCTGCGCCAAAAGCGCCATTGCATGATCGCGAGCAGCAACGCCCCCTCCAACGCGGCGGCGTAAAGTTGGGAGGGATGGCGGGGCAAAATCAGATGCAGTGGAGTGTTCGGTCCGGCGCTGTGGGGAAAGATCACGGCCCAGGGCACGTCGGCAATTTTGCCCCAAAGCTCGCCGTTGATAAAATTGGCAATGCGCCCGAACAGCAGGCCGGCGGCCGCGGTCGAAGCGATCAGGTCGGCCAAGTGCAGGAAGGGGATTTTCCGCGAGCGGGAGAACCAGGCGATCGCCACGCCTACGCCGATAAAGCCGCCGTGACTGGCCATGCCGCCGTCCCAGACGCGGAAGAACGCCATCGGATCCGCGAACAACGCGCGCGGTTGATAGAGGAGGAAATAGCCGATGCGGCCGCCGAGCAGCACGCCGAAGACGATCATGACGAGCAAATCGCTGATCTGGTCGATCGACAGTTTCGAGCGACCGGCGCGGGCGTAGAGTGCAAGAAGACCGCCTGCGGCGACGAAGCCCAGCAAGTAGGCCAAACCGTAGTAACGGATGCCGATCGTGTCGGTGAACTGCACCAAGAACGGGCTGAGATCGTGAACCCAGTAGGTGGAAAACATGTGGGTGGTCGAAAGGAGCGGATTAACCCTTGGCCTTGCCGGTGGGTTTTTCGGTGCGTTGCTGCTGGGTGCGGGCGAGTTCCCGCATGTCCACGGCCATGTCATCCTTCTCGAAGATTTCGCGGCCGAGGATGTGTTCGATGATGTCTTCCATGGTCAGGACGCCTGCGGTGGCTCCGAACTCGTCGACCACTATCAGCATCTTGGTATGAACCTTGAGGCAGAGCTGAAGAGCCTGCGCGACGACGACGGTCTCGGGCACAAAGTGCGTCTCGGACATGAGCTGCTCGACAAGAGTATGGTCTTGGTCGTTGCCTTTGGCCTTCAGCAGATCGCGCCGGCGGACGAGTCCGACGATGTCGTCGATGTTTCGTCCGTAGACGGGCATGCGGCCGAAGGGGAGGCTGGGGAATTCGGCGATGACTTCGCCGACGGTCGCGCTCCGGCGAAGCCCGGTGACGACGGTGCGCGGGGTCATGATCGTGCTCACGCGCACGTCGTCGAGGGAGAGGGCGTTGGCGATGATGCGGGATTCGCTTTTGGTCAGGGTGCCCTGTTGGGCGCCGCGCTCGGCGAGCAGCAGTATCTCTTCATCGGAACGTTGCTGCTCCGGCGGTTTGCTGATGAAGAGGCGCACGACGCGGTTGCACAGGTAGGTGACGGGCAAAAGGGTGCGGCGCATCCACCAGATCGGATAAACGACGTGAGGCTGGATCGACTTCCGGTAGGCGACCCCGAGGCTTTTCGGCAGCACCTCTGAAAACACGAGCACCGCCAGAGTGAGAACGCCGGAGAGTATTCCGACCCAGAACTCGTCGAAGACTTTGGCCGCCAAACTGCCGATGAGGAGTGAGCCGAACGTGTTCGCGATGGTGTTGAGCGTAAGGATGGCCGAAATGGTCGCTTCGAGCTCGTGCTTGATCGTTTCCAGAAGTTGGCCCCGGCGGGGACGGCTCTTCTTGAGCTGCTCGATTTCGGCGACCGTCGTGCTGAGGACGATGGCCTCGAGCATCGAGCAGCAGAAAGAGACCCCGAGGGTGAGTGCAATCGTTAGGGCCAGCAGTTCCATGTTGGCAGTTTATGTGCCCCACGTGGGAGGCGAATACAAACTGTGCGCATCACAGATGGGGCAAAACAGCCTTGCGGGTGAAACGTCGTCCGCGCGTAGTTCCACTCATGAGCGAACTCTTACGCACGCCGTTGCGCGATTTTCATGCCGCCCACGGGGGCCGGTTGGTCGATTTTGCCGGGTGGGAAATGTCTGTCCAATACCGGAGCATTTTGGAAGAGCACAAGGCCGTGCGCCGCGCCGCCGGCCTTTTCGACGTGAGCCACATGGGCGAGGTCGATGTGCGGGGCCCCGACGCGGGACGATTCCTGAATCACCTCGTGACGAACGATGTCGCCAAACTTTTTCCGGGCCGGGTGCTTTACTCGCCCATGTGCTATCCGACCGGCGGCGTCGTGGACGACCTGCTCGTCTATATGCGCGGACCGGACGATTACTTTCTCTGCATCAACGCCGGCAACATCGCCAAAGACTTGGCTTGGATCCGTGAACAGGCGGCGCCTTTCAACGTCACGATCACGGACCGTTGCGCCGACTACGCGCTCTTGGCGGTGCAGGGTCCCAAGGCCGTTGAAATCGTCCAGAGCCTCACCGGCGCGAAGCTGGGGCTGGTGAAATATTATCACTTCACCGAGGGCACCGTGGCCGGGGTCAACTGCCTCATCAGTCGCACCGGCTACACGGGCGAAGACGGCGTGGAACTCTACCACGCGGCCGGTGATGCCTTGGCCTTGGCCGAGGCGGTTTTGGCGGCGGGTGCGCCGCATGGGCTCGAACTGGCCGGTCTCGGGGCACGCGACAGTTTGCGGCTTGAGGCGGGTTATCCGCTTTATGGCCATGAAATCACGGCGGACATTTCACCGCTTACGGCCGGCTTGGGCTGGACGGTGAAACTCGACAAAGGTGCGGACTTCATCGGCCGGGCGGCGTTGCTCGCGGAAAAGCAGAACGGCGCGCCCCAAAAAGTTGTTTTCTTCAAAACCGGCGATCGTCGGATTGTAAGGGCGGAGACACCGGTATTGGGCGAGGGTGGCGCCGTCGTGGGGCGGGTGCTTTCGGGGACGCTTTCGCCGCTGCTCAACGAGGCGATCGGGTCTGCGCTCGTGTCCACCGCCGCAGCGGGCCTGCCGCTCTCGGTCGATATTCGTGGCACCGCGATCACTTTACACCTCGTCAAACCCCCGTTCGTCCCTTTGAAAAAGAGCTCATGAGCAACATCCCCGCCGATCTCGTTTACGCCAAATCGCACGAATGGCTGCGGCCCGAATCCGACGGCACTGCGACTGTCGGTATCACCGATTACGCCCAGTCTTCGCTGGGTGACATCACGTTTGTCCAGTTGCCCAAGGTCGGCGCGACGCTGAAGGCCGGCGAGACCTTCGGGGTCGTCGAGTCGGTGAAGGCGGCTTCGGATCTCTATCTTCCGGTCGCGGGCACCGTGCTCGCGGTCAACGCGGCGCTCGATGGGGCGCCCGAAACCGTCAACAGTGCGCCGTATGACGGCGGTTGGATGCTCAAGCTCAAGCTCGCGGATCCGGCGACGGTTGGGGCGTTGCTCGATCCAGCAGCTTACGCGAAGTTGATCGGTTGATTTCGGGGAAAGTAGGGCGGGGTCGGAGACCCTAGCCCTTTTCAGACTGACGGGCGCGAAAGGGCGGATTGGAGACCCTGCCCTACAACTTGGACGGGTGACGATCACGGGCGCAAAAAAGCCCGCCGCGCGGATGAACGCAGGGCGGGCTGGGAAGAAACTCCGTGGGCGGGTTACGCTTTGCCGGACTTGGCGGCTTTTTGGCGAAGGCCGTTGTTCAGAATCCGCTTGCGCAGACGGAGGCTCTTCGGGGTGACCTCGAGGAGTTCGTCGGCGGCGATGTATTCGATCGCGCGCTCGAGACTGAATTTGGCGGCCGGAATGAGGCCGGTGGCGACGCCGGAACCCTGCGAACGGAAGTTCGTGAGGGCCTTTTCGCGGACGGCGTTACACGCGATGTCTTCGTTGCGGGGATTCTCGCCGACGATCATGCCTTCGTAAACCTGCTCGCCGGGACCGACGAAGAGTTTGCCGCGTTCCTGCACCATGAGCAGGGCGTAGGTGGTCGTCTCGCCGGCTTCGGTCGCGATGAGCGTGCCGGAGAGGCGGGTGAGCACTTCGCCCGCGTAGGGGCCGTATTCTTTGAACAAGTGGCTCGTGATGCCGCGGCCGCTGGTGGCGTTGATCACGTCGATTTCCATGCCGATGAGGCCGCGGGTCGTGATGGTCGCCTCAATCATCGTGGAGTGCGAAAGCTTCTCCATGTTGGTGAGCACACCTTTGCGGTTGGCGAGATTCTGCATGACGGCACCGATACACTCGTCCGGCACTTCCACCCAGACGGTCTCGTAGGGTTCCTGGCGGACGCCATCGACGATCTTCTCGATCACGGTGGGGCGGGAGACGAGGAGTTCGAAACCTTCGCGGCGCATGGTCTCGACGAGAACGGCGACCTGCATGGCGCCACGGGCCTTGACGTTGAAAACACCGGCTTTGTCGGAGTCTTCGATGTAGATCGAGACGTTGGTCTTCAACTCACGCATGAGGCGTTCGCGGAGTTGGCGGGAGGTGACGAGCTTGCCCTCCTGACCGACGAGCGGGCCGTCGTTGACGGAGAACTGCATCTCCAGCGTCGGCGGGTCGATCTGGGTGAAGGGCAGGGCGTGCGCGTCGTCGTTCACCGCGAGGGTGTCGCCGATGTCCACGTCTTCGAAGCCGGAGAGACCGATGATGTTGCCGGCCGTGGCGCTTTCGACCTCACGTTGGCCGAGACCGGTGAACTCGAAGACCTTGGTGATCTTGGCGCGGATGCGCTTGGCGTCGGAGTTGCGGATGACGAACACGGGATCGCCGACTTTGATGGTGCCGCCGAGAATTTTGCCGACGGCAATACGGCCGACGTAATCGGACCAGTCGATGTTCGACACGAGCATGTGAAACGGCTCGGAGGGCTTCGCGAAAGGCGGTGGGACGTGATCGATGATCGTCTGGAAGAGCGGCGTCATGTCCTTCTTCTCTTCGCCGAGCTTATACATCATGTAACCGTCGCGGCCGGAGCCGTAAACGACCGGAGCATCGAACTGCTCTTCGGTGGCGTTGAGCTCCATGAGGAGCTCGAGCACCTTGTCATACATTTTCGCGGGATCGGCGTTGTCGCGGTCGATCTTGTTGATGACGAGGACGACCTTGAGGCCATGGGCGAGGGCCTTGCGGAGCACGAAGCGCGTCTGGGCCTGTGGGCCGTCGTAGGCGTCGATGACGAGCAGCACGCCGTCGACCATGCGGAGGGCGCGTTCGACCTCGCCGCCGAAGTCGGCGTGGCCGGGGGTGTCGAGAATGTTGACGATCTTGCCGTTCCAATGGACCGACGTGTTCTTCGCCTTGATGGTGATGCCCTTCTCCTTTTCGAGGTCCATGGAGTCCATGGCTCGCTCGGTAACTTGCTGGTTGGCACGGTAAACGCCGCCTTCCTTGAGGAGCTTGTCGACGAGCGTGGTCTTGCCGTGGTCGACGTGGGCGATGATAGCGATGTTTCGGATGTTCTGGTTCATGGCACGGAGGCGTTCTGGTCTTTGGAAAAAGGAAGAACGTGCGGGTCGCCCCAAGTGAAGGCAAGGCCGAAGGCGGTTCGTCGCCGAAATGGCACTTCGCCGGGGAATTCGGGCAAAAACGCGCGGTCAGGACCGTGCGGCCAGGGTCTTGGTGCCGGTGATGAAACGGGCCTCGGCGATCAGACCGGCGCGGATCTCGTAAATGGCCACGAGTTCAAGGGTGCCGGGTCCTTCGGGAAACGTGCGGGTGATCAGCTCGTGGTCGATGACGGTGTTCCCGGCGACGATGCGATGAAGCAGGCGCGCGTGGAGATTCGGTTCCTGAAAACGCGCGAGGAAACGCGGGCGCATCTCGACATGGCCGGTGGCGAGGAGTTTGTCGGGGTGCTCGAATTGGCGGGCGTCGGCAGCGTAGGTGGCGAGGAGCGCATCGACGTCGCGGGCGTTGTAGGAGTCGAGCTGGCGTTGGATCAGGGCGGCGGGTGATTCGCTCATCTCGTAGGAATTGAGTGAGCTTCTATCGTAAGTTCGGTGTCTAGCGAATTTGCGATCGCCGTCATTTTCTTCGCCTCAGGCCATTTTTGGAGGTTCGGAGTTCCATAGCAGTAGGTGCGATAGCTTTTCCCGTCGTTTATTTCTACGACGTAAGAAACCCCGTCAAAGACGTGCCTCTCGTCAGGTAAGGTCGATGAGTCAGGAAG
>CALSBN010000231.1:0-8122 GCA_943373185.1 Opitutus sp. GAS368 | reverse complement strand
GAGGCGGGCACCAGCGCGGGTTGTTTGGTGACCTGACCCCAGCGCAGCATCATGGTGGATTCCTCTTCGGCAGTCGGATAGTCGACGATGAGCTTGAAAAGAAAACGGTCGGTTTGCGCCTCGGGCAGCGGGTAGGTGCCCTCTTGCTCGACGGGATTTTGGGTGGCCATCACGAAGAACGGCTTGGGCAACGGGTGCGTCTGACCGCCGATGGTGACCTGGCGTTCCTGCATGGCCTCAAGCAGCGCGGATTGAACCTTGGCGGGGGCGCGGTTGATTTCGTCGGCGAGGACGAGGTTGGCGAAAATGGGGCCACGGTGGGCGGTGAATTCGCCGTTCTTCGGCGAGAAAATCATGGTGCCCACGACATCGCTGGGCAGGAGATCGGGCGTAAACTGGACGCGCTCAAACTGGACGCCGAGGGCGGTGCCGAGGGACTTGACGAGCAGGGTTTTCGCGAGGCCGGGCATGCCTTCGAGGAGGACGTGGCCGTTGGCGAGGAGAGCCACCAGCAGACGTTCCACGACGGCGTCTTGGCCGATGACGGCTTTGGCGATTTCGGTGCGGAGTTTCTGGGACCAGGCGGGACCGGTGAGCATGAGAAAAATTGAAAGCGGGAGGAGTGAGACGTTGAAGGCTATAGCAGATAGGAGGCCGGTTTGACTCGGCGACGGGCAAAGAGTTTCAGTTAAGAAAACGGCCCGCCATGACCTTGCCATCACAAATCTCGGAAAAGCTAGCCGCCCTTGGGGTGCGCGCGAGCGAGGTGGAGGAGAAATTTGTGCGCGGAACCGGGCCGGGCGGGCAGAAAATCAACAAGACCAGCTCGACGGTGTGGCTGCGGCATGGGCCTACCGGCATCGAAGTGCGTTGTCAGCGGGAGCGTTCGCAAACGGCCAACCGGGAACTCGCCTGGGTGGAGCTGGTGACGAAATTGGGGGCACGGAAAGCTCGGGCGGCGGCAGCGGCGGTCGATGCGCGGGAGGAAGAGCGGCGGCGGACGCGGCAGAAATCCCGGGGCCAGAAGGTGCGGATGATTCAAGCCAAGAAGCACCGCGCGGGAATTAAGGCGCGGAGGGGTCGGCCCGAGAAGGAATGACATTTATCCGTCGGCCCGGATGAGGTGTTGGCGGGGGGGCCGCATTGCCTTCGGATCGGGAGCAAGCGGGCGACGGCGGTCTTTTCACATGAACGCCCCCGCGGCTGAAATCCTCTGTTTCAAAAACGCCCCACGTGTCGGCGTGAACACCCTGCCTCTTGTCGGCGCTCGCCGAGTCGCCGTTTCAGAATGGGTCCCTTTTGGGATGGGACAATTCGGCGCGGATCAAATTCTTACTCTACCAGACGCTGCGGTCATCGTCGCACTTCAAATCTGAAGCTATTCTCTTTTGTCACTTCTTCTTCCGTTTGAGAGTGTAGGCCGCGACTTCCGTGCGAAACATCAATCGACCGCAATACTCGCAAACTTGGGTCGAGCCATCGACGATGAACTGGCGGGAGCCGCACTTCTTGCTGCATAAGGCGAAAGCCACCGGTAATTCGCGGGGAAACGCTATCTTTCCGGGCTCTTGATACTGCGCGAGAGGATAGGCCTTCGCTTTGAATTTCTTTGTGGCTGCCACGTTCGATTTGTTAGCCCAGACGATTGAGCTCAGGCACGATCGGGAGCGGAGCTCTCGGTCGTTGTCTGTGGCGGTTCGGCTTTTTTTTCATGAGAAGTCTATTTCGACTCCGCGGCCTTTGTTCGATTTGAGGTAGTCGCGAAAGCAGGCTTCTAGCAGATCTGCTTCTCTTGGCTTCGACGCACGGAGTTTCCCTCAACCCCAAAAAGCGAATCTTCGATGGCGGTGATTCCATGTCGCGAACGCACTCATCAAAGGCATCCCAATTTCGGCCGTAGTAATCGGGAAAACCAAGCGCTTCTACGATACGGACATGAACATCCTCTGGGTCCTTGGCACCCGCCAGATCAATGGTCGCTACGCGATGAGTCGGCATGAATCTTTGCCCAACGGTTTAATCAGCCGCGCGCAGCGGCGGCTGGGGAAATTGGTTCTGCTCTTTCTTCATAGGCGACGATTTTGCTGCGAGTGCAACAATCGCTTTGGCGCTTCGGGCAAAGGCCGCAATAAGAAGTATCGAGATCGCAAGCGGCAGTCTCATCGCCAACCACGAATCTCTTTCTTTTGTGAAGGCATCGATGCCACAGAGGACGACCGCAAATACGGCAACAATCACCGCTACACCGAGAACCGCTCGAGCCACTTCTAGGCGCCGCAGTTTTCTAACCGCTATGGAGTCTTCTTGGGTAATCATTTTTATTTTGCCGAACGTCCGAGATCAGCCACGGGCCAGCAGGTCCGCTGGCTGTAGCGTCTGGGCTTTTTTCATTTTTTCCGGAAACTCGCCGTCACGCCCTCATCCGATATCGTAAACGTCAATCTTCCCGCTGCACCATTCGGATAGGTTTCACGAAGATTCAACGTCTCCAACATTTGGCCGTGATCTTTTTCCCACCATCGAACGGTTGCTGTAGAAGTTATAGGGTGCGGATAAAACAAATAGATCGCCGCAGCCGTCCGAACAGCTGTCCCCCAACTGCAAACGTGGTGACCAAATTGCACCTCTGTTTTGCTTAGGTCTCTCGACGAAAGGTTCACAACTTCCACATCAACCTCGGGTCGGACTGAAACAGCCGCGCAACCGCAGCAGACCAACAATGTGATTAGAAACGTGACTGCTCTCATCTTTCTTTGCCCAACGTTGATTATGCCACTGAGGGTTGGTGGATCATACTGCGGTTGTTGTTGATAAATCGTCGTTTCCCTAAAATCAACATCGGCTCTTAGCCGCTGTTGAGCTGGCTGGATTCATCCACCGACCTCTTTCGATGGATTTTTTGCCCACTTGGGCTGTCCTCCGACGGACTACGAAATTCGCCTTTGATCTCCGATCCCGCGTCGCGACTCCGCGGCTATCGGCACCCAGCGATTGAACAGGCGTCCAATGCTCTCGATGACATCCAAATTGAACGCGCCAACGGCTCAACCAACCGAGCGTTTCAAAATGGAACCAATCCGGCACGGGCCAATTGCACGGCGGGTCGTTCAACGAGTTGGGCGATCACGTCGGCGGCGTAACCCGCTGATTGTCGTCCCGTGCAAGAACGCATGCTCAGAGAAACAGTCGGGTAGTTTTGGATCGCAAGCCAACCTTACATTGCTAGACGAAAGGCAGCAGATGAACACCCCTGTTAGAATTGCGCTCTTGTGTGCGCTCGTTGTTGTCGCGGCGCTTAGCGGGTTTTGGCTTGGTCGAGGGGGGCGCAACAATGACGACAGCGCTTCCGTCTTCGTGACTCCGTCCGCTACCGTGCGCGAGGTCGCGCAATTGCAGATCGAAAATCAACGGTTGCGCGTCGAAAACGCACTGCTGAGCAAGACTGAGGTGGACGCGTTGAGGAGTGCGAAGAATCGGCCCTCGCCCCAGCCAACTGCGTTACAACAATTGAGTATGCTCGCTGAGGCGCAAAAGGCTAAGACCGTGGCAGTCCGGATGACAATCGTCGGCCGTGATGGTAACCTCACCGATGGTTTTACAAAGTTGTTCGGGCTCTCCGAAGCTGAGAAACAAACGCTGAAGGGGGCTCTCGACCATGCTCGGCAAAGGATTGATCAACTCTCTGCCTCGACCACGACTGCAAAACAAGAAGGCAATGCTCTGGTCGTGGCGATCAGCCCCTTCGACGGTGGCAGCGACGTTTACGATGGATTGATGGAAGCTTTCGAGCGGACGCTCGGCCCGGAACGAAACGCGGCGTTTATTGCGCTGCAAACCGATCAGCTTTCGGGCACATTTAGTGCTTTCGGCGCCGAGCAACGTATACTGACGCTTAGTCGAGAAGCGATTGGCGACGCAGATCCCAAAATCGCAGTTCGCGACCAACGCAAGACCACTAACGGTAATATGGTGAGCGTGAATCAAGTGCCCAACACCGAAGAGTTGGTGCAACGGTATCCTTCGCTTGCACCTTATGTGGACAGAGTTTCGGGCCTTCCTGTCCAGACCCGCCCAGTGGGACCTCCGCGCCCGGATACGATTCGACCTTAAAGATCAACTTTTGCGGGGCGACGCGCAGAGGCACGAGACGATCCCAATTCTGGCCGTCCCAAAATCCAAGGATTGGGAAACGCCAACCACGACGACCTGTGCCCTTGGTTGCGGGAGCTTCGTTAACCAACAAGTTCTACTGTTTGGGTGCGACATGGGCCGACGGGAGTCGAGGTCCGGTGCCAACGGGAGCGTTCGCAAACGGCCAACCGGGAACTCGCTTGGGCGGAACTGGTGGCGAAATTGGTGGCACGGAAGGCGCGGGCGGCGGCAGCGGCGGTCGATGCGCGGGAGGAAGAGCGGCGGCGGACGCGGCAGAAATCCCGGGGCCAGAAGGTGCGGATGATTCAAGCCAAGAAGCACCGCGCGGTCATCAAGGCGCGCAGAGGTCGGCCGGGGGCGGATTGAGGTTTCACGCGGCGAACGGGACAAGTTACCGGCGGGTGGGTTTGGGTGCTTCCCGATCGGGCTCTTCTCTCAGAAAATCGACCAAGGCTCGACCCGCGTGGCTCAAGGTTCGGGCCTCGCGGTGGATCACGCCGATGGACCGCGTCATCCCGGCGAGGGTGCGGTAGCGCACGCCCGGCCTGGGGCGCGTGCACGCCATCTCGGGCACGACCGTCACGCCCCAGCCTTTGGCGACGAAGGCCAGCACGGTCTCGATCTGGGCGCTGCGAAAACTCACCTGAGGGGCGAAGCCGTTGATCCGACAAAACTGCAACGCCTGCCCCGAAAGGCAGTGCTCTTCTTTCATCAAGATGAAGGCCTCCCGCTCCAAATCGTCGAACGTCAGGCGCCGCTTCTTCGCCAACGCATGCCCGGCCGGCAGCGCCACGAGGAGTTTCTCGTCAAAAAACTCCACTGCGACCAAGCCCGGGCGCTCGACCGGCAGACTCACGAGCGCCAGATCGATTTCTTTCGCCAGCACCGCCGCCGCCAGTTGGTCGGTAGTGTCTTCGTGCATGACGACTTCCACCGCGGGAAACTTCGCGGAAAACGCGCGCAGTCGCTGCGGGAGAAAATAGGGTGCCACGGTCGGCAGGACGCCCAAGGTGATTCTCCCCCGGACCAGCCCGCGAAACTCGCGCACGCCCTCGCGCGCCAATTCCACTTCGTGCAGCACCCGTTCCGCGTGCGCCCACAGCAAGTCGCCCGCCGCCGTCAGCGACACCTCGCGCTTCGTGCGCTCGAAAAGTTTTTCGCCCAGCTCGTCCTCCAGTTTCATGATCTGCTGGCTCAACGAGGGTTGAGCCACATGACACTGCTCTGCGGCCCGGCTAAAATTCTTCGTGCGGGCAACGGCGAGAAAGTAGCGCAATTGATGGAGCTCCATAGTTGGTTCCTATTACTGTGAGCGTTTCTTGATATTTCCCTCCTATGATGCGAGCTGTTACTCTGCGGGAAAATTTCGAGTCCCATTTCGAATCAAAGGCTTGGCCCGCTCAATAACCTCACTATCCGATACCCTCATGGAAAATCCAAATGGCAGCACCGGCGGCAAATGTCCGTTCCCCCACTTGCACGGCAATACCCCGAAACCCACGCCGACGATCGCGGGCGGGCTCTCCAACCGCGACTGGTGGCCCAATCAGCTCAACCTAAAGATTCTGCACCAGAATTCCGCCCTGTCCGATCCGATGGGCGAGGACTTCGATTACACGACGGAGTTCAAGCAGCTCGATTTGCCGGCGCTGAAGAAAGACCTCTACGCGCTGATGACCGACTCGCAGGACTGGTGGCCGGCCGACTTCGGCCACTACGGCCCGTTTTTCATCCGCATGGCTTGGCATGCGGCCGGCACCTACCGCACCGCCGACGGTCGCGGCGGCGCCGGCGCCGGACAGCAGCGTTTTGCCCCGCTCAACAGCTGGCCCGACAACGCCAACCTCGACAAAGCCCGCCGGCTGCTCTGGCCGATCAAACAAAAATACGGCAAGAAAATCTCCTGGGCCGATTTGCTCGTCCTCACCGGCAACTGCGCGCTCGAGTCGATGGGCTTCAAAACCTTCGGCTTCGGCGGCGGTCGCGCCGATGTGTGGGAGCCCGAGGAGGACGTCTATTGGGGTGGCGAAACCACTTGGCTGGGCGACAAGCGCTACACCGGTGACCGCGAACTCGAAAACCCGCTCGCCGCCGTGCAGATGGGTCTCATCTACGTCAATCCCGAGGGTCCTAACGGCCAGCCTGACCCCGTCGCCTCGGCCCGCGACATCCGCGAGACGTTCGCCCGCATGGCGATGAACGACGAGGAAACGGTCGCCCTCATCGCCGGCGGCCACACTTTCGGCAAGACCCACGGGGCCGCCTCCGCCGACCACGTCGGCCGCGAGCCCGAGGCCGCCGGCCTCGCCGAGCAAGGTCTCGGTTGGTCCAACCGCTACGGCAGCGGCAAAGGCGCCGACACGATCACCAGCGGGATCGAGGTCATCTGGACCACCACGCCGACCAAGTGGAGCAACAACTACTTTGAGAACCTGCTCGGCTATGAGTGGGAACTCACGAAGAGCCCCGCCGGCGCCCACCAGTGGATCGCCAAGGACGCGGCCGCCACCGTGCCGGACGCATATGATGCGGCAAAGAAGCATCGGCCGACGATGCTCACCACCGACATCGCCCTGCGGGCCGATCCGGCTTACGAGAAGATTTCCCGCCGCTTCCTCGCGAACCCCGCCCAGTTCGCCGACGCCTTCGCCCGCGCTTGGTTCAAGCTGACCCATCGCGACATGGGCCCCAAGGCCCTCTATCTCGGCTCTGAAGTTCCGGCCGAAGATCTCATCTGGCAGGATCCGATACCGGCTGCGAATCACCCGCTGATCGATGCCGCCGACGTCGCCGCGCTCAAAACCAAAATCCTCGCATCAGGCCTTTCCATCTCGGAACTCGTCTCGACCGCCTGGGCTTCGGCCTCGACGTATCGCGGCTCCGATAAACGCGGCGGCGCCAACGGCGCGCGCATCCGCCTCGCGCCGCAGAAAGACTGGGAAGCCAATCAACCGGCCCGCCTCGCGAAGGTCCTCAAGGCCCTCGAAGGCATCCAGCAGGCGTTCAACGCCTCTGCGACCGGTGGTAAAAAAGTTTCCGTCGCCGACCTCATCGTTCTCGGTGGCAGTGCTGCCGTCGAGGAGGCCGCGAAGAAGGCCGGTCACGCCGTCGTGGTGCCCTTCGCGCCCGGCCGCGCCGATGCCTCGCAGGAACAGACCGACTCCGCGTCGTTCGCCGTGCTCGAGCCGACCGCCGACGGTTTCCGGAATTACCTGAAGACCCGTTACTCGATGCCCGCCGAGCAGCTCTTGGTGGACAAGGCTCAATTGCTCGGGCTGACCGCGCCGGAGATGACGGTGCTGATCGGTGGTCTACGGGTCCTCAACGCGAACCACGGGAAGACCCAACACGGCGTCTTCACGAGCCGACCCGAGACGCTGACCACGGACTTCTTCGTGAACCTGCTCGACATGGCCCACGTCGTGAAGGCGACGTCGCCGGCTGAGGAGTTGTTTGAAGTGCGCGACCGCGCGACCGGCGATGTGAAGTGGACGGCCACCCGCGTTGACGTCGTGTTTGGCTCGAACTCGCAGCTCCGCGCGTTGGCCGAAGTTTATGCCGAAAGCGATTCCGAGGCGAAATTCGTCCGCGATTTCGTGGCGGCGTGGACCAAGGTCATGAATGCGGACCGCGTGGATTTGGGCTGATCGCAGCGGTGCGCGGGTAGAGTAGAGCCCGATGTCAGGGGACATCGGGCTTCGCCGAGGGGCCGCCGCGCCCGGAGGTCGCGGCGCTACCTTTGGCCGGGGCGGTAGGTGCGGGCCGCGTTTTTCTCGATGTCTTCGCGGTAGTAGAGCGCGTCTTTGAAGTTAACGGCGGCGTAGCGTTCGGACTGGTCGTTGAAGTGAGGTGAACGCGGGTCGCCGCTGACGCCGCCGGTGAGGATGGTTTTGGCTTTCACGCGCGGGCCGAATTCAACGGCGGCGACGAAGCTGTTGCCGCGGTTGCCGTAGATCCGCTTGGTCGTCTG
>CALSBN010000230.1:0-8144 GCA_943373185.1 Opitutus sp. GAS368 | reverse complement strand
TGCTGGCCCTCTTGGTCGCGCATCGCAGCCTTGCGGCTGAGGCGGACTTTGCCGGAGCGCTCGTCGATGCCGATGCACTTCACGGTGATCATCTCGCCCATCTTCACGACATCCTCGGTGCGGCGCACGCGCTGCTCGGAGAGTTCGCTGATGTGGCAGAGACCTTCTTTGCCCGGGGTGCACTCGACGAAGCAGCCGAAGTCTTTGATACCGGTCACGCGACCGGTGTAGGTCTTGCCCAACTCGATGGGTTCGCCGCCACCGCCACCACTGCCGGGACCGGAACCGCCGCCACAGAGGCCGTCGATTTCCTTGATGGCACGGGCCATCGCGTCGCCGTTGTTGGAGTAGATGAAGATCTTTCCCGAATCGTCGTCGGAGATGTCGATCTGCGCGCCGGTCGTCTCGGTGATGCGGCGGATCGTCTTGCCGCCGGGCCCGATGAGGAGGCCGATCTTCTCGGGATCGATCTGGATCGTCTGGATGCGCGGGGCGTATTGGCTGAGGCCGGCGCGAGGCGCGGGCAGCGAGGCGAGCATCGTCTTGAGGATTTCGATGCGGGCATCGCGGGCTTGGAAGATCGCGGTTTTCGCGATTTCGAAGGGGAGGCCGTTGATCTTCAGGTCGAGCTGGAAGCCGGTGATGCCCTTGGTGGTGCCGGCGACTTTGAAGTCCATGTCGCCGAAGTGGTCTTCTTCACCGAGGATGTCGGTGATGGTGGTCCACTTAGTGATCGTGCCGGAGGCATCCATTTCGGTCATGAGACCGCAGGAGATACCGGCAACGGGAGCGATGATGGGCACGCCGGCGTCCATGAGGGCCAAGCAACCGCCGCAGATCGAAGCCATCGAGGTCGAGCCGTTGGAGGCCATGATCTCGGAGACAACGCGGATGCTGTAAGGGAACGCATCCTCGGGCGGGAGAATCGGAACGAGCGAGCGTTCGGCGAGGGCGCCGTGGCCGATTTCGCGGCGACCGGGGCCGATGAAACGGCCGGCTTCACCGACGGAGAACGGCGGGAAGTTGTAATGGAGGAAGAACGATTTCGAGGTCGCGCCGCCGGTGAGGCCGTCCATTTCCTGGGCTTCCTTCGTGGGCCCGAGGGTGACGATGGCGATGTTTTGGGTGTCGCCGCGTTGGAACATGGCGGAACCGTGAACGCGGGGGAGGACGCCGACTTGCGCGGCGAGAGGACGGAGAGCCTTCGCATCGCGGTGGTCGGAGCGGACGCCCTTGGCGAGCACGGTGGCGCGGTAGGCTTTGTATTGGAGGTCTTCGAAGACGACGTTGAGGTCGACGTCGGTGAACTTGCCTTCGCCGAGCTCGGCGAGGAGGGCGGCCTTGGCTTCGTCCTTGAGGGCTTTGACGTTGGCGGAGCGGACGTTCTTCTCGAAGCCGAAGATGGCGGCCGAGACACGGTCAGCCGGGACGACGCGCTCGATGATGGCGCGGGCCTCGGGGGTGGCGCCGACGAGCTTGAAGGTGGCCTTGGGTTTGCCGGCGAGAGCGGTGAGCTCCTTGATGGCGGCGATGATCGGTTGGATGGATTCGTGGCCGAAGGCGAGAGCCTCGACGAAACGCTCCTCGGTGATCTGGTCGGCGGAACCCTCGATCATGAGCATGTCCTTGGCATTACCCACGTAGATGAGGTCGAGCGACGAGGAATACATCTGCTCGATGTTGGGGTTGGCGACGAACTTGTCGTCGATCAATCCGACGCGGACGCAACCGATCGGCCCGTTCCATGGGATATCGGAGATGGCGAGGGCGGCGCTGGCGCCGTTGACCATCGCGATGTCGGAATCGTGGATCAAATCGGCCGACATGAGGGTGCCGATGATCTGCACTTCATTGAGGAAACCCTCGGGGAAGAGCGGGCGGCAAGGACGGTCACAGAGACGGGAGATCAGGATCTCGCGCTCGGAGGGACGGCCCTCGCGCTTGAAATAACCGCCGGGGAAGCGGCCGGCCGCGGCGTATTTGTCGCGGTAGTCGCAGGTGAGGGGGAAGAAGTCTTGGCCGGGACGCATCGTGGTCGCGGCGCAGGCGGTGACGAGGACGTTGGTCTCGCCGACGTTGACGTTGACGGCGCCGCCCGCGAGCTGAGCGATGGAGCCGGTGGAAAAGGTCATCCCTAGGCCGGGAACGGTGACATTGTGTTTCTGATTCATGGTTTTGTAGACGGTTTCGGACGATTCGGACGGTTTCGGATAAGTGCGGCCAAGATAGGGCCGCGGATTTCTAACGTTCTGACAGTTTAGTTTTCGGTTAACGGACAAGAAACGCCGGAGAGCCGCACAGGTGCGACTCAGGCGATTCGGGGTTGAGCTGCGGTCGGCGCGAAGGCCGGCCGGGCTTGGCAATCATCTCGGTCAGATTCGAGAGATTTCAGGTTGGCGCCTGATGAGAGGCGGCAATCAGAAATGTCCCGGTCGTGATACGAGTGTCGGTAAAGACAACGGGCGACCCGCGGATCGGGTCGCCCGTGCGATTCAAAGCGTTATTTGCGAAGACTGAGCTTCGCGAGGATATCGGTATATTTGTTCAGTTCGTGCTTCTTGAGGTAATCGAGAAGCTTACGACGACGGCTCGCCATCTGGAGCAGGCCACGGCGCGAATGGAAGTCTTTGCGGTGGGTGCGGAGATGCTCGGTCAAGTGATTGATCCGGGCGGTGAGCAGTGCGATCTGAACTTCGGACGAACCGGTATCGGTGTCGTGGGTTTTGAACTTAGCGATGATTTCTGGCTTAACTACGATGGTGGATGACATGGTTTAGTGTATGAGTTGCACGACTGTAGGGGACCTTTGCAGGCCCCGTGCCACCCGCCCCGCCCGAAGTAAATTCGGGTTGAGCCGGCGCCACCGTTTTAATCTGGCGGAATGCCAGACCGGTCATGGTGAGCGTCCACAACCGATGGACCCTCACTAACGCAAGGGCCGAAGCTCTAAAAGCCTGGTCGGGCGCGCAAGCGCAAATTTGGGGCGATTTCGTGACGACGGATGCGGCGGAATCGGGCGAGACCACCGGACCGCGCGATCAAACGGTTTAGGCGGGTGAGGCGTTGCGGGCAGTTTGAACGCGGACTTCGAAGATTGGGTCTTTCATCGCCGGGCGATTCCCCCACAAGTTGGGATATGTCGTTGCGCATTCTATTCACCGGTGGGTCCGGCAAGGCCGGTCGCCATGTGCTCCCTTGGCTCGCGAGTCGTGGTCACGCATTGCTGAATTTTGACCTAAAGCCTTCGGAGCATCCGTCCATCCCCACGCTGTTGGGCGACATGACGGACGAAGGCCAAGTGTTCAACGCGATGACCACGCATTTTGGCTTCGATGGATTCACCCGCGGCCAGCCGCCGGCACCGGTGGATGCGGTGGTTCATTTCGCCGCCGTGCCGCGGGTCTTGCTTCAGCCCGACAACGAGACGTTTCGCATCAACGTCATGGGCACCTACAACGTGATCGAGGCGGCGATGAAGCTGGGCATCCGCAAAGTGATCATCGCCTCGAGCGAGACCACTTACGGCGTGTGTTTCGCCGAGGGCGACACCGACTACCATGCTTTTCCCCTCGATGAGGACTACGACGTGGACCCGATGGACAGCTACGGTCTCTCCAAAGTCACCAACGAGAAAACCGCCCGCGCCTTCGCCGCGCGTTACAAGGCCGACATCTATGCGCTGCGTATCGGCAACGTGATCGAGCCGCACGACTACGCCCGCTTCCCCGGCTTTGTCGCGAACCCGCCGTTGCGAAAGCGCAACGCCTGGAGCTACATCGACGCCCGCGACCTCGGCCAGATCGTGCACCGCTGCCTGCAAACGGACGGACTTGGCTTCCAAGTTTTCAACGCCGTCAACGACACGATCACGGCCGACGGACCGACCGGCGAGTTTTTGAAAAAATGGTGTCCAAACACGCCGCACCTGCGACCGCTGGTTGGGGATGAAGCGCCGCTTTCGAACCGCAAGGTCCGGGAAAAGCTCGGATTCAAGGAAGAGCACCCTTGGCGGGCCGAAGTCGCGCGGCTCGCGGCCAGATAGCTTGCCGGTGCAGGCCGGGATACCGAGGGTGGAAAATTTCTCCGAACTTCGTTCTCCGCAGAGCTGACAACGGGCGGGACGGCATTTTGTTTCTGCGGATGCTTGCCACTCCGCTTTCCCGTCTCCGATTCGTCGGCATCCTTGAGGGTGTTTCCTATCTGCTGCTGCTCGGTGTAGCGATGCCGCTTAAGTATATTTGGGGGGAACCGCTCGCGGTGCGTTACGTGGGGATGGCGCACGGCATTCTGTTTGTGCTCTACCTGTTGGCGATGGTGCCGGTGGCGTTGGATTTTCGTTGGTCGCTGAAGACCGTCGCGCTCGGGGTGCTCGCGAGCATCATGCCGGCCGGACCGTTTGTTTTCGACGCCAAGGTGCTTAAGCCCATGGAGCGGCCGCCGCAGGCCTGAGCCGGGGGCGCAAAAAAAGCGGCACCCGGCCGGAGCCGGATGCCGCCGAGAGGCGGGCACGTTGCAGGGGCGCCTAGAAGAACTTGTATTCTACGCTGAGGGTAAACGAGCGGCCGCGCGGGTCGGCGATGCGGGGTTCCCAGCTGCTGCCGGCACCAGTGTTCGTATCGTAGGAGATGCTGAACGGCGGATCCTCGTTGAGGAGGTTCTTGATGCCGGCGACGACCGTGAGGCTCTTGTTCCAGCGATAGGTCAGGCTGGCGTTGTAGGTGATATAGGCGTCGACCTTTGGATTGTAGTCCGGGGCGAAAGGAAGGAACACGCCGCTCAAAATGCCGGGCGGGACGTAGTCCATGTAACCGGCGCGGTAGAGCTGACTGACCCGCGAGACCCACTTGCCCTTTCGATAGGAGACTGAAGCCGTGGACTTCCACTTGAGTCCGATGTCACTGGCGCGAGTGAACCGGCCGACTTCGCTGTTTCCGAACGGTGCGTTTGCGATGAGCCGGGACTTCTTCTCGAGGAGTTGGCTGACATTCACGTCGCCGACGATTTTTCCGTTCCACAGGTCTGCTTCGCCACGGGCGCTGTATTCGATACCTGCGGTTTCGGTTTCACCGGCGTTGATCGGCCGGGCGTCAATCGCGGTGATGGTGTTGGTCGTCGCGTCCCCAAGAAAGGCATTGGGGAAGAGCCGGTAGTTCGCGAGGATGGTGGAGGCCGCGAGGGTCTGGATCGTGCCCGTGCGATTTACAGACCACCAATCCACCCCGAAGGTGATGTTCTTGATCGGCGAAACGACCACGCCGAACGATGTCATTTTGGCTTCTTCGGGGTCCAGGTTGGCCCGGCCGCCGCTGATGATATCGAGACTGTTGGCCGGAATGGCCGCGCCAGTGACGGGGTTGACGAGGTCGGCGCCGGCGTAGATCACCCGGAACGCCGGATCAAACTGTTGCTTGAAGGTCGGCACGCGGAAGCCGGTGTTGTAGGAACCGCGGAAGAGCACTTGCTCGATCGGGGTGTAACGCAGGGTATACTTCGGATTGGTGGTGCTGCCGAAGCCGGTGTAGTCGTCGCGGCGTCCGGCCAAATTGAGGTCGAGATTCTTCAAGACCGGGATTTGCAGTTCGGCGAAGACGGCCTTGACGGTGCGCTGGAGCGTGCCGGCGGTGGCGAGAGCGTTGTCGAAGGGCACATTGAAGATCAGGGAGTCGGCGGTGCTGACGTTGGCGCGCTTATCACCTTCAAATTTATACTCTTCTTTGCGGTAATCGAGGCCCACGGCGCCTTGGATGGTGCCGCCCGGAAGTTTGAAGACGGGGCCCGACGTCGCGAAGTCCGCGCCGGTGGTGGTGAACGTGCCGCCGAAGAGTTCGACCCCGGTCGCCGAGGCCGCTTTGAGGCCATCGATCGCCGCTTGCGTTTGCGTGTAAGAAAATGGATTGAGCACTCCGGTCTTGATGAGGTTGGCGAAGGGCACGCTGTAATAGTATCCGTTCAACAATTTCGATTTCGACTTGCTTTGAGACTGGGAGACGCCGGCCCGATATTCCCATTCGGAGAAAAACTGGAGCGGAACGGGCAGCGGGCCCTCGAGGGAGCCGAGGAAGCGGCGGGTGTCGCTGACGGTGTTGATCTCGCGGTTGCCGCCGGGGAGCGCGCGCCAGCGGAAGGCGAGGGGTAGGCCGCGATTGACTTCGAGCGCGGGGAAGTAAGCGACGAGGGCGTTGAAGACCCGGTTGTAGTCGGAGCCGGTGCTTGGGTAGACCATGCCCGAGAGCGGATTCGGCACCACGGTGTTGTTGGCCGTCGTCGTCGTCGTTTGAGCGCCGCTGGCGGCAAGGCCGGCGGAACTCCATTGGTTGGGAGAAAAGCTCTTGGCGGAATCGGAGCGGCCGATGACCGCCTCTGCGGTGATCGTGTGCTTGCCCAGCATGTAGGAGCCGCGGCCGACGAAGTTGGTGTTTTTGACCGGCTGTTGGAGGACGGCAGCGCGGCCGGTGTCCCAGGCGGAACCGTATTTGGGGTTGGCATTGATCAGGTTGGCGGCGGAGGTCCAGAGGAGTTCCTGGTAAGGACCCATGCCGTCGAATCCGGCGTAACCGGCGGTGTTGGTCGGGAGGTCAACGATGTTGATACCGGTGACTCGGATGTTTGGGTTCGCCGGATCAATCGGGAAAGCCGCGGTCGTGGACGTGCCGATGGCGGTGGTGAGGTTAGGCACCGGGAAGAGCGTAGCGATCGGCGCGCCGCGGGTGTCGGGCGAGATGCCGCGTCGCGGCTGGAAGGTGTTCACGAAATCGCGCTGGTTGCCGTTGAGGCGCTTGCTGTCCGACAGGGCAAGCGAGGCCATGATATTCCACTTGTCTCGGGTGAGATCGCCCAAGCCGCCAACGACGGAATAGCGGTAAACATTGCCGCCGCCGTCCTCGGTGACGTCGAAGGCGGTGTTGGCCACGAGGCCCTGAAAATCGCGTTTCGTGATGAAGTTGATCACGCCGCCGACCGCATCGGTGCCGTAGATGGCGGAGGCGCCGTCCTTGAGGACTTCGACCCGCTCGATGGCGGCGAAGGGAATGGAGTTGAGATCAACCACACCGCCGTTGAGGCCGTGCGAAGCGACGCGACGGCCGTTGAGCAGAATGAGGGTGGCGTTGGAACCTTGGCCGCGAAGATTGGCCGAAGTGGCACCGTTATTGCCGCGCGCGGCGCCGGCGACGACGTCGGCCTGCGACGCGAGGTTGTCCAGGCCGTTGCCGTTGATGTTGAGATTCATGATGAGCTGCTCGGCGCTCGCGATGCCTTCCTGCTCCATTTCGAGCTTGGAGAAAACAGCGAGTGGCAAAGCGCCTTCGTCGGCGACCCGCTTGATCAAAGAGCCTGTAACGGTGAAGCGCTCCAGTTTTGTCACCGGCTGCGAGGCGGCGGTCGTCATGGTCGTGGGGGCGGTCTGAGCGGCGGCGCCGGGGATTAAGCAAGTAGCGGCAAGCAGCGCGAGCCACTGGGCGGGTCTAGGTAGGGTGCGGGTGGTCATAATGAGTTGGGTGATGTGAAACGCTTCGTCGGCGAGTTGTCTCAAATTCGCGACGAATTGTGGTCTCGGCGAGTTCTTTTCCTGCGGTTGGGTAAGCAGGGAGAATGCCGGACCGGAAGCACAGCCGGGCTGTTTCGGTGCGTGGCACTGCGGGGTTGGTTGGCCAGGCAGTGATTGCCGGGGCCAAGGGCGGGGGCAGCTTGGTCCGATCGATGTCTGTCGCCGTTCTACCGTTTCGCCATGTCTTGATCGCTCTGCTGGTCGTGTCGATCTGGGGCGCAAATTTTGCGGCGGTGAAGATCGCGTTGGTGGAACTGCCACCGCTGTTGCTGTGCACCCTGCGGTTTGTGTTGGTCGCGGTGCCGCTGGTGTTTTTCGTGCCGCGGCCGGCGGTGACACTGCGGCAACTGTTGCTTTACGGGATGACGATGTTTGCGCTGCAGTTCGGGTTTCTGTTTCTGGGGTTGAAGCTCGGAATGTCGGCCGGGCTCGCATCGTTGGTGCTGCAGTTTCAGGTGTTCGTCACGTTGCTGTTGTCGGCGACGGTTTTAAAGGAGCGGATCGCGCCGGCTCAGATCGCGGGCGGAATGCTGGCGGGTGCGGGTTTCGTGGTCGTCGCGTGGCATATCGGCGGCGAAGTGTCGGCGGCGGGTTTGGT
>CALSBN010000229.1:0-8304 GCA_943373185.1 Opitutus sp. GAS368 | reverse complement strand
GGGCGAGACGCCCGTGCCACTCCCGATCGCACCCAGCTCGGCGAGCAGCAGCTCCGCGCGCTCCAACGCCTTCACATCGGGCTTCTCCAGCCACGGAAAACCAAACACGTCGTCGATGCCGCTGGACTTGAGCGTCAGCACGACCTCGGAGAGATCGAGCCGTTTCACCTCAGGCAATTCCTGCAGCGCCCGCGTGCCGTGCTCGCGCTCCGTCCAAAGCCGCACGCACACACCCGGCGCGGTGCGGCCGGCGCGGCCCGCGCGTTGGTCGGCGCTCGCGGCGGAGATTTTCTCGATGAGCAGCGTGTTGATGCCGCGGTTCGCATCGAAGCGCGCCTGCCGCGCGAGCCCGCAATCGATCACCGCCGTCACGCCGTCGATGGTGAGCGAGGTTTCCGCGACGTTGGTCGAGACGATGATCTTGCGCGCCTGCGTCCGGGCCACCGCGCGGTCCTGCTGCTCCGGCGGCAATTCCCCGTGCAGCGGAAAGCTCACAAACTCCCGCAACCCGCGCCCGCCTTGGATCGCCTGCAGCGTGCGGTTGATCTCATACGCGCCCGGCATGAACACGAGCATGTCGCCCTCCGTCAGCCCCGCCACGCGCTCGCACTCGCGCGCCGCCACATCCCACACCGGCTCTTGGTCGAAGTTCGGCGAGCGTTGCAGATACTCGATCGCCACCGGGAAACTCCGCCCCTGCGAAACGAGCACCTCGCACGGCGCCAGATACTGCCGCAGCATGCCCGCATCGAGCGTCGCCGACATCACGATGATCTTCAGGTCGGGCCGCGTCGTCTGCTGAATCTGGATCGCCCGCGCCAGCGAAATGTCGCCGTAGAGATGCCGCTCGTGAAACTCGTCGAACACGAGCGCGTTGATCCCGCGCAGTTTCGCATCAAACGACATCTGCCGGAGCAAAATACCCTCGGTCACGAAGCGCACCTTGGTCTTCGCGGACACCTTCGACTCCAGCCGGATCTGGTAACCCACGAGGTCGCCGAGCGCCGTGCCGACCTCCTCCGCCACGCGCTTCGCGAGCATGCGCGCCGCGAGCCGCCGCGGTTGGAGCACGACCGCCTCGCCACCGTCGAGAAACCCGTGGTTCAGCAGCATCTGCGGAATCTGCGTCGATTTACCCGACCCTGTCGGGGCCTGCACAATCAACCGCCCGCCCGCGCGCAACGCCCCGACGGCGGCGGGCTCTAGCTCATAGATGGGGAGGTCAGACGGACGCATAGCAGCGGGCGGAACAAAGCAGCGTTTCCCGTGGGGCTCGCGTGGCAAGTCCGCAGGTGAAAAACCCGGTCAGGTTTCAGGATCCTCAGTTTTTTAGGGTTTCAATCCCTCCGCTCCCGCCCTCGAATCTCCTTACCGGCAATCCGACATCTTGCCTCTCTTCCCCGCCCACCCCTCTTTTAACCGCTTACCTCCCATGCCCAAAATTCGCCTGCTCACTACCTGCTTCGTCCTCACCTTGGCCGGGGTCTTGTCCGCCACCGCCCAAACCGATTCCATGCCCAAAGCCGCCGCCCCCGTTCCCTACCCGCTAATCCTCGGCCCGATCCGCCTCTGGAGCGGCGACGCGCCCGGAGCCCTCGGTCAACGCCCACAAGACATTCCCACCCTCACGCCGTTTCCCGCCGACGCCGCCAAAGACACCGGCGCCACCATGCTCATCCTTCCCGGCGGCGGCTATGGCAGCTTGGCCGAACACGAGGGCACCGGCTACGCCGAGTGGTTCGCCGCCAACGGCATCACCGCTTACGTCTTGAAATACCGTCTCGGCTCCAATGGCTATCGCCACCCGACGATGCTCCACGACGCAGCCCGCGCCCTGCGCTTGGTCCGCACATTTGCAAAACGCGATGGCCGCGACCCCGCCCGCATCGGCGTCATCGGCTCCTCCGCGGGCGGCCACCTCGCCGCCACGCTCGCGACGAAATTCGACGCCGGCGCACCGGACGCCGCCGACCCGGTGGACCGCGAAAGCTCCCGCGCGGATGTCGCGATCCTCTGTTATCCCGTCATCTCCTTCGGTGAGTTCGCGCACGCCGGTTCGAGAAAAAATCTGCTCGGCGAAAAACCCGATCCTGCTCTCGTCGATTCCCTGTCCGCCGAACTTCAAGTTACGGCGCAGACCACCCCCTCCTTTATTTGGCACACCATCGAGGACAAAGCCGTGCCGGTCGAAAACGCCCACCTCTTTGCCTCCGCCCTTCGTCGCGCCGGTGTGCCTTACTCGCTGCACATTTACGAAAAAGGCGCCCATGGCCTTGGCCTCGGTCGCCCGGGCAAACCCGCGCCGCCGTGGGCCGACCAGTGCCTCTATTGGCTGCGCGAACGGAAGTTTTTGCTCAACTGAATCGGCCGTGCCGAGATCGTCCGCTCGCGTCGCGACGCTTGAACCACCACCGTCGCCCGGCCATATCTCCACCGGCTAGCCCGCGTATTCCTCAAAACCCTGTCGGAACCACCGTTCGTTTCACCGTTCCTATTTTTACCGCCATGAAACGCCTCGTTCGCCGCTCCCTCGTGCTCGCCGTCCTCGCGCTCCTGCCGGCCGTCGCCCCGGCGCAAACTCCGCCGGCGGCCACGCCCGGCGCCCCGAGCGAGCCCGCTCCCACCCCGCGCAAACGCGAACGCGCCATCTCCGGCGACGTCGCCGCGTCCCTCGCCGCCGCGATGCCGAAGTATAATCCGCCCAAGCCCGCCCCGCCGCCCACCCCCATCGAGCAGCAGCCCGACCTGCGCGAGATCGACAAACCCAAGAACACCATCATCCGCCTCCCGGATTACGTGGTGCGCGACGCCAAACCTCCCGTTTTTCGCGAGCGCGACATCAACACCCAGCAGGGCTTGGCCAACATCGCCATGCGCCGCTACGGCACCGAGGCGAGCCGTGCGCTCAATCGCTTCACGATCCCCATCTTCGGCCAGACCCAGGAAGCGCGCGCCCTCGCGATGTATGCCGAGGACGAGCGCCTGAAGAACATCACCGAACTCAACGACGCCGCCGACATGGTCAGCGCCCGCGACAAAGCCCAAGGTGCCTACATCAAGCGCGACATCCAAAACACCACGATGCGCGCCGGCGACTACGGTTGGCAGAAACGCCAGTAACGTAGGGCGAGGCCTCCGTCCCGCCCTCCCGATCCAAGCGAAAGCCACCCGCCCCGATCCGCACCGACCGACCCGCGCCCTCGCCTACGCTTCGTCCGACAGCGCCCGCGCGATTTCTTCCCACTCCGCCGCAAGCGTCACCCCTTTGGAAGGCATCCGACGCCCGGCGAGCGAATACCAATAGCCCGCGTTGCCCTCGTCGCCTTCCTTCCGATGGAGATAGGCGTGAACCCACGCCCCGGCCTTGCTCTTGTCCGCCTGCGCCGCGTCATGCGCCGCCTCCCAATCGCCCCGGGCATCGTGCCAAAGCGCGACCCTTGCGCCGCTCACATCCGCCGGCGGCACGTTCCCGGCACCCGCGACCGCCTCACTAAATTTCGCAAAAGTCATGGGAGCCACCTTGCACCCCGGCCTCCTGCTTTTCAACCTTCCTCCTTTCGGCCCTCATCGCCCAACGCCCGGCACTCAACTCCCTTTCCCTTCTCGAACCCATGTCATCACCGGAACCCACCGTCATCCGCGCCCTGCTCGCGCGCCAGACCGGTTGGGTTTCGGGTGGCGATCTGGCGAAGAAGCTGGGCGTCAGCCGCGTCGCCGTTTGGCACTACATCGAAAAACTTCGCGTCGCCGGTTTCGGCATCGAGACCCGTCGTTCCAGCGGTTACCGGTTGGTCTCCGCGCCGCCCGACGCCCATGCCGGCGTGATCGAGGCCCAGCTCAAGATTCGCCCGCGCGGATTCTCCCTCACCGTTCTCGACGAAACCGACAGCACCAACGACGAAGCCGCCCGCCAACTCGCCGCCGGCCGCGTCGCGCCGTTCGCCATCATCGCCCGGCGCCAGACCAAAGCCCGCGGACGCCTCGGCCGCCCTTGGCACGCCCCGGCCAACGGCAACCTTTACGTATCCTTCGCCTTTCGCCCCCAACTCGCGCCCGCGCGGATGACGCCCTTCACGCTTTGGATGGGCCTCAACCTCTGCGAACTCATCGCCAACGCCACCTCCCTCAAGCCCGGTCTCAAGTGGCCCAACGATCTTCTTTTCGACGGGCGTAAAGCCGGCGGCATCCTCACCGAGGCCCGGGTTGACGCCGATCAGATCCGCGACCTCGTCTTCGGTCTCGGCCTTAACCTCAACAGCCCCGCCGCCGCCTGGCCCGCCGACCTTGGCTCGCGCGCGGTGTCGCTCGCCGAACTCACCGGCGCCCCGCTCGATTTCAACCGCCTCACCGCCGCCGTGATCGGCCGCGTTCTTCTCGCTTACCAGCGTTTCGTCGACGGTGACTACGCCGAGACTTTCGCGGCGCTTTGGCACCGGTATGACGTTCTTCGCGGTCGCACCCTCACGGTGCTCGAAGGCACCCGCCGCCACCCCGGCACCGTCCTCGGCGTCGACGACGAGGGCGCGCTCTTGCTCAAAACCGGCCGCGGTCGCACCCACCGCTTCCGCGCCGGCGAGGTCACGCTGGAAAAAACTCCCGCCGCCTAGGCGCATCCTTCCGCAATGCCCGACCCGCTCCCACCTGCCATCGAAGTCGATCACCTCGTAAAAACCTACGCGGGCATGACGGCGGTCGCCGATCTCAGCTTCACCGTGGCCCGCGGAGAGATCATCGGCTTCCTCGGCCCAAACGGCGCGGGCAAATCCACCACGATGCGCATTCTCACCGGCTACCTGCCGGCAAATTCCGGCACGGTCCGGATCTGCGGTCACTCCGTCGCCACCGAGCCGGATGCGGTCAAACGCCTCATCGGCTACATGCCGGAAAACAATCCGCTCCCCGAGGATATGCGGGTGAGCGAGTATCTGTATTTTCGCGGCCGGCTGAAGGAAATCCCCCGCCGCAAACTCGGCCCGCGCATCGACGAGGTGCTCGAACTCTGCGACCTGAAACGCGTCCGGCACAAAATCATCGGCCAACTTTCCAAAGGCTACCGTCAACGCGTCGGCATCGCCGAAGCCATCCTCGCGGAGCCGCCCGTGATCATCATGGACGAGCCCACGATCGGCCTCGATCCGCATCAGATTCTGATCGTCCGGGATCTCATCGCCGGCCTGCGCGGACGCATGACCGTCATCATCTCTTCGCATATCCTGCCCGAGATCGAGATGACCTGCGACCGGGTCCTCATCATCAACCGCGGCCGCGTCGTGGCCCAAGGCACGCCGGCCGCCCTGCGTCGGGAAGTTCTCGGCCGCACCGCCTACGCGCTCATCGTGGCCGGCAACATCGCCGGGCTTCCCGCCCTGCTGCAGGCCGTCGAACCGTCGTTCAAAATCACGGCCACCGGTGAACCGGATGCCGCCGGCTTTGTCCAACTTGCCCTGGCCACCGAGCGCGACGAAGAGTTCGGCGAGCCGCTGCTCCAAGCATTGATCGCCCAAAATTTCCGCGTTCGCGCCCTCAGCCGCGCCCACCCGACGCTCGAAGACGTCTTCCTCGCCGCCACCCGTCGCACGTGGGACGCCACCCAACCCAATCTCCCCAAGCCGCCGCCCGCCGGACCGACCCCATGAAACACTTTCTCACCCTCCTCAGCCACGAGCTGCGCATGTTGCTGGTGAGCCCGAGCACCTACATCGCCGCGACCGCGTTCCTGTTTTTCATGGGTTTTATCTTCACGGGCATTTTGGAGAGCTACACCAAAGCGCCGCAGGAGGCGTCTCCCGCCCACGTCTTTTTCTCCACGTTTTTTCTGCCGGTCTTCTTCATGGTGCCGCTTCTGACGATGCGGTGCCTCGCGGAGGAGCGCCGCTTGGGCACCATCGAGACCTTGCTCACGACTCCGGTCACCACCACCGAGGTCGTGCTCGGCAAATACAGCGCCGCCTATATTTTGTATGTGACCCTCTGGGGCGCCACCGCCGGTTTTTTCTATATCCTGAAGAACTTCTCCAACGATCCCCGGCTGCTGGACTTGGGACCGTTGATCGGCGGCTACGTTTTCATCGCCGTATCGGGCCTGCTCTTTGTGGCGATCGGGGTCTTCGCCAGCTCGCTGTCCCGCAATCAGGCCGTCGCCGGCATACTCGCGTTTGTGATGCTCGCCGCTCTCATCATCGGCGGCCGCTGGTTGGGCGAAGCCGCCTTTCTCAGCCGCGATGTCCTCGCCCCCGCCAAAGCCGCCGTCGATTACGCCCAAGTTTTTTCCCATTACGACGACTTCACGCGGGGCGTGATCGATACCCGCCATCTGCTCTTTTACTTCAGCGGCACGGCGCTCGCGCTCATCTTCAGCATCTTCTCGGTCGAAGCAAAATTGATTCACAGCTGAGCCCGCACCCCACTTCGCCCAAACCTCCGTTCTTCACCCTCCGGCCTTGTCCTCTTTCCTCGACAGTTTCCGCGCCACCCGCTGGCTCCGCACGCTCAACTTGATTCTTCAGGCGGGGCTAGTGCTCACCCTCGTGGGCGGCCTGAACTATCTCGCCGACAACCATCCGGTGCGGCTCGACCTCACCCGTTACCGGAGCTTCTCCCTTTCCCCTGAGACGCTCTCCTACGTCAAGAATCTCCCCCGGCCCGTGCGGATTGTCGTCACGCTCAACGCCGAGTCCACCAACCCCGAAGTTCGCGGCCTGCTTCAGGAATACCGCCTCGCCACCGAGTCCAATCGGGACGGCGCCATCAAAGTCGACTACATCGATGTTTACCAAAACCGCCGCGAAGCCGAACCGCTCGGCCTCGATCAGCCCGACCTGATTCTCCTGCTCGCCGGCGACCGGCGCAGCGTCCTCACCATTGACGAGCTTTACCGCACCACCCGCGGCAAAGACGGCAAACCCGAGCGCAGCGCCTTCCTCGGCGAACAGGTCCTCACCGCCGCGCTGCTCGATGTTTCCAGCCCCGAGCGGAAGAAAATCTACTTTCTCGGCGGCCACGGAGAACTCCGCCCCGAGGACGCCGACCCCAATCGCGGCCTTTCCCTCGTGCGCGATCAGCTTCGTTTGCGGAACTTCGACGTCGAATCAATCGACCTGACGGTCGCGCGCGCCATTCCGGAAAAGGCCTCGTTGCTCGTGGCGGTCGCGCCACAAGGGCGCTTCGAACCGAAGGAGCAGGAACTCCTCCGCCAATACCTTTCAACCAACGCCGGCCGGCTCATTCTCTTTCTCGCCCCCGGCCTCAGTGCCTCCGCCCTCGGCCTCGACGAGGTGCTCCTCGACTGGGGCATATTGGTCGACGACGACGTCGTCGTCGATATCGGCAACGGCAACATGACCGAGGACGGCGACCTTATCATCGGCGCCTTTCAACCGCACCCGATCACCAAAACTCTCCTGGATTTCGGCCTCACTTTGCGACTCGGCGCCACCCGCACCGTGCGCCCCGATCCCGGCCGCGCCCTCGGCGGCACCCTCACCACCCTTACCCTCGCCGCCACGTCGACCACCGCCTGGGGCGAACGCAGCTACCGCGATCGCGGGCCGGTCCGCTACGATCCCGGCGTGGATATCCGTCCGCTCCCCGGCATGGAGCCCAAGGACCGCCTCGGCGTGGTCACTGCCGCCGAACGCGTCGCCGTGCGGGCCGGCCTCGATTTCAGCGTTCGTGGCGGCCGTCTCGTCGTCTTCGGCAGCGGCGATGTGATCGCCAACTCCCGCATCGCCAACGCCGGCAACCTCGCCGCCTTCCTCAACGCGGTGAACTGGACCGCGGTTGGTGACACCCAAATCAACATCCCGGCCCGACCCATCGAACGCTTCCAGCTCTCTCTCAGCGCCAACGACCTCGCTCAACTCCGCTATGCCCTCCTCTTCGGCCTGCCCGGCATCGCCGCCTTCCTCGGCCTCGTCGTCTACTGGACCCGCCGCCACTGATCTCCTCCACCGCGTGGGAGCGTCGCTTGCCGACGCCGACTCCGGACCGCATGGTTCTCAAACTTAAACTTCCGACTTAAACTTAAAAATGCGCTCCAAAGTCACGCTCGTCCTGCTGTTCCTGAACGTCGCGCTGTTCTTCTTCATCTTTAAGTTCGAGCGCGACTGGCGCACCGAGCGCGCCTCCCTTGAAGCCCGCCGACGGGTTCTGGGCTCGGAGACGGCCGATATCAGAACCCTTTCACTCACCAATTCCGCCGGCACCGTTTACGCGCTCAAACGCACTGCCGACGCCTGGCAGATCACGGAACCCCTCGACTGGCCGGCCAACCCCACGGTGGTGGCCCGGATCATTTCCGACCTT
>CALSBN010000228.1:0-8345 GCA_943373185.1 Opitutus sp. GAS368 | reverse complement strand
CGATGCAGTTCGATCTGCCCGATCACCTCGCCGCGCGTCGCGTCACCGCGCACCAGATTGCGCAAAATCAATTCACCCCGCGAAAAGTCCAGCAGGCCCGGTGTCATCTGCGAATTGGCTTTCAATATGAGCGCGTGCGCGGGCGCCGGATTGCCTTCGAGGTAGTCCCGCCAGCCTTGCACCGAGGCCGCGACGAACGCCCGCACCACTTCGGGCTCGGCCCGCGCGAGTTCGCGCCGGCAAAAAATCGCGTGATACGCATCAAAGCCCGATGCACCGATCATGAGCGAGCGCACCGCGACTCCGTTTTGCCGGGCGACGTAAGGCTCGTTCGTGACGAGGCCTTGCTGGATCGCGTCCGGGTCCGCCATAAAGCCCGCCAAGCCGTAAGTCTGGGGCCGGAGCGCAAAGTCGATGCCACGGCTCTTCTTTAACCACGGAATCCACGCCATTCCGACCGAGGCCGTCACCGTTCGCCCCGCGAGATCATCCAAGGTCCTCACCGGACTCGCGTCGTGCACGAGCAACACCTGCGAATCATGCTGGAGCACGGCCGCGACCATGAGGACCGGCAGCCCTTGGCTTGCCGCCATGATCAGATCGTCGCTGCGGTTCATCCCGAAATCGGCGTCGCCTTTCGCAACCCTCAAGTTGATTCCCGCCCCCGGACCGCCCGGCAACAGAGTCACGTCCAGCCCGGCCTCGCGGTAGAAGCCTTTGGCCAACGCCTGATAAAAACCTCCGTGCTCCGCCTGCGGAAACCAATCCGTCTGCAGCGCCACCTTGCGCAGCCCGACCTTCGCCGGCGCCGGCTCTTTCCGCGCGCAACCCGGCCCAATCAGAGCCACCGCCACCAGCCAGAAAAAGATCGCGCGAAAACGCATCCCGCTAACCTGTCGCGCCACCTGCCTCCACGGCGAGCACAACTCCGCGAGCCTCTGTCATACCTCACGCCCGCATAGTCGCCGTTCGTTTCCCCAAAACAGGGCCGCGCGTTCCTCGTGGCTCAACCCGGCGCGTTCCACTTCGCCCAACAACCGGCCCATTTCCGCCACGAATCCGGCATGCGGGTAATTGTTCAACGGATAATCCGACCCAAACAGCACCTTCTCCGCCCCCGCCTCCGTCACGAAACGCCGCCAAATCCCTTCATCGTAGAGCAACGGCGACGCCGCCGTATCGTAGCTCACGTTTTCAAAAATCTTTCCCGCATCATCCCGCAGTGCTCGCCCGCCGCCCCAATGCGCGAGCACAAATCGCACCGACGGCCAAGCCCGCGCGAGCCCGCGATAATCCTCCAATGGCGTTTCGACCCTGCCCGGATAAGCCGGCCCGCGGGCGTCGGTCACATGCAGATTCACCGGCCACCGCCACTCCGCCGCTGCCGCCAACACCGCTGCGAACTCCGCTCCGTCCGCCGCGTAGCCTTGCGCGTGCGGCGATAACTCACCCAGTCCGACCAATCCGTCCTCCCGCGCCCGTCGCATCTCCGCTACCGCAGCCGCGCCGCCCGCCGCCGGCTGCACCGTGGCAAATGCGTTCAACCGGTCCGGATGAGCCCGCACGCACTCGGCGAAAAACCGATTTTGGACCGAGCAGTTTTCCGCCTGTTCCCAATACCAGCCCAGCAACACCGCGCGTTCCACACCCGCCCGATCCATTTCCGTCAGCAACTCGCCTAAACTCGGAAAACCCTGCACCGGCGCACCGTTCTTCCGCCGCCGCGTGCAGAGTGTCGCCCAATGCGGCTCGCCATGCCCCGCCGCCCAGCCCGCCGGATCGCGATTTACCTCGGGCGGATAAAGATGAACGTGGCTGTCGGTCACACGCGGCACGGCACGAAACTCGCTAATTGCCCACACGACTCAATTCGCAATTCTTCACCGGCCCGCCCCTCCACCCCCTCTACGATGCTCCAACGCTTCTTCCAACTCGATCAGCATAAAACCACCGTCGGACGCGAATTCCAGGCGGGCCTGACGACCTTCGCCGCGATGGCCTATATCTTGGTCGTAAACCCCGACATCCTAGCCAACACCGGCATGGACAAGGGCGCGCTCGTCACCGTGACCGCGCTCACCGCCGCGCTCGCGACGATGATCATGGCGATTCTGACGAACTACCCGATCGCCCTCGCCCCCGGCATGGGCATCAACGCGTTCTTCACGTTCACGATCGTGCTCGGCAAGGGCATCCCGTGGTCCGAGGCCCTCGGCATGGTGTTCGTCAACGGCGTGATCTTCCTCGCGCTTTCCATCTCCGGCATCCGCGAAAAGATCATGGCGTCGATTCCCCACGCCCTGAAAATCGCCGTCACGTGCGGCATCGGGCTCTTCATCGCGTTCATCGGCCTGAAGAACGGCGGCGTCATCGTCGCCAATCCCAACACCTTCGTCACCGCCGGCAACCTCGCCTCCGGTCCCGTTGCGCTCTGTCTCGGCGGCATCATTCTCACCATCATTCTCGTGGCCCGCAACGTGCCCGGCGGCATCGTGCTCGGCATCGCGATCGTGACGATTGTCGGTCTCTTCGTCCCCGCGGGCGGCGGCGCGCAGGTCACCCGGCTCCCGTCCTCGATCATCGCGCTGCCCCACTCGCCCGACCCGATCTTCTTCAAGCTCACGTTCAACTTCCTCACCAGTTGGAGCGCCTTCACCATCGCCCTGCCGCTCATCCTCACGCTGCTGCTCGTGGATATGTTCGACAACATCGGCACGCTCATCGGCGTCACGAAACGCGCCGGCCTCCTCTCCCCCGACGGCACGTTGCCCAAAGCCGGCCGCGCCCTCCTCGCCGATTCCCTCGCGACCATCGCCAGCGCCATCTTCGGCACGTCCACTGTCGTGAGCTACATCGAGTCCGCTTCCGGCGTCGCTGCCGGCGGGCGCACCGGTCTCACCTCGCTCACCACCGCCGGCTTTTTCCTGCTCGCGCTGCTGTTCACGCCGTTGCTCCTCATCGTGCCGGCCGCCGCCACGGCTCCGGCCCTCGTGATCGTCGGCATCTTCATGATGCAGTCCGCCGTCGAGATCGACCTCAACGATTTCAAAATCGCCGCGCCCGCCGTGCTCACTATTTTCGCGATTCCGCTCACCTTCAGCATCGCGGAGGGCATCGGTCTCGGGCTCATCTCCGCCGCCGGGCTCGCCGTCGGTCTCGGCAAACCCAAGTCCTTCCCCACCGTCGGCTATATCGTAGCCGGCATTTTCTTTCTGCAGTTCTTCAAGATTTTCCCGTTCGCCAGCTGATATGACGCTTCGTCTCCTCGCGCTCCTCTTCGCCGCAACCACCCCGATCTTCGCCGCCGATTTCGCCGCGCGCTTCGATGTCCTGAAAACCCGGGCCACCCCGGCGCAGCTCTACACCCTGCTCTACGCCCTGCCCAAGGGCGGCGATCTCCACAGCCACGCCGCCGGCTCCAACCTCGCCGAGGACACCTTCGCCATCTGCACCGACTCCATGCGCAACGGCGGCGACACGTTCTACACCCGCGCGCGTTTCACGTCCCAGCCCGACGCCATCGCCCCTGCCGCCCGCTTCCGCACGATCCGGCGTCACACCTACGAGGCTTTGTCTCCCGCCGCCCGCGCCGAATACGTCCCGCTGGCCTCCCTCGACGCCACCGAGCGCCTCGCGTGGTGCAACGCCTTCCGCCTCGATGGGCCCGGCGAGGGCCGCGTGGAGTTCTTCCAAAACATCTGGCCACGCCAAAACGACATCGGGCGCAACCTCCACGTCCGCACGGAACAGCTGGTGACGAACATCAAAGCCTTCGCCGCCGAGGGCCTTGCCTACCTTGAAACCCAGTTCGGCGCCGACGGCGCCTTTGACAATTCCGGCCAAGCCATCGCCACCGGCGACGCCGTCGCCTTCATCAAAGCCCGCCTCGCTCAGCCCGATGTTGCGGCCACGGGTCTCGTTTTTCGGTTCCAGGAAACCGTCCTTCGGTTCTCGCCCCGCGCCGAGGCGCAGCTCATCGAAACATACAAGTTTATCGACGCTCACCGCGATCTTTGGGTCGGCATCAACATGGCGGGCATCGAGGAGAACGGCTTGGGTTATCCCTCCCGCTTTCTCGCGACCTACCGCGCGCTCCGCGCCCGCACTCCCGGCATCGCCCTTTCCATTCACGCCGGCGAGATGGACGGCCCCGACCGCAACATCCGCGACACCCTCATCCTCGGCGCGACCCGGATCGGCCACGGCGTCAATCTCCTCAAAGACCCCGAGACGTTACTCCTCCTTCAACAAAGCCGGCGCGCTCTCATCGAGGTAAACCTGATCTCGAACCGCCTGCTCGAATACGTGCCCGACCTAGCATTGCACCCGTTCCCGGAATTTCTCCGCACCGGCATTCCTGTCTGTCTCAACACCGACGACCGCGGCATGTGGGACACCAACCTCACCGACGAATACTATACCGCCGTCACCACGTTTAACCTTTCTTGGGCCGAAGTCGTGCAACTGGGCCGCGCCTCGCTCGAACACGCCTTTGTCCAGCCCGAGGTAAAAACCAAACTTCTTGCCGCCTATGCCGCGCGCATCGCCGCGTTTGAAGCTGCCTATGGGTCCGGTTCGCCTGAGACCGCGCTGGCTGCGCTCGCGACCATCAAGCCCGTCACCTACGGCTACGCCCAGCGCACGTGGGGCCTTGCGTTCCCGCGCTGAGGCGCAGCCCCGGCGAGACCGCGGACGGCGCCTAGATTCGCAGGCGGCATCACGGCCGTATTTTTTTGGGGGGGGCGCCTCCCGATTCAGTTAGACGCATCTGCTGGTCCAGAAGAGCACCGCGAGACAAGTATTTCTCCGGCTCCCGCCGTTCGGCTCGGTTCGCGCCCTCTTTCAAGACGAGTTGTCCGGAGAGAATTATTCTCTAGCCCTCGCTTCTTCACTCGCTCATTTTAACTCCCTTTCGTTACCCCACCCCTTGCTCCCGTCACCCCAACACGGTTGCAACACGTCGTTGATTTAAACCCTACGCTCATGACCCTACCCTACCTGCATCGTCTCCAAATCGCGTCCGCCCGGGCGCTCCAAACCGCGCTCTGCGCCTTCATTGCCCTGAGCAGCGTCGTCCTGACGCCCTCGGCCGGCGCCGCCGAACCGGCCGCCAGCACCGCGACCGGCGTCCTGGTCGGCAATGTGACCAACAAAGCCACCGGCAACGGCCTCATCGGGGCCAAAGTTGAGATCACCGCACTCAAGCTGAGCGCCTTCGTCGACAACACCGGCCGATACTTCATGAACGTGCCGGCCGGCACCCACGACGTTACGGTCTCCTACATCGGCCTCGACTCCCAAACCGTCCCCGTCGTCGTCACCGCCGGCCAGCCGGCCGTCCGCGACTTCGTCCTGAGCAGCTCGGTGCTCATGCTCGACGCCTTCAAAGTCGCCAGCGTCAAAGAGGGCCTCTCGTCCGCACTGACCCAGCAACGCAACGCCGACAACCTCAAGAACGTCGCGTCGATGGATCAACTCGGCGACATGCCAAACATGAACGCCACCGAACTCGCGATCCGCCTGCCCGGCGTCGCTTTCGGCAACCCGGGTGACGAAGTCGTCGAAGTCATCAGCGTGCGCGGCATGGGCGCCGGCATGACCTCCATCACGATCGACGGTGGCGGCATGTCGTCCTTCAGCGCTCAGAATCGCAACACGCGCATGACCGCCTTTACCGGCAACATGTTCGAATCGCTCGAGCTCACCAAGGGCCAGACTCCCGACCGCAGCGTCGATTCCTTGGGCGGCGGCGTGAATTTCAAGACCCGCTCCCCGCTCAATCAGAGCGAGCGCCGCCGCATCAGCTACAACTTCACCGCCCGTCAGGCCCCGTCGTTTAGCGAGCAAGTCCCGCTCCGCGAGGCCCGGCGCACCCACGCGCTTTTCAACGGCTCCTATATCGAGAAATTCGCCATTTTTGGCAGCGAGGCGCCCAACCTCGCCGTCTCCGTCAACGCGTTCTACAGCGAAAATGCCTTCGGGTTTTTCCGCACCAATCGCGATTACCAGCAGACCAACGCCCAACCCGCCTTCGTCTGGGATTACCGCACGCAGGACAATTACAACAACCGGATGCAGCGCAGCCTGAGCACGAAGTGGGACTTCCGCCTCGACCGGAACAATCTGTTCAAATTGAACCTGATTTATAACGACGCCCCCGAGCCGATGCGCCGTCAGTATCAGGTCCGGGCCTTCGCCGGCAGCCAGACCACCGTGCCCAACGCCACCACCACCGGCGTGGTCCCCGGATGGACGGATCGCATCACTACCGTTCGCGCCGTGCCCACCGCCGCCAACGCGACCTCCGCCACCACCGCTCCGGCCCTTATCGACGTCACCGCGAATCTGATCAACCGCGACCAGCGCCTACGCCATATCGACCTCGGCGGCGAACACCGCTTCGGCCCCTTTGAAACCGATTGGGCCGCGGTGGTCAGCCGCACCCGCTACCGCTTCCTCGGTTCCGAGGGTAACCTCATCAATCGCATCGGTAATGTGCCGTTCATCGGCCCCAACGGCTCCGCCGGTTCGGCCACCAACAACATCGTCGGCCCCAACGGCGAGACCGGCGTAGGCTGGGTCCTCGACCGCACCCAATCGAACCTCTACCCGCGCTTCATCCAAAACGGCGGGCTCGATTTCACCAACCCCAACAACTACCGCCCCGCCGTCAACGGCCTCAGCACTCAGTCCGGCAACTTGGACATCAATTTCATCCGAGAGGCCCGCGCCAATGTGAAATACCTTCTCCCCATCAGCTCCTTCACCGCCTTCCTGAAGACCGGCGCCTCCGTCCGTGAAAATTCCGTCGAGACCGAACGCCGCAACCGCCGCTGGAGCTACATCGGCACCACCGCCCTGCGCACCGATCCGTCCCTTCTCATGTGGGACACCGTAAAGACCGGCCGCAGGATTCCCCAGTGGGAAGGCGCCGAATACATCCAGAACGGCCAGCCGACCAATCCAGCGATGTGGCGGGAAGACCAATACTTCTACGAGAACAACCGCCGTATCGCCACGAACAAGGTGAAGGAAGTCATTACCGGTTACTATATCATGTCCCAGGGAAAAATCGGCCGCAACGGCTTCCTCTTTGGCGTCCGACGCGAGATCACCGATACGACAGGCGAGGGCCGGCGGCGCTCCCGTATTCTTTCGACCGCCGCCCAACAAGTCGCCGATCCCGCCGGCACCGCCGAAAGGGACAGTATCGCCTACAAAAACGAAGGCTCTTACGGCCAGAACTTCCCGAGCATTCATCTCTGGCGCGACCTCACTCCCAACCTGAAAGCCCGTGCCGCCTGGACGACCGGTTTCGGTCGCCCCACCTTGGCCAACAACGTAGCCGCCCTTTCGTTCAACGACACCAATCAGACCGTCACCTTCGGCAATCCCGACCTGAAGCCCACTAAAGCCAAGAACTGGGACTTCTCGCTCGAGTATTACATGAATCCATCCGGCAGCCTCACGATCGGCTGGTTCCACAAGCAACTCGACGATCTCATCGTCACCAACTTTAACATTGGAACGGTTGCCCCCGGCACGGACAACGGCTTTGAAGGGGAATTCATCGGCTACTCCATCCTTTCCAGCGCCAACGCGGGCACGGCTTACACCCAAGGCTGGGAGATCAGTTATCTTCAACAGTTCCGCTTCCTGCCCGGCCCTTTCAAGGGTCTTCGTCTCAACGCCAACATGTCCCAGATCACGGCCCATGGCGATTACGGCATCCGCGGCGCTTACCTCAAAGACCGCGACGTCAACGGCTTCATCCCACGAACCGCCAACGTCTCCCTTGCATGGGACTACAAGAAGCTCGGGGCCTCGATCAGCTACAACTACACGTCGGAGAGCATTCGCAATGCCTTCAACCTCGCCCAACCTTCCCGCAACCAATACCTGCAATCCCGCGAAATCGTGAACGCCAACATCCGCTACACGATCCGCCCCAGCGTCACGCTCAACTTCGGCGTCCAGAATCTCTTCAACGAGCCGCAGATCTACTACCGTAGCGTCCGCGACCAACTGGAGACCTTCCTCGTCAACGGCACCACGATCACCGCCGGCGTCGAAGGCCGATTCTGATTCCAACCCATATCGGCTCCGCAAATCTCAGCCGCGCACGCTGAGATTTGCCCGCTTCGCTCGCCACGGGTGACAAGCAAAGAGCCGCGTTCGGCGACAAATGGGGTAACTGGAAGCAAAGCCATCGGGTTGGTTGCTCGCGTGGCACGGGCGTCTCGCCCGGTCGTTTCCGATCCCATGGGCGGGGACGCCCACGCCACGCCATTCACCGACTTAAACCGCCGTCTGTTGGATTTCGGACTTTACTCAAAATCGTAGCC
>CALSBN010000227.1:0-8349 GCA_943373185.1 Opitutus sp. GAS368 | reverse complement strand
GATTGAAGCGAGATACGCGTCGAGCGAATCGCCGGTGGCGCTCTGCGGCAGCAAAAACGCCGTCGCCCGCACGGAACCTTCCTGCTCGTCGAGGACGACCATAAAGAACGCCTCGGGCACCGCGACCCGCCGCTTCAACCGCGCGGGCGCCGCCCCGAAAACCGGCCCGGCGACCACCCAAATCTCGCCGAAGCGCGCGGGGTAGTTCGTGGCGATGCGTTGCTCCAAGGCTTTCCACGGGCCGGCGTTGAGCGTGTGTTTCTGCGGCGTGATGTTGGACATCAGAAACGTGTCTTCCTGTGCCTCGCGACCGTAACGCGTGGCGATGGCGTAGTTGGGCGCGAGGTGGCCGCGATCGTAACCGCTCCGTGTGTAGTCGCCCGGCTCGATCCGGGCCGCCGTGCGGACGTCGACCCGAAATTGCTCGGGCCGGGCCGCCGGTTCGCGCCAGTCCAAATCGCGCAGCCGATACGCCGCCCAAAGCGGATTGCCCAGCGCATCGCTGTAGCCGACGACATAGCCGACGTTGCTCAAAACTCGCACCGGCCCGCCCGCTGCTTCCGGCGCGAGCCGGGGCGCGCCGCCGAGCACGTGCGTGCGGTCGCCGGCCGGGGCGATGCGGACAAAATCGTCGCCGTAGTAGAGCTGCCAAAGATCCCAGCCGACCTCGAAGGCCGTGACCTGCTTCCGTCCGTCGAAGAGGTTGCCGACGAGCCGCGCCACTTCCCGCTGGCGGGTCGCCGGCTGGAAGAGATACCAACCTCCGATCACGCCCCAGAGCACGAGATTCGCGACGACGAAGGCCCGCGTGCGGCGAAACGAACGCGGCGAGGCGGATAAATTGGGACGACGGGCCATGGAGCGGGAAATCACCCACAGCCCAACGGCTCCGGTCCCACGAGGTCAACCGGACAGCGCGCGGCGAGCGCGATCAGAACCGATACTCCGCGCTGCCGCCGAGCTGCCGCGGATCGGCCCGGGTCTCGTAGCGCGTCTCGACGTAGTCCGGGTCTGCGTTGCCGAAGAAGAACACGCGTTTCTCATAACGGGCATTCGTGAGATTTTTCCCCCAGAGCGTGAGCGTCCAGTCGCGCCACGCGTAGCCAAGGCTGGCGTTGTAGAGACGGAACGCACGGCGCGCTTCGTTTTGGTTGTTGGAGTCGAATTGCTCGGCACGGCCGATGAGGTCGGCCGACGCGAAAAGTCCGGACGGGGCCGGCCGGTAACGCGCGCCCAACGTGTAACCGTAACGCGGCGTATTCGCGAGCCGGCGACCGCCGCCGGAATTGCCGTTGGTCAAGGTGAACGCGCCCAGTTCAGAGTCCATGGTTGAGAGCGTGCCGGCGACGGACCACGCCGGCGTCAGCACATAGTTCGCGGCGGCCTCGAAGCCGGTCACATGCGCGGCGCGAGCGTTGGCGGTGAAAAAGCGGTAGTTGCCACCGAAGCCCGCCGAGTCGCGCACCTGCGTGTAGGCGCGATCAAGGCTGAACGCCGTGATCTCGGCCGTGAGCGAACGCTCCAGCCAAGAGCCGCGCAGGCCGACCTCGGTGTTCCACAGCGTCTCGGTGCCATAGGTCAGCGGATCAGCCGGCGGATTGATGCGCGCGTCGAGGTTGACGCCGCCGGCCTTGTAGCCGCGCGTGACCGAGGCAAAAGCGAGAACGTTACCGGCGAGATCGTGCTCGAGCGTGAGTTTCCCGCCAAGGAGCGTGTCGTCGAAGGCGGGCGAAAACGTGAACACCGGGTCGAAGGTGTTTCGGGCTTGGCGGAAACGGGTCCTCGTGCCCCGACCTTCCAGAGCGACGCGCTCCGCCCGCAGGCCGACAATGAGACGCGTGCCCGGCGAAAAATCATGCGCGATTTGGCCAAAGCCCGCGAACTGGTCGGAATCGTAGCGCGTGCGCAGGCCCCGGATGTTGTCGGGATCGGTGTTCGTGTAGGCGCTATCTTCGGAGAGGTTCGCGTAGTAGCCGCCAAGCGTCCACCGGTCGATGGCCCCAAATGCGTCGCGCGTAAGCACGGAGTCGAGTCGCAGCTCTTGGGTAAAGCCATTCCGCGAGCGGCGAAGATCACTGAAGCCTTCGTAAGAAGCGGCGGTCCAATCGTCGTCGTAACTGTAAACCGACTTCACCCGGGTGCCGCTCGTGACCGTCGTGAGCCGCACACCATCGAGCCCGGAATAAGTGCCGCGCAGGCTGGCGGCGATGGAGCGTTGTTCGTCGCGCCCCGGTTGATCGCTGAACGTGCGGCGGCCGTTGTTATCGAGCGCAAACTCGTCGAAGCCGTTGTTAACGTCGGAAAAAAGCACCGCGCCTTCCCAGCGCCACGCGGGAGCAAGATTGGCCGTCAGGCGGAGCCGGGCGTTGAACTCGTCGCGTGCGTTGGTCGCGCGGTTGAGTGTGACGTTGCGCCGAAAGCCGTCGCTGTCGTGCTGCTGCACCGCCAGACGCACCATGAAGCGGTCGGGCTGTGAAGCGACCAGCGGGCCACCGAGCGCAAATCCGCCCTCACGCAGCGCGTCTTCGCCGAAACGCGATTCGACGCGTCCCGTCCAAAACGGCGTCGGCGCGTTGGACACCAAGCGCACGACGCCCCCGGCCGCATTGGCCCCGAACGCACCGGCTTGCGGCCCGCGCAAGACCTCGACTTGGCTGACATCAAACGTGCTCCCCAGCGTGCCGAGCCCCGTGAAATCAAAATCATCCACGAGGAAACGCACTGCGGAATCCGGCGTTTCACCCTCGTATTGGGAATTCTCGCCGATGCCGCGGATCTGAAAATACCGCGGTCGCGAAGTGCCGCCGGTAAACGTGAAATTGGGAATCCGGTCGGCCACGTCGCCAAAATGACCGACCGCCCCGAGGCGTAGAGTCGCTTCATCGAAGACGGTCACGCTCGCCGGAATTTGCGCGAGCGGTGACGCCCAGAGATCGGCCGTAACGCGCACGGGCGCCAACGTGACGGCGCCAGGCGGTTGGGCCGGCTCGGCGGCCGGCAACGTCGCGGCGAGCGCGAAACTAAGAAGAGAGATTCGAATCGGAGGATGCATGGTGGGTGATGCCCAACCCAAACGGACCGCCGAAAAAAGGGGCGCGAGTCGCGCCCTCAAAAAAAGGCGCTATCCGCGCCTGCTGTTTCCTTCGTCGGCATGATCCGTCCAGGTTCGAAGGGTCGAGCGGCCGAATCGCGCCACAATCTCAGTCTTCCGCGGAAGACACCCCTACAGGCAAGGCGCAGCAAAGTCGTGATCACCGGCGGCGCAAGAATTTCCTCCAAATTTCCCGAACTTAACGCGGAGCCGGCCTGTCGGGCGAAAAAAGAAGCCGCCCCGTTTAAGGGGCGGCTCACATAACCGAACACCAAGCAAACCGTAATGACCTACTAACCCTGACCGTGTTACCAGCACGGCCTTTTGACATAGAGGTAGATGCCGGATTTTGGAAAACGCTCAAAATTACCGGAGGAAACTTTGGGGCATGTCTCGGCCGATCAACGTCGGACCGCGGACCCAAAAACTACAAGAGCCGCCTCCGATGAAAGAGGCGGCCCATGTAACCTGACACCAAGCAAACCATTGAACTACTAACCCTGGCCGTCTTACCAGGACGGCCTTTTCATATGGATAGATGCGCCCGAATCAAAATTGCTCAAAAAAAACCGAAAGTTTTTGCCCGCGATATAAAAAATCTTAAACCCCTAAAAGCTAACCATTAAAAACACAGATCGCGTCCTCTATCCCGTCCGGGGAACCGACTCAGTCCACTATCATGGCACCCGCCACGAGATCGCGCTCGCCTTCACGACCGGCCGGCAACGGCGTATTTGTCAGCGGATATCTGAACCGTTGGCCTTCGTAGTTGCGGAACACCACTTCGGTGTCGGTGAATTTCTCCACGTAGTCGGGATTGATCGGCACTTTGCCGCCACCGCCGGGTGCATCGATCACGTATTGCGGCACCGCATATCCGGTGGTGTGACCACGCAGGGCGCGGATGATCTCGATGCCTTTGCGCACATCGACTTTGAAATGAGCGCCACCCGTGATCAGATCCATCTGGTAGATGTAATAGGGCCGAACCCGCATCCGCAGCAGCCGGTGCATCAGGGCCTTCATCACATCTGCATCATCGTTGATGCCCTTCAACAACACGCTTTGATTCCCCAGCGGCACGCCGGCAAACGACAACCGCTCGCAAGCCGCCCGCAGCTCGGCCGTCGCTTCCTTCGGATGGTTCGTGTGGATGCTCATCCAGATCGGGCCGTGCTTTTTAAAAATTTCGCACAGTTCCGGGGTGATGCGCTGCGGCAAAAACACCGGAATGCGCGAGCCGATCCGGATAAACTCCACATGCTTGATCGCCCGAAGCCGGGAGAGCAGATGCTCCAACTTCTTGTCGGAGAGCAACAGCGGATCACCGCCGGAAAGCAGCACATCCCGGATCTCGGGATGCTTTTCGATATACTTCAACCCCTGTTCAAATTCGGGGTGAAAATTGTAGTCCTGAGCGTTCGAAACCAGCCGGCTCCGGGTGCAATAACGGCAGTAGGCCGCGCAGCGGTCCGTGACCAAAAACAAAACGCGGTCCGGATAGCGGTGCACCAAGCCGGGCACCGGCGAATGCTCATCCTCGCCGAGCGAATCGAGCATTTCTTCTTCGCTCACCACCGCCTCGCCGCCCCGCGGTATCAACTGTTTCCGGATCGGACAATCCGGGTCATCGCGGTCGATCAGGTTGAAGAAATACGGAGTGATCGCGAGCGCCAACTTCTGACTGGCAAAAAGGCAGCCGGCCTTCTCGTCGGCCGTGAGCGTCATATGCTCCTCGAGTTGGGCCACACTCGTGATTCGGTTCTTCAGTTGCCACACCCAGTCGCTCCAATCTGAGGCGGGAATGTGCTGCCATAGGCCTTGGCCTTCATACCAGGCAGTGCGGTCTTCGGTGTAGGGCATCGAATTTTTGGAAGCGGGACGATTAGGCCCCTAATCACTGCTGTCAAATGACCAACGCACTTCAATTCAATCGGAGCCGTTGGAAAAACTTTTGCGCAAGTTCCCGACCCGCGCACAAAACCCTTGGCACCCGTGCCGCCGCGCCTTTTCTTTCGGCTTTAATGTCCACATTCAAACCCGGTGTCCTGGCTCTCGAAGATGGCAGTGTGTTTCGCGGTCGCGCGTTCGGCGCCGCCGCCACCATCGCCGGGGAATGTGTCTTCAACACGTCGATGACCGGCTACCAGGAGATCATCACCGATCCCTCCTATTTTGGCCAAATCGTCACCATGACCGCAGTGCAAGTCGGCAACTATGGCCTCGCCCCCGCCGACGAGGAATCGTCCGGCCCGAAGTGCGCCGGTTTCGTCATCCGCGAACTCTCTCCCGTCGTCTCCAATTGGCGCAGCGAAATCTCGCTCGACGCTTACCTCGCCAAACACGGCATCCCCGGTCTCGCCGAAATCGACACCCGCGCACTCACCAAGAAACTCCGCGTCGACGGCGCGATGAAGAGCTGCCTCAGCACCCTCCCTCTTTCCGACGAAGAAGCCGTCGCCCGGGCCCGCGCCTGGCAGGACATGGCCGGCAGCGATTACGTGAAGGACGTGACTTGCAAAGAGCCTTACCTCTGGTCCGCCACCGACGCCGGCAACTATAACGCCGCCTACCTCCCCGTCGGCACCACCTTCAACGCCCCCACCCCGCCCGCCAAACGTTTCAAGGTCGCGGCCTTCGATTTCGGGGCCAAGCACACGATTTTCCGGAAACTTGTCCGCCACGGTTTCGATGTGCAGGTCTTCCCCGCCACCGCCACCGCCGAGCAAGTTCGCGAGCACAAAGTCGACGCCGTCTTCCTTTCCAACGGCCCCGGCGACCCGGCCGCCTTGGGCTACGTGCACCAAACCGTTTCCGCCCTGCTGCCAGAATACCCGATTTTTGGCATTTGCCTCGGCCACCAGATGCTCACGCACGCCATCGGCGGCACGACGTTCAAACTCAAGTTCGGTCACCGCGGCGGCAACCAGCCCGTGAAGAATTTGGAGACCGGCAAAGTCTCCATTACCGCCCAAAATCACGGTTTCGCCACCGATCCCACGAGCCTCGAAAAACACGGCGCCAAAGTCACCGAGATCAACCTCAACGATCAGACCGTCGAGGGCCTGCGCCACACGAAGCTCCCGGTCTTCAGCGTGCAATATCACCCTGAGGCCGCCCCCGGCCCCAACGACGCCGATCCGCTCTTCACCGATTTCTATAAAATGGTCGAAGCGCGCAAAGCCGGGAGAATTTGACCCGCAGGCCGCTTAACCGCCTTTTCCGCCCTTCCCCGCCCCAAAATTCCGCGGGTGCTACCCGAGCCAGCGCTCGAACTTCTCCCCGTCCTCCGGCGTGTCCACGCCGATCGTCGGGTCCTCGGTCAGGTCGCAGGCGATGCTGAACCCGTTCTCCAGCACGCGGAGTTGCTCCAATTTCTCGATTTGCTCCAAGCGACCGGCCGGCAGTCCCGCAAATTTTTCCAATAGCGCCGCCTTGTAGGCATAGAGCCCGAGGTGCCGGAAACACGGATTCGCCCGCACCCACGCGTCGTCCACTCGTCCGGCCAGATCCCGCGCGTAGGGGATCGGCGAACGGGAAAAATACAGCGCCTTCCGCACCCCCGGCGCGAGCACGACTTTGACCTGATTCGGATTGGCAAAATCCGCCGCGGTAGTGAACGGCGTCGCCAACGTCGCCATATCCGCCGGCCCGGCGATCAACTCCGCCAATGCGCGGATCTGCCGCGCCGACACCAACGGCTCATCCGCCTGCACGTTGATCACGTGATCGGCACCGATGCTGCGGTTCGCCTCAGCCAGGCGATCCGTGCCGCTGGCATGATCGCTCCGCGTCATGATCGCTTTAAACCCCGCCGTCGTCACGCATTCCGCCAAAAGCTCATGATCCACCGCGAAATACACCGGCATCTCCGGGGCCTCACGCGTGATGCGTTCGGCCACCCAGAGCAGCAGGGGCTTGCCCTTGATCTTGTGCAACAACTTGCGCGGAAAGCGGGTGGACTCGAGTCGACACGGGACGATCAATGCAATTTTCGGCATCGGCTGGCACCGTAGGCTCTGGCTTTGGGGTTGCAAGCCGGGGCAAGCCGCTTGATCTTTTTAGGTCTTTTCCGACACTCAGCCATGAACAAGCCCGCCGCAACACCGCCTGCCGCCCAGCCCATCGCCAAGGAGCTGATCGTGCAGAATAAGATGGGCATTCACGCCCGGCCGGCCGCGATGATCGTTCGCATCACCAATAAGTTCAAAGCCGAGGTTTTTGTCGAAAAGGACGAGGAGCAGGTCAACGGCAAGAGCATCATGGGGCTCATGATGTTGGCCGCCTGCAAGGGCTCGAAAGTCAAGTTCATCGCCACCGGTGAGGACGCCCCACAAATGCTTGCCGAGCTCGACTCGCTTTTCGCGAAAAAATTCGACGAAGCGTGATTCTGTCGGCCTAAGTTAAGCCAAAACCAAGGCGTCCATTTTGGGCGCCTTTTTCGTGCGCCGAATCCTCCCGCCGGCGGCGGCCTAAAGCTCGAAAAACGCCCGGGCGTTCCGCGTCGAAACCGCCGCGATCTCTTCAAGCTCCACGCCAAAAATACCCGCCGCATACTCCGCCGTGTGCCTCATCAACGCCGGTTCATTGGGTTTCCCCCGGTGCGGCATTGGGGTCAGAAACGGCGCATCGGTCTCCAGCATGAGCCGTTGCAAGCCCTGCGCCCGCGAGGCCGCCCTCACTTTGTCCGCCGATTTGTAGGTAAGCACGCCGGTAAAGGACCCAAAACCGCCCCGCTTCGTCAGCTCGGCCATTTCCTCGGCTCCTTCGGTAAAGCAATGGAAGATCACCCGTTCCCACGCCACGCCGCTCCCATCGATCAACTCAACGCACTCTTGAAACGCTCCGCGCGAATGCACGACGAGCGGACACCCGAGCCGACGGACCAAATCGAGCTGCACCCGAAACGCCGCCCGCTGCCAGCCCAGAATTTCCGCCGCTTTCGCCGCATCGTCCTTCGGCAAATGAAACCGATCCAGCCCGCATTCGCCCAGCGCCACCGGCTTTGGCCCGCTCCCAACCCAGAAGTCCTCCATCTGCCCGACGGCCTCCGCCCAATTCGCGTCCACCGAACAGGGATGCAGCCCCACCGAATACTTGACCTGGTGACTGTGCGCTCGCGCCAGCTCCCGATAGACACCCCAATCATCCGCCGCCGTTCCGATCGCGATCATTTGTTCAACGCCCGCCTCCGCCGCCCGCGCCAACACCGCCGGCAGTTCTCCCCGCGCGGCGAACCCGTCCAAATGCGTGTGCGT
>CALSBN010000226.1:0-8386 GCA_943373185.1 Opitutus sp. GAS368 | reverse complement strand
GACCTCCGGGCGCGGCGAGAGCGGGCCCAGAGGTCCCGCTACCACCTCAGACCGTCGTCGTGTTTACCTCGGTCCACGGCGATATGCACGGGGCGCATGGGCTCTTTCGCAAAGGCTGGCCGCACGAGGAAAGCGTGCGCGTGCCGCTGCTCGTGTCCGCACCCGGGGTGACGCCCAGGCGGGACGATGCGATGATCTCGCTGCTCGATCTGCCGGCGATGACCCTGAGCTGGGCAGAAGGCCGGAAGTGGAAACGCGCGCCGGACCCGGCGAGAATTTCAATGCCGAGCGTCGTGGCGCTGCCGCACCAGTGTGACCGGACATGGCGCGGCGTGCGGACGACGACGCGCAAGCTCGTGCTCAACGACGATGGGAGCCCGTGGTTGTTTTTTGATCTCGAGCGCGACCCGCTGGAGCAGGTGAACCTCGCGGGCGACGCGGCGCGGGCCGGCGAGATCGCAGCCCTGCGGGCAACGTGCGGCTAAGTCGGAGACATGAAACCGGTGTTCTATCTGGGTTGTCCGGTGTGGGCTCATGCGCCGTGGCGGGGAAATTTTTTCACCGCGTCGGCGCGCCGAGAAGAATTCCTGCCCCAATACGCGAGCGTGTTCCGCACGGCGGAGGGCAACACCACGTTTTACGGATTGCCCTCGACCGAGACGGTGGCGCGCTGGGCGGTGGAGGCACCGGATGATTTTCGCTTCTGCTTCAAGTTCCCCCGCGCCATCTCGCACGAACAGCAGTTGGGCGGTGCCGCGGAGCCCGAGACGCGGCGATTCTTCGAGCGGCTCGCGCCTCTGGCCGGTCGCTGTGGGCCGTTTTTCCTGCAACTGCATGAGAGTTTCGGCGCGAACCGGCTGGAGGTCTTACGGGCCTATCTGGCGAAGTTGCCGAAGGATTTTTCGTATGCGGTGGAAGTGCGGCATCGCGATTTCTTCGACGGCGCGGAGAAAGAGCAGGCGCTGGACCGGATGCTCGGCGAGGCCGGAGTGGATCGGGTGAACTTCGACACGCGCGGCCTGTTCGCCACGAAAGCGACGGACGATTTCACGCGCGATGCCTTGCGCAAAAAACCGCGCGTTCCGGTGCGTTTCACGGCGATCGGGGCCCGTCCCTTTGTGCGCTTTGTGGGCGATCCCGAGATCGAAAAAAACGCCGCGATCTTTGATGAGTGGGCGGCGATTTTGGCGCGGTGGATCCAGGAAGGACGGACGCCGTATTTTTTTGTGCATCACCCGGACGACGGGTTGGCGCCGGCGATGGCGCGCTCGTTGCATCGGCGCGTTTACGCACGGGAGCCAGCGGTGGGAGAGCCGCCGATTTGGCCAAGTGAGAACGACCGAAGCCCGGCGGCGCAGCTCGATTTATTTTAGCCCGAGAAACCGCGCGAGTTCACGCACCGCCGGGGTAACGCGGTGCCCGCGACGGATCCTGCGGGACACAACGCGGAGGCGGCCGTTCTCGCGGTCCGCCTTGGGATCGACGTGCCCGACGAATTCATGGCCGGAGAGAACGGGCAACGCGTAGTAGCCGCGGGTGCGCTTGGCCGGGGGCGTGTAAACTTCCCAAGTATAGTCGAGATTCCAGAGTCGCGACGTCAGCCGGCGATCATAGATCAGCGGATCAAGCGGGGCGATCAGACGGGGTGGAGAATCGTTGATTTTCGATTCCGAATTCTCGATTGCCGAATCAAGCAGCGGCAGATCGGAAGCGAGGCAGTAGAGCGGGCCGCAACCCTCGATCGTGACGGGTTGCACGAGATCTTCGATAGCGCGGAGTTCATCGCGTTTGAGCGAGGCAAGGCGACGTTGGCGGAGCTTGAGCGTGGCCGACCAACGGGCGGTTTCGCGGGCGGTAGGCTCGGGCGCGGCAAGCGTCGCGGCGGGCAACACGCGCTCGGGAAGATCGTAGTAGCGGCGTTGATTGATGCGCCGGGCGATAAGCACGCGGCCGTGGAAGAAAAGTTTCTGGAGCGTGGTTTTGGCCAGTGATGCGCTCGCGCCCCAGCCGGGATGGTCGCGTTGGTCGTCGTCGATGTCATCGGAGCAGAGGGGGCCGCGCGCGGTGATCTCACCGAGGATCCGTTCGGCAAGACGACGTTGGCGGGCGTCGAGGCGGCCCGACCAGGTGCCGGCTCTGCCGGAGCGCGCGCGGTTTGCGGCGTGCAGGTGGGGCCACGCTTCGAGGGGAAATGCGACCAGAATATTTTGCTGGGACGGCAAATGGTGCTCGAACGCGGTGCGCGCCGCGGCAGCAAGCGGGGCGGCGGGCTCACCGTGAAGATGGCGCATGAGATCGCCTTCGCGGTAAGCGACGACGCGGTTGCGCAGAATGAGATCGTGCATGCGCCCGCACACGTTGATCGGGTCGATCTGCACGTAGCCGTGGTGCGCGAGGGCGGCGCCGAGGTCGGGCGCGGGCTGGGCGAGCAGAAGCGCGCGATGGACGAAAGCACGGGCTTCGGCCGAAGTGAGTTTCAACGCGGTCAACACGCCGACCAAAAAGCGCGAATCGCAGTTCGAAACAAGGCCGTGGTTTTTTCCCGGCCCTCAATGACCCCCGGCCGCCCGGGGCCGCGCCGCGGCATTTACGCCGAGGTGAGAGCGCTGCGGCCATAGACGCGGGCGGGCTCGAACCAATCGGCGCTCGCGGACTCGGCGGAAAACTCCGGACACGCCGCGATGAATTGGGCACGAAGATTATGCCGCGCGCGGGCGATTCGGCTCTTGACCGTGCCCACGTTGAGGTTGAGCGCGACGGCGATCTCGCTGTAGGAGCGGTTGAGCACGTTGCGCAACGTGAGGATCTCACGATGGCTGGCGTCGAGGCGCTCCATGCAGGACGCGACGAGGTCCGAGAACTCGGCGCGCACATTCTCTTGTGCGGGATTGGGTGTGTCGGCGGCGATCAGTTCGGCAAACGTGCCGTCGTTTTCCGCGCCGAGCGTGCAATCGAGCGACAGTGTGCTGTGACGCCGCCGGCGGAAAAAATACCAATAGCGGTTGCGCGCGAGGTTGACGGTGATGCGGTGCAACCACGTCGCGAGCGAGGAATCGCCGCGGAAGCGGCCGAGGGCGCGGTGGGCCCGAATAAAAGTGTCCTGCGCGATTTCCTCGGCGTCGGTGCGGTTGCGGAGATGGGCGAAAGCGATGGCGAACATTTTTTCCCGATAGCGCTCCATGATTTCAACAAACGCGCGGTCGTCGCCGGCATTGAACCGTTTAACCAACAGGGCGTCGTGCGCCGCTTCCTCGGCGGAGGTGGTCGGACTGCCCTCTCGCGCCGGGTCAGCCTCACCACGCGGGCTTGGCGGGTTACACGGCGGGGTCGATTCGGAATTGGAGAAACGGGTTGCGGCGGGGAAAAGGGAAAGATTCATCCCCGTGTTCTACCTCGCGGCGTGCCAGCGGGAGTTTATGCGCTACAAGTCGTTTTTCCCCAGCGGTTAATTTTTTATTTTGGACCGGGCGCGCCGGGCCCGATCCCGTCGTTCATGCGGAACGCCCGACGTCGCGACGAAGTTTTCGGGCGAATTGCAAGAGGACGCAGGCGCTAGGACATGGATGTGAGGTCGAATGCACTCACGTGGAGCGGGACCGGTCGGACGGTCAGAAAGAATCGCGCCCGAAGGCAACGGCATGATCTGCAAGATGAGGGCGCGGCTCAAATGGGGGCAATTGGCGGGGAGAAATCGAAGAATGATTCAATATCGAAGGATCGGCGCCCGGTTGGTATTGGGGAGCGTCGCCAAGCGGTCGCCGAGGTCGGTCGTGCGTCGTCTGATACGTCGATTTCGAGGAGAATCCGGCCGGATCGCCCGCACGATGCAGACCTCAAAGCCTGGCTGAACTGCGATGCAAATCAGGTGACTAGGCCCGCCGGTCCGGCGAAAACGGCACCAAAAACCCGTTTTTGCCCTGAGGCTGCGAGCGCTTCCGACGCGCAAGCCAAAAACTGAAGGAATTTCACACAATAATCGCGACAAACCTATTGACGACCAAAACTTGCAGACCAATTAGTTGTGGTCGAGGCGGCTTCGGACCACATCCTGTTGTGGTCAGTAACGCGTCAATAAGTTCCAGCAACTTAGGTTCGCTATGGGCTTAAAGACGTCGAAAACAGCCTTCATTTTCACCAAATCCACTCAAAGTTAGCCCAATTCCATGCAAAAAACGTTCAATGTTGGAGCCAAGACCTTCGTGCTCGACGAGGCCAAGGCTGAAGCTGCGTTTGCCGCCAAACGCGTGATTAACGGTCGCCAGACCATGTGCTTCAACCTGCTCCCATTGAAGTATCAATGGGCCTACGATCTTTACCGCAAGATGAAGGCCAACCATTGGGAGCCCGAAGACATCCCCATGGGCAAAGACATCGAGCAATGGCGTGATGAAAAAGCCCTGTCCGACGTCGAGCGTTGGATCATCCGCATGGGTATCGGCTACTTTTCGGCCGCCGAAGGCATCGTCGGCGACAACATCCAGCACGTCGTCCGCGAACTCGTGACCGCCCCCGAGCTCAAGCTCGTCCTCGGGCGCCACGCCCACGAGGAAAACATCCACGCCGACTCGCTCCTCTACATGATCGCCTCGCTCGGCATCAACCCGCACGAGTGCGAGGCGATGTTCGAGGACGTCCCCACGATCGTCCGCAAGAACGAGTTCGTCACCCGCGTTTCCAAGAGCCTCCGCCGCGACCTCGATCTGACCCTGCCCGAGAACAAAAAGCTGCTCGCGAAAAACATCTTCGTTTTCGGCCAGTGCATGGAGGGCACCCAGTTTTACGGCCTCTTCGGCATGGTGCTGTCGCTCTATCGTCAGAACAAATTTCCCGGCATCGGCCAGATGTTCCGCTACACCCTCCGCGACGAGAGCAACCACATCGAGGTGTTCCGCAATCTGTTCATGGACCTCGTCGAGGAAAACCGCGAGATCTGGACCGCCGAGTTCAAGGAAGAGCTGCGCGAGCTCATGCAGGAAGCCGTCACCCTCGAAAAGGAGTTCATCCGCGATTGCCTGCCCGTGAACGCCGTCGGCCTCAGCCTCGAAGATTTTCTTACCTACATCGACTATATCGCAGATCGCCGCCTCGAAGGCGTGGGCCTGATGCCGCTTAATCCCGGCGCCAAGAACCCGCTGCCGTGGCTCGCCGAGATGATGGACATCAAGAAGGAGCAAAATTTCTTCGAGGGTCGCGTCACCGAATATCAAAAGGCCTCCTCTTTGAATGTAGCCTCCGACGACGAGCTCTGAGTTCAGTGCCGTTCGTTGTTTAACCTCCCGTCCGCCTAGTTCCCCCAAACCCCGTTTTGCCTTGGCCGGTGTGAAACTCCTCCGGGAGTTACGCACCGGACTCTTATTTTTCCATCCGCCCATCCTGCACTTTTGTTCCATTCCCGTTACACGCCTCCACCACCATGAGCAGCAATCCCTCCCTCGCGCACGACCTCGCCCTCAAGCGCACCGTCCAAGCCCCCGTCGATCAGAAACCTCACTACGCTTGGCGCGACGTCGTCGCCGCCGAGACCATCGCAGTCCCGCCCGTCATTCTCCTCTGCCCGCACGGCGAAGAGCGTTTCGTGCTCGCCGAGGTCGCCGATACCCTCGGCAAGGCCCTCACCAACGTCGCCATCGCCAAGGGCGAGAAGGACATCTTCAACGACACCAACCGCGCCTGGGTCGCCCGCATCTGCCGTGAGGTCACCGCCAACCTCACTGAGCTCGCCCGCAACCAGAATCCCCTGCGCCTCTCGCTCAACGCTCTCTACGAGCTCATCGAAAAAACCCTCGTTGACAACAACGCCTACTTCATCGCGAAGAGCCTTCTCCTGAACCGCGCCCGCAAAATCTCCGTCGATCGCGAGTCCGCCGCGCAGTCCACCCTCCGCGTCATCCGTCGCAACAATCAGGTCGTGCCTTGGAGCGAGCAGAAGGTCGAGATCGCCGTCCGCAAAACCTTCCTCTCCCTCCAGCGCGACTCCGCTCCCGCCGTCGCCGTCACCAAGGCTGTCTCCGAGCGCGTCCACGCTTCGAAACAAGCCTTCGTCCACATCGAAGAAGTGCAGGACATGGTCCAGGAAGAGCTCATGAAGGGCGGCTTCTTCAAAGTCGCCGAGGCCTACATCCTCTTCCGCGCCGAGCGCTCCGTCGCCCGCCTCAACGGCACCGCCGATGAGACCCCGGCCGCCGCCGCCGCGCCCGCCTCGCCCACGCAGGAGACGATGATCGTCGTCAAAAAAGCCAACGGCGAAAACATCTTCTGGGACGGCGCCGACCTCCGCAAACGCATCGAATTCGCCCGCCTCGGCCTCGACCTCTGCCTCACCAACGAGGAGATCGAGCAGGAACTCCGCCGCGCCGCCTACGACCAGATCCTCCAAAAGGACCTCGACGCCACCATCATCCTCAACTCGAAGACCCTCATCGAGAAGGACGCCGATTTCGCCAAGTTCGCCGGCCGCATCCAGCTCACCTACATCTACGAAGAAGTTCTCGGCTGGGACATCATGCGCGACGGCATCGCCAAGCTGAAGGAATTCCACCAGCGCGCGTTCAAGAAATACCTCGAGCACGGCGTCGCCATCAAGCGCCTCAACCCGCGCCTCCTCGACTTCGATCTCACCAAGCTCGCCGCCGCCCTCGATCCGTCCTCCGACCTCGAGTTCGACTTCCTCGGCATCCAGACCCTCTACGACCGCTACCTCATTATCGACAAAACCAAGAAGCCCGCGAAGCGCCTCGAGACGCCGCAGTTCTTCTGGATCCGCGTCGCCATGGGCCTCTCCCTCGACGAGCCCACCGACCGCGAGGGCAAGGCCGCCGGTCTCTACTCCCTCTACAAGACCCGCCGCTTCTGCTCCAGCACGCCAACCCTCTTCAACGCCGGCACGCTCCACTCGCAGCTCAGCTCCTGCTACCTCTACTACGTCGATGACTCCATCGAGGGCATCTTCCAGCGCGGTATTTCGGAAAACGCCTACCTGTCCAAATGGGCCGGCGGCCTCGGCGGTTCCTGGACCGCCGTCCGCGGCACCGGCGCCTACATCGGCGGCACCAACGGCGAGTCGCAGGGCGTCATCCCGTTCCTGAAGCTCCACAACGACCAGCTCGTCGCCATCAATCAGGGCGGCAAACGAAAGGGCTCCGGCTGCGCCTACCTCGAGACCTGGCACAACGACGTCTACGAATTCCTCGAGCTGCGCAAAAACACCGGCGACGACCGCCGCCGCACGCACGACATGAACACGGCGAACTGGATTCCCGACCTCTTCATGAAACGCATGGAGGCCCGCGGCGTCTGGACCCTCTTCCGCGCCAACGAGGTCCCCGATCTCCACGAGTCCTTCGGCAAGAAATTCGAGGAAAAATACATCGCCTACGAGAAGCTCGCCGAGGAAGGCAAAATCTTCGGCCAGAAAGTCGAGGCCCTCGATCTCTGGAAGAAGATGCTCTCCCTCATCTTCGAGACCGGCCACCCATGGATCACCTTCAAGGACGCGTGCAACATCCGCTCCCCGCAGGACCACGTCGGCGTCATCCACTCGTCCAATCTCTGCACCGAGATCACGCTCAACACCTCCAAGGAAGAGACCGCCGTCTGCAATCTCGGCTCCGTCATCCTTGAGACGCACCTCCTGCCCGACGGCTCGCTCGATCACAAAAAGCTCCGCGAGACCATCCGCATGGCCGTCCGCGCGCTCGACAACGTCATCGACATCAATTTCTACCCCACCGAGGCCGCCAAGACCTCCAACATGCGCCATCGCCCCATCGGCATGGGCGTCATGGGTCTCGCCAACGCCCTCTACATGAAGGGTGTCTCCTTCGCTTCCGAAGAAGCCCTCGCCTTCAACGACGAGGCCATGGAAGCCATCGCCTACTACGCCTACGAGGCCTCCTCCGATCTCGCGGCCGAGCGCGGCACCTACTCCAGCTACCAAGGTTCGAAGTGGTCTCGCGGACTCCTCCCGCAGGACACCGTCGACCTCCTCGAGCAGGAGCGCGGCGTCGCCGTCGACGTCCCCCGCGGCGGCAAGATGGATTGGACCAGCCTGCGCGCCAAGATCGCCACCCAAGGCATGCGCAACAGCAACGTCCTCGCTATCGCCCCCACGGCCACCATCTCCAACATCACCAACACCTCCCCGTGCATCGAGCCCACGTATAAAAACCTGTTCGTGAAATCGAACCTCTCGGGTGAGTTCATCGTGCTGAATCCGTTCCTCGTAAAGGACCTCAAGACCCGCGGACTCTGGGACCAGGACATGATCGACAACCTCAAGTATTTCGACGGCGAGGTGAAAGACATCGATCGCATCCCCGCTGACCTGAAGGCGAAGTATCTGACGGCCTTCGACATCGACGCCAAGTGGATCGTGGACGCCGCCGCC
>CALSBN010000225.1:0-8461 GCA_943373185.1 Opitutus sp. GAS368 | reverse complement strand
GGGGTGGGGTCACCCCGCCAACATGATTGCGACCGCGCGGTGTGGGCTCATCGGGAACTTCGCGACCTAGCGTCCGGTTGATCGGGCTCTCCGCCCTCAGCGCTCAACTCTCATCCCTCAACTCTCAACTCCGTCTCCCCCACACCGGCCTTGCATTCCGCACCGAGCGTCGCATGGTGCCGTTCCCGTTCTTTGATTGGTTTCGCGCCCAATCCTATCCGTGGTGCCTTTCGGGGCGCTGCCTTTGAACTTTTCCCACTTTGGGGGTGTTCTGGATTCGACCCTTGGTTGGCGTGCGTTACTGCCGGTCGAGAGTGAAGTTCTCTCGTAAATCCCGCTTCAAAAAAATAACAGGCAATAACGAAGAAATGCCCCTGGCTGCCTAATTAGCAGTCACGTTTGTCCCTCAACTCCTGCTAGGGGGAACGAACGTCGACAGCAGGAATAGTGCGCGGAGCCACTCGCGGTTTGCGCACCGTATCTTCATCCGGGAGTTGGTTGGGAGCTGAGCGCGCGTTCACGCATAGCCCCGACGAGATCAATATAACGCTATACCGGTAGATGTGGCGCGCAAAGGCTGAGGACACGTGGGTTCAACTCCCACCACCTCCACCATTTTAATCAACGACTTGTGAAACGCTGAGTCGATTCCTGTCTGATTCCTGTCAAAAAGACTTGTTCTTAAGCAGGAATAGGCAGAGCGTAGGCGTATGGTTGCAAAGGATGACGCTGCGCTGAAATCATGGGAATATCCCAAAGGATCAGGCATCCGCATTCGCGAAGTCCTGAATCTTCACCGGGGCGATGCGTTTGGCGGCTCATTCCTTGTCACGGTTCCCGCCAAGCTCACCGGCCAGCTTCGCGAGAGAAAACAGTTCAAGACCAAGGATGACGCCAAGAGGTGGGCGGAAAACATCCTGCAAGGCCACCGGAAGGAGGGCGCAGGCTTTTTCCAACTCTCCGACGATGATCGCCGCGAAGTAGCCGCCAACATCCCTCTCCTGCGCCAGCATGGCATCACCCTGACTGCGGCCGTTCGCTTTGCGATTAAGCGGATGCGGCATGAGGGGCGTGATAAGACCGTGCAGCAAGTCGTGGGCGAACTGGTTCTGAGCAAGGAACAGAGGTTTCACCGGGGCGATCTCCGAGAACCGAGTTACCGGGATTTCCGCCAGCGGGCAGAACGGTTCGCCACGGCGTTTGAAAATCGCCTCGCCGCCGAAGTCACCGGGCAGGAAATCAAAGACTGGCTGAACGGGCAGAAGCTCGGCGTGCGCTCCAACAAGAATTTCCTGTCCATCGTTGGCGAACTCTACCGCTACGCGGCCCAAAAGCGCTACGTGGCCTTTTCCCCTTTGGATGATTTGACCGACGTGGATCGCAAGGAGCTTTGCGGCCGAGGCGGCGAAGCGAACGAACCAAGCATCCTCACCCCCGAGCAGGCCGAGAAGCTACTCACGACGGCCCTTGACCGTCCCGAGCTGGGGATGCTGGCGGCCGTCACGCTGGCGCTGTTCTGTGGCCTACGCACAGAGGAGTTGAAGCGGCTGGAATGGTCGCACCTGCGGCTGTCGGAAGCCCAGCCCATCGTCACGATCACGGCCAAGATCGCCAAAAAGCGCCGTATCCGGCACGTGGATATTCCGGCCAATGCCCTGCTCTGGCTTTCGCTCTGCGCCGAGCGCGAGGGGCCGGTGGCGGGCAACCGCTACGTTTCCGACTACCAAAAGCGGTTCAAAGCCTTGCAGCGCCCGGCAGGCTTCGGGCGCACCGATGAGAAAGGTGCGTGGCAATCGACATGGGAGAGCAACGCCATGCGGCACAGCTTCGGCTCTTACCATTACGCGCTGCACGCCAACCCGCTGGAAACCTCGCGCCTGCTTGGACACAAGGCCAGCGATCAAGTGCTGTTTGACCATTACCGCGCCTTGGCGACGAAGGCGCAGGCCGAGGCGTATTTCTCGATCCGACCCCCGGCGAGCGCGGGCAACGTGCTGAGGTTCACGGCATGAGTGTTCCGGCCGTCAGGCTGTTAACGAAGGCGCGGGACAACGCGCACGCACTTTTCATCGAAGCTTCGGAGGATGCGAAGAGCGCGGAAGCGGCGCAATGCCTCCTAGAGTTGGCGCTCTACGCAACTTCGTTGGTCGATGATCTGCACCGTGCGCTCAACCCGGATGGGATTCATGAGGCGTCGAAATACTATGAGGAGTTTCCCGTTTTGGCTTCTGGGGTGAGACGGGCGAACAAACAGCAATTGGAGGCGGTTTACGCTCTGCCTCTAGGAGAAAAGCGTCCCTTCAAATCGGCTGCTGCGGAAGTTGGACCCGCTACAAAATGGAACGATGTTCGTGATACCATAGTGCGGCACGCATACCCGAAATTTGACCGTATTCGCAATGGTGTGGAGGAATCAGATGTGTCGCCGGATTTGGCTCAAAAAATTCGCGCATTGCCTCCGATTTCACGTCATCATGCTGAGCGGTGGGCTAGGCTTATGGCGGAATATTTTGCCGCAGGTCCGGGGTTTTCCGAATTCGCCCAAATCATAAGCTCTCCCGCCCGAACTAAGAGCCGAAACATCTCTAAGCGAAAAATTAGGCTCCGGGAACACTACGGCGGCGATGAAGTTGAGACCAAGCAAAGCAGGGAGGGAGAACCGCGCTTTTACGCCAAATCCAGCCGTGGCAAGTTCCCATTGAAGGAACTCGATGCAGTGTCGGCCACAAAGCTCCAAGATAGGGCAGAAAAGGTCCGTCTAGATTCGTTACGCACACCACGGGAAAGCGAGCAAATGGACAGCGTAGCAAATGCGTTTCGCGACTGCCTCAGAGCCATTCTGCGGGGGTAACGAAATTACCCCTGTCAATTTCTGTGCCGTGAATTCGTAGCGTGAAATCGGGCATGGGTGCAGCAAGACACCCATGGAAAGAAACACCCGCTACCGTCTGCCGCCTGAAGAGGCCGCTCTTATTCGCACCTCCCCTCCGGTCGTTATGACCGTCATGGAGGCCGCCGCCTACGTCGCTTGTTCACCACGTAAGCTCCGTGACCTGATTCAAGAGCGGAAGGTTAAATCGGCCCGCGTTGGTTTCAAGATCGTCATCCGCCGTGAATGGTTGGATGCCATGCTGGGAGCCTAAGACATGAACACGGCAACCACCTCCGGCGCTGGCCGGGTCGCTCCACTCCGTCGCCGAATATCGGCCACCGAGGCCATGATCCGGCAAATCGACGACAAGCTCACGCGCCTGAACTCCGCCCGGACTCAAAGGGTGGCAGCGCTCAACCGCATCCGCTGCGAACTCGCCCACGCCTCATCAGCCGAGCAAGCCGCCACCGCTCGCCATGAACCCAGAGCATGACGTTAAGATTTGGCCCTTGCCGCACACGGTTGTGCTTCCGCGTGAGGCCGCCCCTGATCCGGCTACTATCACCGCCACCTCGTTAGCAGGTGAGGAGTGGAGCATCGTGACGGCCTCAGACTTGGCGGCGTCTCCTCCGCAAAGACCGCCCGAACTGATTCACGGCCTGCTCTATCAAGGCGGGACCATGCTCATGAGCGGCGCATCGAAGAGCATGAAAACGTTCACCATGATCGCCGCCGGTCTGGCGGTTGCGACAGGGCGGGAGTGGTTGAGATTTAAGTGCAACCCCGCGCCCGTTCTATTGCTGAATCTCGAACTACAAGACTTCGCGATGGCCGACCGCGTGAGAGCCGTTACTCGCGCCGTTGGGATTGATCCGCCTGCGGAATTCTTCGTCGTAAATCTTCGCGGGCAACTCGTGAACATCGCCAAGATAGAGGACCAGCTCGCTCGCATGATCGAGAAGACCAAGGCCGGTTTGGTCATCATCGACCCGCACTACAAGATCAGCGCCGCATCGGGCGCGGAAGAGAACAGCAACGACGCTCAGGGGTTGCTGCTCTATCGGCTGGAAAACGCGGTTTGCCGTTCCGGTTCTGCTCTCATGCTGGCGCATCACTTCAGTAAGGGAGATAAAAGCCAGACGAAAGCGATTGATCGCGCCGCCGGGGGCGGTGCCTTGGCTCGTTGGCCGGACGTTGTGATGACGTTGACTGAGCACGAAGAAGCGGGATGCGCCACCGCCGAGTTTTCATTGAGGAACTTCGCGCCGGTTGAGCCATTTGTCGCCCGCTGGAATTACCCGACATGGGCGCGAGATGACTCCGTAAACCCTGCGCTACTAAAAAAGACCGGTCGAAGTGACCAACACCCGGCCTCTGCTCTACTGGCGAAACTCAAGGAAGGCATGAGCAACAAGGCGTGGCGGGGTGCCAGCGGATGGACTGACGCCACCTTTCGCCGGAAAAAAGATGAACTCCTAACATCAGGAAAAGTTCGGGAGGCGTCTGGGTGCTATTACGCCAAAAAGCCAGAACAGCCACAATCGCCAGAATGATTCCGGCGTATCAACCGATGCCCGCCGCCACTATCTTTAGATGTGGCGGTGGTGGCGACGCAAAGAACAGACCGCCACAACACGATCAGCATGAGTCTCGACACCGCCAAACTGGAAAACGTGAGTCAGCGTGGCGGGCGCATCGTGGCTGCATGTCCCGCCTGCCGTGAATCAGGAGCGGACCGACGAGGAGAACACTTGTTCATCCGTGACGGCGGACAGTTTGGATGCATCATCAACACCGGTGACGCTGGCAAAGAGCACCGCCGCCGCATCGCTCAACTAGCAGGTGCGAGCGACTCCAAAGCATCGCCTCGCCCTTTCGTCCCGCGCCCTGTCATCAAACCAACATGCAAGCCCACCCTGCCTGCCATGAGTGCGCCAAGTGCCGACGATCTCCGGGCGATTGCCCGCGTCCGTGGTTGGCCGTCACCGGACGGCTTGGAGATTCTAGCCGAGCGCGGCCTGTTGTTCGTCGCATCAGTTTATGATGACCGCCAATCATGGCCCGCGTGGATTGTCACCGACTCCACCCGCCGCAACGCACAGGCCCGAAGGATGGACGGCAACGCGTGGAGCGGCATCCGGGCAAAAGCAAAGTCACTCCTTGGAACTACCGCCGCCCGCTGCATCGGTGCTTCCGTTATTGGTGAACGTGCCGAGGTTTGGCTGACGGAGGGAACGCCGGATTTTTGCGCCGCGCCCATCGTCGCCAAGCGTGCCGGTCTCGATCTCGATTCAATCGCCTTCGTGTGCGTCACCGGTGCGGGGAATTCCCTTAACGCTGACGATCTCCCCTACTTCATCGGCAAGCGCGTTGTCATCGCCATGCATAACGACACCGACCACGGCAAGGGAAGCGAGGCCGCGCATAGATGGGCATCGCAACTGTATCAGGTCGGAGTGCGTGAGGTTGTCCGCTTCGATTTCACGAAGCACTCTTGCAAAGACCTGAGCGATTATCTTGCCGCCTTTACGCCGCATACCCGCCAAGGGGAGAACACCCCTTAAAAGCCAAGGAAACGGCTCCCGATGGCCTTTGTCCAGCGTGCTGCTCATGTTGCATCGTCGCACCCATCAATGGGCCGACGTGTTCCTGTAAACCCTACGTCTGGCCGCTATGGACATCCGGGAAATCCGTTGGGCGTCGTTTCTCAACTTCCGACAATGAATGCGCGGCCTCAATTGATTATGGGTATACTAAGACCGCGAGACCGATGCCGTGGTCCCTATTTGCCGCGAACTAAGACACGGCAGGGATGAGCGTATCGGCTGCGTGTGCATCGCTCAAAAGATGACCTTGTAGGTGTTCCCCTTGCTATCGACGGCGACGCCGTTGCCGCTCGCGGTGCCGCTACCAGTAAAAAACTCCACCTCAACCGTCGTCCCTCGATCTCCAACAAGGTAGGCGGTGCCTCGGTTGATGCCCGGCACGTTCGCAACCGTGAAACCGGTTCCGTAAACGGTAGCGTAGGCCGTTTGAATGCCCGATGTAACTTGCGCACGGCCGGTCATGGTGGAAACCGACACTTGCTGAGGTGCCAACGAGGACCAACTACCGACGCACAGCTCACCATCTGGGAGGGTCAAGGACACGTCACCAGAATTGCGCTGCACGTCTGTGACTAAGGCTTTCAAGACGGGAATCGGACGTTGCTCGGCGTATGGTCCCTTCACCGGGTAAAGCTTGGCGGTTACGGAAAAACTACATCCTGCGAGGATCAGGGCGGCGATACTGAGCAAGGCGGAAAAGAGGCGTTTCATAGGTGGTAAATCAGAAAAGGCGTTACCCCGGACAAACTGGCCGACTCGAAGCCATCAAGATCGATAATCTGATGACCGGCGACACCAAGTCGGGAATGAGGTCTACCGAACGACGAAGAGGTGAAACATCACGTAGTAAGCGGCAAGGAACGTCAGCCAGAGCTGACATGCTTTTCGGTCGGCATCCTTTCGGCCGCCGCGAATCAGGATATTCTTCAAATAGATGTAGGGAAGTATCTGCATAGCGAAGCCACCCCAAAACAGGGGCGGAAGCAGCAAATACCAATACCACGCAATGTCCTCTGGGGTTTCGACCGTAACGCCGAGAACGAAGAACACGGCGTAGGCGGTGAGACAGACAGCGAAGTGATGAAATCTCACCGAGGGATCTTCTCTTTCGTCGTAAGTGCTCATCGCCTTGCCAATGGCTCACGTTTACGGCACATCATGCCGTTCTGTCAATTGCCACGCTACGGCATGATGGGGCGTGCGTCCACAGGACAACATCGCCCGCCAACTCAAGGAATTCGGAGCAAGCTTGAGACGCGAACGCATGGCACGTCAGATTACCCAAGAGAAGCTAGCGGAACTTGCCGATCTGAACATTCGCACGCTGCAAAAAATCGAGGCCGGACAAACGAACATTCTCGTGACGACGGCGATCCGTGTTCGCAAAAGCCTCGGATGCGAATGGGAATCACTCCTTGGTAAGTAGAAGAAGGCGCAACTCGGTTTGTGCGCCCCCATCGGTTTCCCGCTACAAGGAATTGCGTTTAACGTGCGATCTCGCCTGCGTCCATGGTGTGGAGACCACCCCGACGAAAGGACGCGCCATATCGCCGCGAAATCGATCTGTCTGGAACGTCTGTCCCGACGGAAGTTCGCGGGCGTTGCTCCTGTCCGATTCCTGCCAGAAAAGAAGTCGGAACGGTGCAACTTCCTGCAACCATTCGACATGGTCACTGGAGACCGGACCCGCTCTGAGAAATGACCGTTGACGCATTTCTCCTCTGAAAACGGGGCGGCCGCGAAAAGCGGCTAAACCGAATTCAACTCCCACCACCTCCACCAAAAGCCCCCGCTCCCCTTAAAAGGCAGCGGGGTTTTTTGTGTCCACCTTCGACAATGGCCCGGGGCCCATTTCGCCCGGTCGCTCGATCATCCGGAGCATTGAGACGCACCGCCCGCCGTTTCGGGTTATCGCCCGCGCGAAATAGTTTTCCCGGCCGGTTTCCGTCGAAAATGCGCTCGACAGCCGGGACCTGCGGCGGAATGCCCATCAGCACGCATCACCCCATGCCCCCGACTGAACAAGCCCGCTGGTTCTCCGAAGAAGTCTATCCTCACGAACCCGCCCTGCGCGCCTACCTTCAAGCCCGCTTCCCCACCCTCGCCGATCACGACGATATCGTGCAGGAGACCTATTCGCGTCTCCTCCGGGCCAAGGCCACCGTCGGCGTGCGCTACCCCAAGGCGTTTCTCTTCACCGCCGCCCGCAACGCCGCCTTCGATCTCTTCCGCCGCCGCCGCGCGCATCCCACCGAATCCGTCAACGATCAGACCGAGCTCGTCGTCCTCGACGCCCAACCCAGCGCCGCCGAGGCCCTCGACCAACGTTACGAACTCGAGGTGCTCGCCGACGCCGTCCGCGCCCTGCCCGACCGTTGCCGCCAAGTCATCATGCTCCGTTACCTCGACGGCCTCGCTTACAAAGAGATCGCCGAACAACTCGGCATTTCGCCCGAGACGGTAAAAGTCCATATGGCCAAAGGCATGAGGCGCTGTGCCGCGTTTTTCTCGGATCGCGGACTGCTCGAAAACGCTCCGCCCTCCGCCAAGGACCTGATCACATGACCGAAACACCCGACCAAGAAGACCCGATCGAGGAGGTCGCCGCCAACTGGTTGACCGCGCGCGCCGAGGGTTTCTCGTCGGCGCAGAAACGCGATTTTGACCGCTGGTGCCGGGCCGATCCCCGCCATCGTGCCGCCGTCGCCCGGCTCGAGGCCGCCTGCGCGTTGCTGGAGAAAATGCCACTCGTCCGCGAGGAGCTGCTGCCGGTCGTCGAGTTCCCTGCGCCGCCTCGCGCACTGCGCGCCCCGGCCCTTACCACCCGGCGCGTCGTCACCCCGCTTCGCATCGCCGTCGGCCTCGCCGCCGTCTTCGCGCTCGCGTTCGTCGGTGCCCGCTGGCTCTTGCCGCCAAAGCCCACGGCCGACCAGATCTTCGCCACCTCGGCCGGCGGCTACGAACGCGTCGTCCTGGCCGACGG
>CALSBN010000224.1:0-8542 GCA_943373185.1 Opitutus sp. GAS368 | reverse complement strand
AACCACTCGTCGATTTGACGCGAACTGAGCACGTCCGACGCGGGCAACTCGTCCAACGACTTCATGCCGGCGAACTCCAAAAACTTGTCCGTGGTGCCATACTGCAACGGCCGCCCCGGCAGATCCGCCCGTCCCACGATGTAGATCAGGTCACGCTCCAGCAATTTGTTCACCCCCGCCTCCGCCGAAACCCCGCGGATCGTCTCGATCTCCGTCCGCGTCACCGGTTGCCGGTAGGAGACCACTGCCAGCGTCTCAAGCGCCGACTGGCTCAGCTTCACCGGCGGCGGCTCCTGTCGCAAAATCCGCAGCCAACGCGCAAACCTCGGGTGCGTCATCAGTCGGTAGCCGCTCGACCCTTCGATGAGCAAAAGCCCTTCGTCCGACAACCGCAGCTCCGCCGCGATCAGGTCCATCGCCTCGCGGATCTGCGTCGCCGTGATGAGCGACGGCACGTCTTGGTAAAGTTCATTGTCCTCCGGCACCTCCGCAATGACTTCCACCGGCTCCTCGGCGGCGGGCGCTTCCGCCGGCGTTACCGCCGTCTCGCCTTCCGCGACCGCGTCCACCGGCGACGCATAATCCGTCACCACTCCCGGCAGCGGCAGCGTCATCTGCTCATGGAAGCGCGTGAACACCGCTTGGATATCCTTGATCGCAAGCGGCTGGTTGGACGACAGCAACAGAGCCTTGAGAACTTTTTTTAGGTTAAACGCCATGCGAAGAAGATCGCCCCCAGTGAATGCCCCCGCGTTTCCCCTCCGCAACCACGAAAAGCACCTCAACGGCGTCACCTCAACTTGCCCATGTCCGGATGCAACTGGAGGTGAAGTCATCGGGTGCGTTGCTCGCGTGGCACGGGTGTCTCGCCCGTGAACGAAAGGGATCTTTCCCGGTCGTTTCCGATCCCATGGGCGGGACGCCCCTGCCACCCCAATCACCGACTTCACCCGCCCGGCGGTCATCTGCCGCAATCACACTTGCCGGCCTCTCGGCGCCTTGGTTCGCTCCGTTTTCTATCTCCCAATCTCCGATCTCTCAACTCTCGGCTCTTAACCCTCAACTATTCCTTTCGTCCCATGTCCTCCCCCGCCAATCCCCGCACTCACTCCTCTGTCGTCGTTGACGGCAACGACCGCGCCCCCGCCCGCTCCATGCTGCGCGCCGTCGGCTTCACCGACGAAGACTTCAAGAAGCCCCAGATCGCCGTCGCCGCGTCCGCCTCCAACATGACGCCGTGCAACGTCCACTTGGGCGACCTCAGCGAGCACGCGCAGAAGGGCATCGATGCCGCCGGCGGCAAATCCGTTTATTTCAACACCATCACCGTCACCGACGGCATCAGCATGGGCACGCAGGGCATGCGCTACTCCCTTGTCTCCCGCGACGTCATCGCCGACTCCATCGAGACCGCCGTTGCCGCCGAGGGTTTTGACGGCGTCGTCGCCATCGGCGGCTGCGACAAAAACATGCCCGGTTGCATGATGGCCATCGCCCGCCTCAACCGACCCGCCGTCTTCATCTACGGCGGCACCATTCTTCCCGGCTTTCTCGCCTCCGACTGCGACAAACAAAAACCCCTCGATATCGTCTCCGTCTTCGAGGCGGTCGGCAAACACGCCAAGGGCGAGATCGACGACGCCGGCCTCAAGGCCGTCGAGACCACCGCCATCCCCGGCCCCGGCTCCTGCGGCGGCATGTATACCGCCAACACCATGGCCTCCGCCATCGAGGCCCTTGGCATGAGCCTGCCCAACAGCAGCGCCCAACTCGCCGTCGGCAAAGAAAAGCGCGACGACTGCGAACGCGCCGGCGCCGCCGTCATGGCCATGCTCAAAAAAGGCATCCGGCCCAGCGATATTCTCACCCGCAAAGCCTTCGAGAATTGCATCACCGTCTGCACCGCCCTCGGCGGCTCGACCAACCTCGTGCTCCACCTCCTCGCCATCGCGCACTCGGCCCAGGTCCCGCTCGTGATCGAGGATTTCAAGACCATCGGCGCCCGCGTTCCGCTGCTCGCCGACGTCAAGCCGTTCGGCAAATACGGCATGGCCCACCTTATCCGTATCGGCGGCATCCGCCCGCTCATGAAGATGCTCCTCGACCGCGGCATGTTGCACGGTGATTGCCTGACCGTCTCCGGCGAGACCCTCGCCGAGTCTCTTAAGGACGTGCAGCCCTATCCGTCCTACCCGGACCAACAGGACGTCATCCACCCCTTTGATCAGCCGATCAAGGCCGACACCCACCTCCGCATCCTTCACGGCAACCTCGCCCCCGGCGGTGCCGTCGGCAAAATCACCGGCAAGGAAGGCCTCTACTTCAAGGGTCCCGCCAAGGTCTACGAAGGCGAAGAAGACGCGCTCAAGGGCGTCCTCCGCGGTGATGTCGTCAAGGGCGACGTGGTCGTCATCCGCAACGAAGGCCCCGTCGGCGGCCCCGGCATGCGCGAAATGCTTTCACCCACGAGCGCCATCGCCGGCCGCGGACTCATCAAGGATGTGGCGCTCATCACCGACGGCCGTTTCTCCGGCGGCTCGCACGGTTTCGACGTCGGCCACATCACGCCCGAAGCCGCGAAAGGCGGCCCCATCGGCATCGTCAAAAACGGCGACGTCATCGAAATCGATGCCGTCAAAAACACGATGAGCCTCCTCATCCCCGAAGCCGACTACGCCGCCCGCATGGCCGCCTACAAGCCACTCCCGCCCAAAGAAACCCGCGGCGTCCTCGCCAAATACGCGAAGCTCGTCAGCACGGCCTCCGAAGGCGCGGTGACCGACAAGAATCTGTAGCATGTGGGAGCGTGGTTGCACGCGATCCATGTCGAATCCAAGTTCACACCATGAGCACGCACGAAGCCGTTCAGACGATTCTCAAACAGCTTCCACCCGACGTCTCGCTCCACGAGGTCGCCCGCGAGATCGAATTCATCGCAGGGGTCCGTGAGGGTATGGCGGAGTTGGATCGCGGAGAAGGAATACCCATCGAGGATGTCCGCCGTGAACTGCGCGAATTGGTAAAAAGCTGATTATCGCACCCAGTGCTCGGAACGACTTGCACGACATCGCACTGGAAATCGCCCGAGACGCGCCCGAGCGAGCCGTAAGATTCGGTGATGCGTTGCTCGACCGGGCGCAACAAGCTGCCGATTTCCCACTTTCCGGTCGAATCGTGCCAGAGTTCAAACGCGCCGACCTTCGCGAACTCATTCACGCAGCAATCCGCATCATTTACCAAGTTCGTGGAGATGACGTCGTCGAAGTGGTTCGCTTCTGGCACGCCAAGCGCGGCACGCCCGAGCCATGAACTGAAAGGCATTCGCGATCAGCATTCGCACCAATCAAATCACCTCTGCGTGATTTCGCCCCGGCCTTGGTGACGATGCGAAACCGGCGATCTGCGGAAGAGTCGAACCGCAACACCTTATCGCACCGCTTTGCTACAGTTTAACCCAGTTTGAGTCACGCCCGCGCGCACGCAGGCCCGCCTTGACCCTCCAAGCCGCTCACGCGGGTTTGGCCCTATTGAAACGCCAGCCATCAGAACCATCGGGACGTTGCACAAGACCCCGTGGCAGCGCTTCGCCCGTCTGCAATGCACCGCCGCCCAGTTGGCCCGGGGCCGCGGCCAGCCCAAGGGTGTTTTCAAATTCGCCAGCCACGAGGCCTGCAATGCGGGGACAGCGAACCTGAACGGGAGCGGGAGATAACCCGCGTCCCGACCGACGCCGCTATGGTTTCGATCACACGAGGGAACTGAGTCGCCTCGGTGTCGCCTATGTGGTGGTTGGAGGTTTCGCGATCAACCGTCTCGGCTTCGTGCGCGCCACCGAAGACATCGGCCTCATGACCGGAGCCTGCGGCGTGCGTTATGAAGACGCCTCGGGCGTCATCGAAACCGAGGTAATCGACGGCGTGCCCATCCCTTTTGCCGGAGCCCAAACGATGCTCAGGATGAAGCAAAGCCCCCGCAAAAAATGCCGTTGATCGAATTTTTCTCCAGCAGCTCATCCGAAATTCTTGAAGCGGAGCCCGTCAAAAATCGCCCGTTCAAGCCGGCTGGCCTCCTCAACCAAGTTGCCGACCCCAACCACTGAGGCTCGACTTCGCTCGTCTGCCCCAGTCAGTGCAAGTTTGACCCCTTATCGGGCTCCCCCTTTTCGGGCTCCCCCAAAACCAAGGTGGCCGCGCCGAGAAACAAGAACTCGCCGGAAAACCGGATCCAACGATCCGACCTGCCCGTCTTGCCGCCCCGTTGAAGTGACTTGGAAAACGGCAATCCTCCACCGATTGCCGACGCCAAATCGGCACTGAGCGGAAGCACGTCCACCCCAATCCCACCACGGGGCTGCGATGAAGATTCCCAAGCCGGATGCGAAACGTCGTCGCCGAAAAAACCGGTGCAAGGATTTCGACGCAAAATCACAGGAAAAATAGGGAATATCTCCTTTCGATCCTTCCACGTCCCTGCTAGAATTCATCGAGAGATAGCCGCCGATACCGAGCGCCGCTTTTCCTGCCCGGCAAAACCCCACCCCAAGCCCGAGACCATGCCCGCCTGCTCCGCAACTGCCCGCTCTACCGTCAACCGCTGGCTCGTTTTCCCACCGTATCGCGACCAAGGCGCTGAATCTCTGCCCGTCGCACCACGGACCTTGATGCTCCGGAAACGACGGGCGGCAGCCGGGGCGCCAACTCTGGCGGCAACGACCGCACTCCGCCGCTGACGGGCACGGCGTCTCAACGTTCAGCACGTTTCCCCTCGATGCCACCCCACCCGGATCACGCAAAGTGGTTTGCTGACGAGGTCCAGCCGCACGATGCGCAATTGAAGGCCTATCTGCGCGGGGCGTTTCCCACGGTGCGAGATGTCGACGACGTGGTGCAGGAATCGTATCTGCGCATTTGGCGCGTGCGCGCGGCGGGGCCGATCCACTCGGCGCAGGCGTTCTTGTTTACCGTAGCCCGTCGGCTCGCGATTGACGGCACCCGGCGTTGCGCGGCGTCGCCCATCGATGCGGTCGAAGATTTGGCCCGCCTCCCGGTGGCCGATGAGTCGGTGGATGTCGCAGGCGAGGCAGAACAAAGCGAGCGCGTGGCGATTCTTGGCGAAGCCATCAGCCAGTTGCCCACCCGCTGCCGTGAAGTGTTCGTCCTTCATAAGATCCAGAGCCTCTCTCGCCGCGAAACCGCGGAACGACTCGGACTCGCCGAGAAAACGGTCGAGGTTCAGACCGCGCGCGCGATGGATCGCTGCGGCGAATTTTTGCGACGGCGCGGCGTGTCGGGGCTTTTTTCAAATGAGCGCGAGTGATCCCTCTTCTGAAAACACCCGCTCCACGGAGAACGCGCTCCGTTGGATGCACGGCGCGCACGCCGAAGCCGCGCTGCTGGCGGAGGTGGGCCGCGCCGTGCAAGCACGCCGACGGCGCCGACTTCGCCGCATGGCCGCGCTCACGAGCTCGGCCGCGCTGATCATGGGGCTATGGTTTTTTTCCGGCGAGAAAACCGAAACATCAAGAATGGGCTCGCCCACTGCGGTCGTCATTGAGCCGCGACGGCAGGTCCTGGCCGACGGCACGATTGTCGCCTTGCGCGAGGGCGCGGAGATCACGGCCGATTTCTCCGGGACGGCCCGCCGCGTCACCCTGCGGCGCGGCGAGGCGCACTTTGCGGTGGTTAAGAATCCCGCGCGACCGTTTATCGTGACGGCTTTGGGCGTGGACGTGCGGGCGGTCGGCACGGCCTTTTCGGTGGGTCTGGGCGGCGCGGCGGTTGACGTGCTGGTGACAGAAGGCCGCGTCGCCGTGGAGCCGGCGGCTACCGCCGCCGCCGAGGTCGATGCCGGGCAGCGCGCCCGGGTGCCGAGAGCCGGGGCGAAGACGGAAGTGAGCGCGATTTCTCCCGCGGAGCTCGCCCAAGCCTCCGCCTGGCGCGTCCCGCACATCGAGTTTTCCCACACCCCGCTGGCCGAGGCTCTGACGCTGATCAACTCCCGCTTGGCCCCCGCCGGGCATCGCCTCATCGCAGCCGACCCGGCGGATGACGAACTACGAGCGCTGCGTTTGAGCGGATTCCTGGCGGCCGACAATGCGGAGGGGTTTCTGCAACTGCTCGAAAGCCAGTTCGCCGTCCGCGTCGAGCGCAGCGGGCACGGACCGGTTCTCCTGCGCTCAAGCCGCTGAGACTTTTCGGCGCCTCGCGAAAGATTTCTGTAAGGCGAAAGAGGGGCCGGCGCGTCTTAGTAGTATGCCCCTGTCTACCCCTACCGGCGCAATGTGGCGTGCGGTTTTATCGATCCTGATGGGAAGCCTGTGTGTGTTGACGCTGCCGTCGTTGCTCGCGGCGGTCCCGGTGCGACGAACGTTCGATCTGCCGGCGGGAAAAGCGGAATCGGCCCTCAAACGACTTTCCCAGCAAGCGGGCGTGCAACTCGTGTTCGACAGTCGGCTCGTGGACGGAGTGACGGTCAATGCGGTGCGCGGCGAGTTCACGCCCTTGGAGGCGGCCCAACGCCTGTTGGCCGGCACGCCTTTGCGAGCCCGCCGCGACGACCAGAGCGGCATCCTCAGTGTGGAGCCCGAACCCGGGCCGACACCCGCAAAAAAAGCCCCGGCGCGCGCTGAATCATCGCCAGCCACGCGCGCCGTTTCACCGGCCACTTCTGTTTCTGCTCGTCCAACCCCAAAACCCATAAGCGAATCCATGAAAGCACCCCGCACCCTCCTCGCCGCCCTCGCCGGCTGGCTTACTGCGACCACCGCCGCCGACGCCCAAACCGTCACCACCCCGGCAAAGGAAGAAACCGTCCAGTTGTCGCCGTTTGAGGTGAATACCTCCGCTGACCAAGGCTACGCCGCGAGCAGCACCCTCGCCGGCACCCGCCTGCGCACCAATCTCCGCGATGTCGCCGGCTCGATTTCGGTCATCACCAAGGATTTCATGAACGACATCGCGGCGAACAACCTCGGGGATCTGCTCACCTACACCGCCGGAACCGAAGTCGATGGCGTCGGCGGCAACTACAGCGCCTCCGGCTTCAATTCCGGCGGCTTCCAGGAGTTCACCAACGCGATGCGCGGCACCCAGAGCAACACGCGCGTCCGCGGTCTCGGCGCCGCCGACCAGACCCGCGATTACTTCATCACCGATGCGCCGATGGATGGTTACAACACCGACCGCGTGGAGGTGAACCGCGGGCCCAACGCCATGCTTTTCGGCCTGGGCCGGCCGGGCGGCATCATCAACAGCGGCCTGATCCAGGCCCTGACCAACCGCACCAAGACGAAGGTCGAAACGCAGTTCGATCAAGAATCTTCCCGACGCTTTGTGCTCGATCACAATCAGGTCCTGAAGAAGGACGTCCTCGCGCTGCGCTTCGCGACGCTCCTGTCGGATCAGCGCTATACGATCCAGCCCGCCTATCTGCGCAACGAGCGCTATTTCCTCACCGGCACCTTGCGCCCTTGGAAAGGCGCCCAATTCCGCGCCAGCACCGAAATGGCGAAACAGACCTCCAACCGGCCCCACACCGCCCCGCCCATGGACTCGTTTTCTTGGTGGCTAGCCATGGGCAAGCCCGTCTACAACCCGACCACCGGGCTGGGCTCCTACCTCGGCACTCCCTCGACGAATCCCGCCCTTCAGCCGTTCAATCCCCTCACGGGCGCCAGCAGCGCCCAGATCAGCCTGACCAACCGCCCGGGAAACCTGCACAGCGGCATCAACAACAACACATCCCTGACCATCGTCGCGGAAGACCCCAACTCTTCGCGCCTCGGCATTACCGGGCTGAATCCATCCATCATCGCGATGGAATTGGGCAACAACCGCGGGCGACTGACCGCCACCGGAGCTTACGCGAACGACGGCATGCGCAAACTGGGCAATCCGCAGGAATACATCCGGCAAGCCAACACGGATAAGCCCCTCCTGTATGACTTCTGGCAGGACCCGCGCATCCTCGATCCGCAGGTATTCGATTTTTACCATCAGACGCTCGACGGCCCCAACAAGCGGGAATGGGCGTTCTGGGATGCCCGCAACCTCAGCTTCACGCAGGATCTCGGCCGCAACGCCGGCATCGAACTCGCCTACGACTGGCAAGAGATGAAAAACGGATTCGTCCAACCTCTCCAGTTCCGCCAGACGACCCTGGCCATCGACATCAATACCCATCTCATGAACGGCCTGCCTAATCCGAATCTGGGGCGCCCTATGGTGAATACCGCCCTGGGCTTCCAGAGTTCGTCCAAGACCGAACGCGAGGCCTTCCGCGCATCGGCCTACTACAAACTCGACTTCGCCAAGGACTCGACCCACTGGCTGGCCAAATTGCTGGGCCACCACGTCTTCACCGGTTCCGGCACGCGGCAGGACCGGGACAACACCGGCTACAGCGCGCGCCTCGACACCGTAGGCAACGGCTACCAGACGGCGAAACTCATCAACTCCCCGGCCGATCTTCCCACTGACAATCCCAACCGGGTCTTCAACGCCGGCAGCAGCGAGCGCACCGTCGTCCGTCTCTCCTACCTCGG
>CALSBN010000223.1:0-8545 GCA_943373185.1 Opitutus sp. GAS368 | reverse complement strand
GGCCGGCCAGACTGCCGTCCAGCCTCCGGCCACGCCGCTCGTCCAAGTATTCTGTAACTTTTTCCTTGGACCCCGTGTTGTTGGTCCATGTCCGTTGTTTTCGACCCATTGCATTTCAGTCCGGCCAGCGCCGGGCCGATGTCATTGGTCGCGGAATCGGGCCGGTCTGTCGCAACGGACTTCAGTCCGGTGTCGGGCCGGGTTTTGTCGTTCTTCGTTCCTAGCCAGCAGTTGTGTATCCGTGGCGGGGCCGTTGTGGGCCCCGCCACACTCATTTTAGGCCGGCAAGCGTGGCTTGCCTAAGCCCCGGTCGCGTCCAACGTCTTGCCGACCACTGTCTTCCTCTTCTCACCATGAACGTAGCCGCACCTGCCTCCGCCAAGCCCAAGAAATCCAAGACAATCTATATCGTCATCGCCGCGATTTTGCTCCTCTCCGCCTTGGGTGCGGGCGTCTATTTCAAGAAGGGCAAAGAAAGTGACGCCACGGCGGTCACCGTGGAAAAAGCGGTCGTCAAGACGATCACCCAGCTCGTGACCGCCACCGGCAAGATCCAACCCGAAACCGAGGTCAAAATCTCGCCCGAGGTTGCCGGTGAGATCATCGCGATTCCAGTCAAGGAAGGCGAAATCATCAAAAAGGGCACGTTGCTCGTCCGAATCAAGCCCGACACCTACCAAGCGCAACTTGAGCAACAGGAAGCCGCTCTTGCTTCCGCCAAAGCCACCGCCGTCCTTGGCCGCGCCCAGCTCACGAAGGCGACCCAAGATTTCGCCCAATCCGAAGAGTTGCATAAGCGAAACCTCGTCTCCGAGGCCGACTTCACCGCCGCGAAGACCTTGCTCGAGGTCGCCCAGGCCAACCTGGAAAATTACCTAGCCCAGATTCGCCGCACCGAGGCTTCCCTCAGTCAGTCGCGCGACCAACTGAACAAGACCACGATTTATTCGCCGATGGACGGCTCGATCAGCTCTCTCACCAGCGAGGTGGGTGAGCGGGTCGTCGCTCAAAGCAGCTTTACGGGCACCGAAATCATGCGCGTCGCCGACCTCACCAACATGGAAGTCCGCGTGAAGGTGAACGAAAACGACATCGTCAACGTGAAGCTCGGCGACAAAACCGTCATCTCGATCGACGCGTTTCCCGGCCGGAAATTTGCCGGCGCCGTCTACGAAATCTCCTCGTCGGCCCAAGGTGCCGGAGCTGGCGGCTCGGGTTCGAACCAGATGCTCAACACCGACGAGGTGACAAATTTCCTCGTCAAGATCCGCATCGTCGACCGCGAGCTGAATCTCCGCCCCGGCATGAGCGCCACCGTGGATATTGAAACTCAGACCGTGAAGGACGTGGTCGCCGTTCCGATCCAGAGTGTCACGGTGCGGGCTGCCGGCGGGAAGACCACCGAGGACCTTCAAAAGGCCAAGGCCAAAGAGAAAAAGGAGAAGTCCGGCAACGACCTCGACCTCGCCAACGAACGCGAAGATGCGCGCCGTAATTTAACGAAACTGGACCGCGTGGTGTTCATCAAAAAGGGCGACGTGGTTGAGATGCGCAAAGTCGAGACCGGCATTGCCGACAACATGTCCATCGAGATCAAGTCCGGCGTGAAACCGGGCGAAGACATTGTTTCGGGCAGCTATGCCGCCATCAGCCGCAAATTGAAGGACGGGATGGCGGTGAAGATCGAGAAACCGAAAAAAGACGAGGATTCGAAGTAAGCTCGGTTTATCCCCGACGCCTCCCGCCATGTCGTCCTCACTCGCACCGGAACTCGCCGGCCGCATCACCCGCCCCGCCGGCCCGCTCGTGATCGACATCGCGGGCGTCACCAAGCTCTACCAGATGGGCGACGAGACCATCCACGCGTTGCGCGGAGTCTCGGTGAAGATCCACCGCAACGAATACCTCGCCGTCATGGGACCCTCGGGCTCCGGCAAGTCGACCCTCATGAACATGCTGGGCTGCCTCGATACGCCCACCGCCGGTCGCTACGAATTCACGGGGAAGAACGTGGCGACGATGGTCGACGACGAGCTGGCCGATATCCGCAACCGCGAGATCGGCTTTGTCTTTCAGACGTTCAACCTTCTCCCGCGCTCCACCGCACTCGCCAACGTCGAGCTGCCCCTGATCTACGCCGGCTACTCTCCCGCGGAGCGCAAGGCCAAGGCGATTCAGGCGATGGAGAATGTTGGTCTCGGCGCCCGGCTCCACCACCGCCCGAACGAGCTTTCCGGAGGCCAACGTCAACGCGTCGCCATTGCCCGTGCGCTCGTCAATTCGCCTTCAATCATCCTCGCCGACGAGCCCACGGGGAATCTCGATTCGAAAACGGGCGTCGAGATCATGGCCCTGTTCGAGCAGCTCTACGCGCAGGGCAACACCCTCATCGTGGTCACCCACGAGGAAGACATCGCCCGCCACGCCCGCCGCATCGTCCGCCTCCGCGACGGCTTGATCGAGAGCGACGGACCGGTCGGGTGAATTTCGATTTTGGAATCTCGATTTTCGATTCTTATGACCGAGCCCGAGATGAAACAGCGCACCGAGGCTTTTGCGCTCCGCGGGCTCAAGCTCATCGACGCTTTGCCGGAAACCCGGTCGGGCCGCGTGCTGGCCAATCAATTGGGCCGGTCCTGCACCTCAGTGGGCTCCAACTACCGAGCGGCCTGCCGCTCACGCTCCACCGCCGAGATGATCTCGAAGATCTCGGTTGTCGAAGAAGAGGCCGATGAATCCGCGTTCTGGATCGAGCTGATCGGCGAGCACCGTCTGTTTCCCGTCGGAAAGTTGGCCCCGCTCCTGCAAGAAGCCGGTGAACTCACCGCGATAATGGTCGCTTCCCGCAAAACGTTGCAGAGGCGGGCTGGGAAATCGAAAATCGAAAATCGAAATTCAAAAATCCAATGACTCGCCTCATTTACGAGCTCACCGAGTCTTTCCGCATCGCTTTTGCGCAGATCCGGGCGAACAAGCTGCGCTCGGTGCTGACGGCGCTCGGGGTTATCATCGGTATCGTGGCCGTCACGTTGATGGGCACCGCGATCCGCGGGATCGACACGGGCTTCAACAAGAGTCTCGCGATGCTCGGCGACGATGTGCTCTACGTGCAGAAATGGCCGTGGGGCGGCGTTGAGGACTGGTGGAATTACGCCAATCGTCCGGTGATCATGCCGGATCAGGCCGAAAAGCTGAACCGCATCATCGAACAGACTCCCAACACGCTGCTCGAGTTTGCCGTGCCGGTTTCCTCCCGCAGCACCTCCGTGAAATTCGAGGAGAACAAGGTGAGCGGAGTCTTCACCATCGGCACGACGGCCGACTACGGCCGGCTGATCAGCGCGGATTTTTCGGAGGGCCGGCTTTTCAACGACACGGAATCCAACAGCGGCCGGCCGGTGTGCGTGCTGGGTTTCGATGTCGCGGAAGCGGTCTTTCAGACCCGCTCTCCCTTGGGCGAGACCGTGCTGATTGGGGGCTATCCGTTCACGGTGATCGGGGTCGTGTCGAAGCAAGGCTCGTTCCTCGGGTTGTTCTCCTTCGACAACCAGGCGATTTTGCCGCTCGAGGCGTTCCGGAAATATTTCAGCGTGCGGCGCGGTGCCGAACTGCGCGTAAAGATCAACGACAAGACCCGGGTCGCCGATGCCCGCGAAGAACTCACGGGTGCTATGCGGCGGGTCCGGGGCCAACTGCCGGGCGAGCGCGACAATTTCACCATCAACGAACAGGGTGCGTTCAAAGCTGAGCTCGACCCCATCAAGCAGGGAATCGCGTTGGCGGGACTCTTTATCACCGGCCTGTCGCTTTTTGTCGGCGCGATCGGCATCATGAACATCACGTTCGTAAGCGTGAAGGAGCGCACCAAAGAGATTGGCACCCGCAAAGCCCTCGGCGCCCGCCGCCGGACGATTCTGCTGCAATTCCTCATCGAGGCGGTGGCGATCTGCCTGATCGGTGGCATCGCCGGCCTCCTGCTCACCTACACGTTGGTGCAGGTCGTGAGCGCGACCTTGCCGGCGATCCCGGTGGAATTTTCGGTGAGCTTGGTGTTCATCAGCATGGCGGTGTCGATCGCGACGGGAATCGTTTCCGGCTTTGCCCCGGCGTGGGGCGCGTCGCGGTTGGACCCGGTGGTGGCGCTGCGTTACGAATGATCCGCGCATGAAAATCTCCGAAATCTTGCGCATGGCCCTGGGCTCTCTCGGAGCGAACAAACTGCGTTCGTCGCTCACGATGTTGGGCATCACGATCGGAGTTTTTTCCGTGATCGGGGTGATGACCGCCGTCACCGCGCTCCGCGACTCCGTCGAATCGGGACTCAGTTTTCTTGGTTCGAATATCATCCAGATCGGTAAAACCCCGGTGGGTTTCAGCAGCGACGGTTCCAACCGCCGCCGTTTCGAGAACCGGCGGGACATCACTCTGGCCGACGCCCAGCGGCTGATCCAGCTGTTGGAGAGCCACACCGAGGTGGTGTGTCTGAAGATGTTCAATCGCGACGGCATCGCCCAGGCCACCTATGAAAACCGGAAGACGACTCCGGGCCTGACCTTCGGCGGCACGGATGAGTATTTTCTCATCGCGAACCAATACGCCATCGGGACCGGCCGCAATTTCACCAAGGCCGACACCGATCTCGCGCGACCGGTGATCATCATCGGCCAGGCGATCGTCTCCAAGCTGTTCCCCTCGGAGAATCCTTTGGGCAAGTCGGTCAAGATTATGGGCAAGACCTACCAGGTCATCGGCACGTTTGCCGAGCGCGGCTCTTCGTTTGGCCGGTCCCAGGACGATGTGCTCATGATCCCGATCACCCGGTTCGTGATCGATTTCGGCGGTGCGCGCCGGACGGTGAACATCGCGATCCAAGCCCCGTCGCAAGAGCGCTACAACGAGACGGTCGACAAGATCATCACCGCGATGCGCATCGTCCGCGGTTTGCGGCCGGAGCAGGAAAATGATTTTGAACTGCTTTCGAACGACTCGCTGATTTCTGCCTTCGCCAAGGTGGCCGATGCGATCAGCGCGGGCGCTTTTGTCATCAGCGGGATCGCCCTGCTCGCCGCCGGGGTGGGGATCATGAACATCATGCTGGTGAGCGTGACCGAGCGGACGAAGGAGATCGGGATTCGCAAGGCGATCGGTGCCCGCAAGGTCAGTATCCTCACGCAGTTTCTGATCGAGTCGGTCGCCATCTCGCTCGCGGGCGGACTGGTCGGAATCCTCCTCGGGGTGGGGGCCGGCAACGGTCTCGCGCTGCTGCTGAAAGCGTCGGTGGTCTTTCCCTTGGGCTGGGCCGCGGCCGGGGTCGTGGTCTGCTGCGGCATCGGCGTGGGCTTCGGTTTCTACCCCGCATGGAAAGCCGCGTCGCTCGATCCGATCGAGGCGCTGCGTTACGAGTGAGGCGCGAGCGCGGCGGCCTGCGGCCGCTGCGGTGGCTTGACCGGCCTTTGGGTAAACACTTTCCCTCGGCCCCATGACAAAATCATTGGCGGCGTTCCTCGTGTTGGCGGCTTTGGGCAACGCTGTTTATCACCTCGGCCAGAAGTCCGTGCCCGCGCAGGCTCATCCGATGGTGCTGCTGGTGGGCGCCTATATCGTCGCCTTGCTGCTTTCCCTGGCGGCGCTGCCTTTTTTGGGGGCGATGACCGGCGGCGCCGTCCCTCCGCTCTCGGCCTGGCCGGAGCAAATGTTCAACGGCCCGGTCATTGCCGTCGGGGTTGGGGCGTTTCTGATCGAGACCGGTTTTCTGCTGGCCTATCGCTCCGGCGGCGCGCTCGCGTGGTCCGGCGTGGCCGTGAACACCGTCGCGGCGTTGATCCTGGCGCCCTTCGCATGGCTCGTGTTCCGCGAGTCGCTTTCGCCCGCCCGCCTCGCCGGGATCACGCTCTGTCTGGGCGGTCTTTGGCTGCTGGTCCGAAAGTAGTCCCCGCCGCATGGGCCGGGCAACGGGGTTAACCGCGCCGAATCTCGGAGCCCGGGAAACGCACCTGGATGCGGTAAACTTTTTTCACCCGGCAACGGATGGCCCCCGTCTTTAAGTCGAAATGCTCGGGCACTTCGATGCGGTGCAGGTCGACGACCGCGTGGTAGCCGCGCTCGGAAAACACATCGATCAGAATCGCCAGCGCGAGCGGGTCGTCGAAAGCCGGATCTTCCGCGTTGACCAACGCCACGCCGGAGATGGCGTGCCGGAGCACGATCGGCATCATTTTTTTCTCGATGAACGTGGCGACGCGGGCGAACAGCTCGGGGTGCTCCAGCTCGTAGCCGTCGAGGCGGCGCACGAGTTCCTGTCGGGCGTGGATGATGATTTCGCTCGCGACCGGAATACTGCGGAGCCGGTCAACCGTGCGCGGGTCGAGTTCCAGCGTGCTCTGGTAGTCGAGCTCGTGCCGGATGTTCTGCTCCACCTCTTCGACGGTGCCCTGGGCGTTTACGAAATGGTAGTGGAAGAGTTCTTTGAGCTCCTGCAGCGCGCCCCACGTCTGTTCCTTAAACACCCGGTAGCGCCGTTGGGCGAGCGCCGGGTCGAAGTCGGTGGCGCGCTCTTCCTGGAGTTCGCCGATGCCCGTGCGGCGGACCTCCTCGTTGTGTGCTTTGACCACGCGGCCGCGGTAAAGCTGGCGGTCGACGGAGGTCTTCTCGTCGACGAAGAGCACCATGATGTGGACGGTGGGCTGCCGGAAATGAATGCTGAGCGGCGTGGAGTAAAATTCGCGGCGCAGGCCGTGCATCCGGTCGACGAGGAGCTTCAAACACTCGACCTGCACCTTGGTGCGGGGAAACCCGTCGAGGATGACGCCGTCGCGAAATTCCGGGCGCAGGAGCCGGCGCAGGAGCAGGCCGATGACCTCGCGGTCGCCCACCATGTTGCCGCCGTCCTTGAGCCGCTTGGCTTCGGGCGTGTCGAGCAACGCGCTGATCACGATCGGCTCGCAGGTGAGACCGCGGGCTTGGGCGATGAAGCCGGTGTTCGTGCCCTTGCCGGCGCCGGGCGCGCCGCCCAGCAAAATGATCTCCTTGGGGAAACGCAGATTCTCGCGACCGACTTCGGTCACCAGATCGTTCCAGATCGCGCCGAAGATGAGTTGGGCGTCCTTGATCTCCAGGTCGGCGATGCGGGGGGGCGATGCCGGATGGGGAGGAGCGGAGCTGACGTCGGAATTGGGCATGGCGGGTTTTGGAAGGGGAGGGATAGAGGGTTTGTCGCGGTCGCACGACACAAGAAAAAATGTGACGCCCGGTCCGAAGAGGGAACCTGCACGCGGGTTTTCGGTCTTTTTTCCCGGCAACGCGCGGGCTAAGTCCGCCGGCTGCCTAGTTGAAGCTGGACCTGGCCGGGTCGCGCAAGCGGCCCGGCCTTGGCTTTTTCAATTCCCAACACCTATCCTCCGCCCATGCGCGTTCTTATCGTCGACGACGAACCTTCGATCCGCAAAACCACGCGCATCGTATTGGAGACCGCCGGCCACTCGGCCGCCGAGGCCGCCACCGCCGCGCGGGCGTTGAAAGCCGTCGCCGACGAAGCCTTCGACGTGGTGTTTCTCGACCTCAACCTCGGCACCGACAACGGTCTCGAAACCTTGGGGCGGTTGCTCCAGGCCCGACCGGCGCCGGCCGTGGTGATGTTCACGGCCTACGCGACGATCGCGACCGCGGTCGAGGCGATGCGGCTGGGCGCGTTTGATTTCGTGCCCAAGCCCTTCACCCCGGACCAGATCCGCGCCGTGCTCGCCAAGGTGGAGAAAACCGCGGCCCTGCAACAACGCGTGCGGGCGCTCGAGACCGATCTCGCGGCGGAGACGCCGCCGCTGGCCCTCCACTCCCGTGAACCCGTGATGGAGCGGGCGCTGGCCGTGGCGTTCAAGGCGGCGGAGAGCCCGGCGAGCGTTTTGCTGCTCGGCCCCAGCGGCACCGGCAAGAGTCTCCTCGCCCGCGAACTGCATCGCCGCAGCGCCCAGCGCGACGCGGCCTTCGTCACGGTGAATTGCCCGTCGCTTTCCCGTGAGCTGCTCGAAAGTGAACTCTTCGGCCACGTTAAGGGTTCGTTCACCGGCGCGATCAGCGACACCGTGGGCAAAGTCGCCGCCGCGTCGGGTGGCACGCTGTTTCTCGATGAGATCGGCGAACTGCCGCTCACCATCCAGCCCAAGTTGCTCCGCCTGTTGCAGGAGCGCGAATACGAGCGGGTGGGGGAGACGACGCCGCGCCGCGCCCAGGTGCGCGTGATCGCCGCGACCAACCGCAATCTCGCCGAGGAGGTGAAGGCCGGGCGTTTCCGCGAAGATCTTTTCTATCGCCTCAACGTGATCGCCGTCACCCTGCCCGGTCTGCGCGAGCGTCCGGGCGATTTGCTCGAACTTGCCGAGAGTTATCGCCGCCATTTTTCGGCGCGGCTGGGGAAGAAAATCACCGGTTATGCGCCGGCGGTCGTCGCCGCCTTCGGCGCCTATGGCTGGCCGGGCAACCTGCGCGAGCTGCGCAATGTGGTGGAACGCGCCGTGATCCTCGCCGCCGGCAATACCATCGAACTTGCCGA
>CALSBN010000222.1:0-8632 GCA_943373185.1 Opitutus sp. GAS368 | reverse complement strand
CGGGCGGCTGCGCACGGTGAGCGACCGGTTTGTGCCGCACGTTTACGCCGACGAGTTTCGCGCGCGGACGATCGTGGTCACCACGACCAATGCGGGGCAGGGCTACGTGCGGAAGCTGCGGGATCTGGGCGTGCAGGTGTGGGTATGTGAATCGCAGACCCAGCGCGTGACCTGGGCGGAGTTTCGCCGGCGCTGCGTTGAGGCGCGGCTGAGCGGCGTTTACGTGGAGGGTGGGGCGCAGTTGATGAGTCAGCTCGTGCAGGAGCGGCAGTTGGACTATTTGTTTCTCTATCGCGCGCCGGTGCTGCTGGCGGACGAGCGGGCCAAGCCGATGTTGACCGGACTCCGGACGGAGAACCTCGCGCATGCGCTGCGGCTGGCCGACGTGCGGTCGGAAATCTACGGGGACGATGTGCTCACCCGAGGGCGCGTGCTCTACCCGCCGAAGCTTTCGATTGATGAAACTGTATTTAGCCTCGGGTAACGCGCACAAGGCGGCGGAGTTGCAGGGCCTTGTGACGGCCGGCGGCCTGAACGTGGAGATTATCTCGGCGCGCGCCGTCGGCGGGATGCCGGAAGTCGTCGAAGACACCGGCACGTTTGTCGGCAACGCGCGGAAGAAGGCGCTCGCCTTGCGCGCGAAACTGCCGGCCGAGGCGTGGGCGCTCGCCGACGACAGCGGGCTCTGCGTCGACGCGCTGGGCGGCGGGCCGGGGGTGGAGTCCGCGTATTTTGCCGGGCCGCAGGGCGACAGCGCGGCTAACTTGGCGAAACTTGTGACCGCGATGCGCGAGGTGCCGGAAAGAGAGCGCGGCGCGAAGTTCGTGTGCGTGCTGCTGGTGTGCGGGCCGGACGGAGAGGAGAAGATTTTCCAGGGTGAGAGCGTGGGGCGGCTGGCGCGCGAGCCCAAGGGGGGCGCGGGTTTTGGTTATGATCCGTTGTTCGTGCCGGACGGGCACGAGCGGAGTTTCGCGGAGCTCGGCGACGCAGTGAAGGCCGGGATCAGCCACCGCGCGCGAGCTTGGGCGCGGTTGGCGGAATGGGTCCGAGGTCGAGCGTAGAGCGAGGTCTTGGACCCGCCCTTGGCTTGGGCGTGGGCGGGGAGGGCGGGTCGGAGAGCCTGCCCTACTTCGAGGGGAGCGCGAAGGCCACGTAGGCGTCGCCGGGGCCGCTGGCGCCGCCGACGCGGCCGCCGCCGGTGGCGGTGATGACCACGAACTGGCGGCCTTTGACCTCGTAGATCGCGGGTGCGGCGGTGCCGGCGAAAGGAAGTTTCGCGGACCAAAGTTCGGCCCCGGTGTCGGCGTCGAAGGCGCGGAATTTTTCATCGGCGGTGCCCGCGACGAAGACGAGGCCGCCGGCGGTCACGCTCGCGCCGCCGAGATTGTGGGCGCCGGTCTTGGGCACGCCGGCCTTGGCGAGTTCGGGGTGCTCGCCGAGCGGGGAGCGCCAAAGGATTTTGCCGGTGTTGAGATCGTAGCAGTTGAGCAGGCCCCACGGCGGCTTGATCCCGGGGTAGCCCTCGTGGTCGTTGAGAAAACCGAAGCCGTTGAAGAAATAGCGCGGGTTGTCCGTGGCGCCGGGACCGCCGCCGCCGGAGCGCGAGGGCGGTTGGTTGCGGCGCAGGAGAAAGTCGACGAGGTCGCGGCGCTGGGCAGCGTCGGGCACGAGATTGGGCGGCATGACGCCTCGGCCTTTGACGATGATCTCCTCGACGGCGGCCTCGGCCATGCGCGCTTTCAGGCCGAGAAGCGGCGGGACCATCCCTAGGCCTTGGCGGTTGGGCGCATGGCACGAGGCGCAGCGTTCGGCATAGAGGGTTTCGCCGGCGGAAGGAGGAAACTTCGGGTCACGTTCGCGCTCGTCGTTGGCAATGACGGTGATCTTGGAAACGACCCGATTGGAGGTCACGTAGAGCCGGCCGGTCGGCACATCAACGGCCGCACCGGACCATTCGGCGCCGCCACGGGAACCGGTGAAGAGATTCGGTTTTCCCTCGGTGAAGGGTTGGAAAAAACCGTAGGTCGAGCGGGCGACCTGGGCCTCGACAAAGGCGCGCGCCTCGGGATTTCGCTCGGTGATGTCCGCCGGATCAAAGCCCATGCGCGAGATAGGCTCGGGCAATTCCGGGTCGGGTTGATAGTCGGCGGTGCGTTCGCCGGGAAGCGTGGAGACGGGCGCGCGGCGAAGGCGAAACGGGAAAACGGGTTGGCCGGTGACCCGGTCGAGGACGAAAAGATGGCCGGCTTTCGAAAGGCTGGTGACGACGTCGACGCGGCGGCCGTCGCGCGTGATGGTGAGCAGATTGGGCGGTGCGCAGACGTCGAGATCCCAGATGTCGTGGCGCACGTCTTGAAAGTGCCAGCGGCGTTCGCCGGTGAGCACGTCGAGCGCGACCACGCAGTTGCTGAAGAGATTGTCGCCGAGGCGGTCGACGCCGACCATGTCGGGTCGCGGGGCGCCAAAGGCGACGAACGCGAGCCCCCGGGTGTCATCGATGGAAAGACCGCTCCAGCCGTTGGCGCCGGCCCGGGGCTCGATCCAAGTTTCGGCGCCGAAGTCGGTGTCGCGCGCAACGGAGCGAAATCGCCAGAGTTGTTGGCCGGTGCGCACATCGTAGCCGAAGGCATCGCCGAACAGACCCGTCGTCACGAACACGTGGCGGAAGACCGCGCCCGCGGCCGTCGTCCCGGTGGGGAGCAAGGTGCGTCCGGCCGCGCCGAACGAGGCAAGGGGCACGCCGGTTTTGGGATCGAGGGCGTAGATGAAGTCTCCGGCGCCGACGAGCAGGCGCGCGGAGTTCTCGGTGTCGCCGGGCCAGTAGACGAGGCCGCGGCGGGCGGGGTCGTCTTGGAGTCGTTTCGAGGTTGGATTGTCGGCAAGGGAGCGACGCCAGAGCTCGCGGCCGGTGGCGGCGTCAAGGGCGACGAGGGCGCGGCCGGGAGTCGGGGCGTAGAGCACGCCGTCGACGATGATGGGCGTGCATTGGATGTTGGCCGCGCCGTCACCGGCGCGAAATGTCCACACGGGGGCGAGGTCTTTGATGTTTTCGCGGGTGATCTGGGCGAGCGCGGAGTAGCGGCGGGAGGCGTTGTCGCCCTGCGAGCGGGGCCACGTTTTCGAGTCGGCGTGGTCGGACGCGGCGGGCGCGAGCGAGGCCGGGTCGGCGGCGGGGATGAAGCGGAATTCGGGAAGCGCGGCGCGGGCGACCGGGTCGTCGAGGGACGCGGTGGGCGCGGCACCGACAAACGGCGTCAGAGCAACGAGGGTCAACAGGAGCAATCGCATGGCGACGGTGGCGCTAGGGCTGGCGTTGAGCATAGATGGCGGCGGCTTGGGCGCGGCGGGAAACGTGGAGTTTTTCGAAGATATTGCTGAGGTAGTTTTTCACGGTCTTTTCCGTGAGGTTCATCTCGTTGCCGGCCTCTTTGTTGGTTTTGCCCTGCGCGATGAGGGCGAGGACCCGGCTCTCCTGCGGTGAGAGGCTGGCGAGCACGTCGCGCGTCGGGCCGCCGGCTTTCATGAACTGCATCACGCGCGCGGTCACGGCGGGATCGAGGATGGACTTACCGGCGGCGACATCACTGATCGCCTGAATGAGCGCGCGGCTGTTGACCTCCTTGAGCAGATAACCGTGGGCGCCGGCGCGGATTGCTTCGTCGACCAACGTGTCGTCGGCGACCGAGGTGAGCATAAGCACGCGGGTCTCGGGCAGGCGTTGGAGAATCTGGCGGCAGGCGTCGAAGCCGGTCCCGTCGGGCAGGCGAAGATCGAGCAGGGCAACTTCGGGTTTGTGCTTCACGCAGGCCGCGACGCCGGTGGCGACGCTGGAGCCCTCGCCGACGATTTCGAGAGAGCGTTCGGCACCGAGAAGGGCCCGGAGGCCGAGGCGAACGACTTCGCTGTCGTCGACCAAGACGAGGCGGATCCGAGGGAGTGCCGGGAGTTGGCTCATGCGGCGGCGACGGGGTTCACGGGCAAGGTCAGCACGAGGCGGGCACCGTGGCCGGGTTCGCTGGTGAGGCGAAGTTGACCCCGGAGTCGGGCGGCGCGGGCGTGCATGTTGCCGAGGCCGTGGCCGGTGGGCGAACGGCGGGACGGGTCGAAGCCGGTGCCGTTGTCCTGCACGAGGAGGCAAACTTCGGTTTCGATCTGGTGCACGCGAAGGTTAATCAACGAGGCGCCGCCGTGGCGCAAGGCGTTGCTCACGGCCTCGCGGGCAATTTGCAGCGTGGCGGTGGTTTGGTCCGCGTCGAGGAGCAGGGCCGCGTCTTCATCGATCTTGATGTCGAAGGTGACGTCGCGGCCGGCGCGGAGTTCGGCGAGGCTGGCTTCGAGGGCCGAGGCGAAGCCGGCGCGTTGCAGTTGGTCGGGCGCGAGACCGGTAAGGTAAGCGCGCACGTCGCGGATGCTGGCGTTGATGCCGGTGGCGCATTGGGCGAGTCGTCGGTCGGCTTCGGCAGGATCGGTCGCAAGCAGCGGTCGGACGGACTCGAGGGTGAGGCCGAGGGCGTAGAGGGACTGGATGAGTCCATCGTGGAGATTGTGGCCGAGGCGGATTTTCTCTTCGAGCGAGCGTTGGAGTTCGCCCGCTTTGAGGGCCAAATCCTCCTCGGCGCGGCGGCGCTGGTCGCGCTCGGTGGTGAGGGCGGCGCTTTGGGCGGCGGAGGTTTTGGCGAGTTGCTCGAGGCTGCCCATCTCGGCGCGCGAGGTGAGCCACGGGGTGAGCGTGCCGCCGGTCGCAGTGGGCCGGGAGGGGAGAACCACCAGCAAGATGACGGCGGTGACGATCAAGGTCACGAGGAGCATCAGGCCCAAAGCGAGGCGCTGTTGCGAACCCAGGAGCCGGCTGCCGGGCGGGAGGGCGAAGGTGAGGCGAAAGGCGGGAAGGCCCGGCAGGGTTTCGGTGAACGAGAGCAAGGTCACATCGTCGCTCACCAATGCCGGCTCGGCTGCCGGGCGAAGGGTGGCCCCGATCGCCTCGGCGACGCGGCGGAGAGCGCCGGAATCAACTGGCGCTCCGGCGGGGGCCACGAGAGCGAGGGTTTTGTTGAACTGGGCGCGCTTGGTCTCGATGGCTTCCGCGCGCAGGCGGTCCGTCTGGTTTTGAAGCCACGTCTGCGCGGCAAGTGCCGTCGCCAAGAACAACGCGAGCAGCAGGGCGGAGTAACCGAGGAGGCGGACGAAAGAAGTCATGCGGGGCGGCGGGCCGGAATCGACCGAAGCTGCGTCGGCGCGGGGAGAGCGTCAAAACTTTCGACAACGGGCGAAGCGTGCGTTTGGTTGTCCGGCTACCAGCATGAAGTCGTTTTATATCACCACCGCGATCGATTACGTGAACGGTTCGCCGCACTTGGGCCATGCCTATGAAAAAGTGCTGACGGACGTTATAGCGCGTTTTCGGCGGATGATGGGCGACCACGTCCACTTTTTGACCGGGGTAGACGAGCACGGGCAAAAAGTGCAGCAGAGCGCGAAGAAAAAAGGGATCCCGCCGCAGCAGTTTGCCGACGAGGTGAGCGAGGAATTCCGGGCGCTGTTGCCGAAGCTGGATATCTCCAACGACGACTTCATCCGCACGACCGACGAGCGGCACAAGAAGGTCGTGCGCGCGGTGCTCCAGCAGCTTTTCGACAAAGGCGAAATCTACAAAGCCGAGTATCAGGGGTTCTATTCGACGCGGCAGGAGCAGTTTTTGCAGGAAAAAGACCGGCTGCCCGACGGTTCGTGGCCGGAGATTTATGGCGAGGTCACCGAAATCACGGAGTCGAACTACTTCTTCAAACTGAAGCAGTATCAGGCGTGGCTGGTGGAGTTTTTGACCACGCACGAGGATTTCATTTTCCCGCGATACCGGCAGAAACAGGTGCTGGAATTTCTGAAGGAGCCGCTGAACGACCTGTGCATTTCACGGCCGCGCGAGCGGTTGGAGTGGGGGATCACGCTGCCGTTTGATGACGGCTACGTGACCTATGTGTGGTTCGACGCGCTGCTGAACTATTATTCGGCGGTGGCGGACAAACCGGGGCTTTGGCCGGCGACGTATCATGTGATCGGAAAGGACATCCTGTTGCCGCCGCATTCCGTGTATTGGCCGATCATGCTGCACGCGGCGGGACTGCCGCTGCCCGGCGGAATCATTGCGCACGGCTGGTGGATGCAGAGCGGTTCCAAAATGTCGAAGAGCACGGGCAATGCGCTCAACCCGCTCGATCTTGTGACCGAGTTCGGGGTCGATGCCTTCCGGTATTTCCTGATCCGCGAGATGAATGTCGGGCAGGACAGCGACTTCACGCGCGAGCAATTTCTCGTGCGCTACAACAGCGAGCTCGCGAACAATTTTGGCAATCTGGTGAACCGCACGCTGAACATGGCCAACCGGTTCGCGAGCGGTGTGATCCCGGCGGCCGAGGTCACCGAAGACGCTGAAAAGGAATTGCGCGCACTCTGGGAGACGACGCGCGCCGAGGTGATTCCGCTCTGCGAGGGGTTCCAGTTTCACACGGCCTTGGAGAAGACGATGTTCTTCATCACGGCGACCAACGCCTACATCGAAAAGCGTGCGCCGTGGAAACTCGGCAAGTCGGCCGAGGCGCATGATCAAGCGCTCCTGCGCACCTCGGTCGCGACTATGTCCGAGGCGTTGCGGCTCGGGACGGCGCTGCTCACGGCGGTGATGCCCGGCACGGTCGGGAAGATCAACTCGGTGCTGGGCTACACGCCCGGCGCAGTCTGGCAGAATGAGTTGGCGTGGGACGGCCGGTTGACCGGGATGAAAGTCGCGGAGGCGCTCGTCCTGTTTCCCCGTCCGGAGAAGCCGGCTGCGAAAAAATGAAGCGACTCGCACGGCAGCGGGAGAGTTTCGGGGTATGACGATTCTGCCGATCAATCCCGCCGCCAACGCCAACCCCGAGGCGTTGCGAGCGTTTCTGGAACAGTGCCGGTCGGCAGCGGCGCGGGCGGGAAGGGCTAAGCTGGTGAGCATTTCGATCGCGGTGGACGCGCTCGATCCGCTGGCGGTGTTGGAGTCGATCTTCGAACCCGGTGAGCCGCACTTTTACGCGGAGCGGCCCGACATCGGAAGCGCGATCGCCGGGGCGGAGACGGCGGCGGCGTTTGAGAGCACGGGGCCGGGCCGGTTTGAAGCCGTGCAGCGGTGGATCGACGCGATGCTGCAAGACACGATCGCGGTGGGCGACGTGAGCGCACCGTTTGGCGGACCGCATTTTTTCACGGGCTTCGCGTTTGCTGACGACGTGGAGGCCGGCGAGCCGTTTGCCGCGGCGCGGGTGTTCGTGCCGCGTTGGCAGGTGGCGCGGGCGGGCGCGGTGACGACGGCGGTGGCAAATTTCCTGGTGCCGCCGGATGCGGATCTCAACGCAATGGCCGAGCGGGTCTGGCGGGCGCACCGGAAGTTTGGCGGGTTTCGCTATCGGGAGACTCTCCTAACAGAGCCGTCGGTTGAGGCCACTTTTCAGGTGCGGGAGGCGGGTGACTACCGCACGGTGGTGGCGAAGGCGGTGGCGAGGATCGACGCGGGCGAGTTTACGAAAATTGTTTTGGCCCGGGCGCAGGATTTTGCGTCGGACCAGCCGTTGCATCCGTTGCGGGTGCTCAACGGGCTGCGGCAGCGATTTCCGGACTGTTATGCGTTCTCCCTGGCGAACGGAAAGGGGCAGAGCTTTATCGGTGCGAGTCCCGAGCGGTTGGTGCGGGTGAGCAAAGGGGTGTTGGAGACGGAGGCGCTGGCCGGCTCCATTCGCCGGGGAGCGGGCGCGAGCGAGGACGCGGCGTTGGCCGGGACTTTGTTGCGCAGCGAGAAGGACCGCCGGGAGCACCAGCATGTGCTGGCCGCGATCACAGCGCGGCTGGAGCACCTCGGGCTGGCACCGGAGTATGCGGCGGAGCCGGGCCTGAGGCGCCTGGCCAACGTGCAGCATCTGCACACGCCGATTCGGGCGGCGCTGCCCGAGAACGTGCGACTGCTTGCAGTGCTGGCGGCTTTGCACCCGACGCCGGCGGTGGGCGGGTCGCCGTTGGCGGCGGCGGTGGCGGCGATCCGCGGTTTGGAAAACTTTCCGCGTGGGCTTTATGCGGGCGCGATCGGTTGGTCGAACGCGCGGGGCGGCGGCGAGTTTTTCGTCGGCCTGCGCTCGGCGTTGGTCGATGGGGGGGCGGCCCGCGTCTATGCGGGGGCGGGGATCGTCGCGGGCTCGACGCCCGAGAAGGAATTTGCGGAAACTGAACTCAAGTTTAAGGCTATGCTTGAAGCGCTTCGAAACTCATGAACCTGCCCGATCTCGATTTCCGTTCGGTTAACACCCTCTGGGGTAGCGTCACGGCCGAGACGCTGGCGCGCTGCGGTGTGCGGCGTGCCGTCATCTCGCCGGGCTCGCGCTCGACGCCGCTCACGGTCGCCTTTGCGCGCCATGCGGAGATCGAGTGCATTCCGGTGCTGGACGAGCGCTCGGCGGCTTTTTTCGCGCTCGGGATGGCGAAGCAGCGCGGTGAACCGGTGGTGTTGCTTTGCACCAGCGGGACGGCCGGAGCGAATTACCTGCCCGCAATCATCGAGGCGCGGGAGTCGGCGGTGCCGTTGATTGTCATCACGGCGGACCGTCCGCCGGAAATG
>CALSBN010000221.1:0-8697 GCA_943373185.1 Opitutus sp. GAS368 | reverse complement strand
CCGCCGGAGACAGTGAGGGTGCCCGAGTTGACGACTTGGTCGTAGACGTAGGTGTTGCCGGAGCCGGAGCGCGTGAACGTCGCGGTGGCGGGCACGGTGAAGGTGAAGGGACCGCCGCCGGTGTAACTCAGGTAGGAGTTGGCGCCGGTGAAGTCGTAGGTGGAACCGGCGGCGGCCGAGAGATTGGTGCCGAGGTAAAGGGTGGCGTTGTTGACTGTGGTGGTGCCGGTGGCGCCGGCGGAGTTTTTCAGGGTGAGGACTTCGTTGCTGGCGAGGGTGATGTTCCCGGAGACCGTCGCACCGTCGAGGGTGCCACCGGAGGAGGTAAACGAAAGTGCGCCCGAGGCGACGGTGCCGCCGGTGATGGTGCCGCCGAAGAGGGTGATGGCGCCGCCGGAAGGAGCGGCGAGGGTGGCGGAAGCGTTGTTGATTGTGCCGGTGAGTCGGATGACACCGCCAGTGGAGATCGAGAGCAGGCCGAGGTTGGCGGTGGTGACGGTGCCGGCGAGTTGGATGAGGCCGCTGTTGGCGACGGAGAGGGAGCCGGCGTTGGCGAGGCCGTAAAGGGAGAGGATACTGGACGCGCCCGAAACGGTGGCGGTGCCGCCGGAATTGAGAGTGAGCGTGGTGCCGCTCTGAAACAGAAGGCTGCCGCCGGAGACAGTGAGGGTGCCCGAGTTGACGACTTGGTCGTAGACGTAGGTGTTGCCGGAGCCGGAGCGCGTGAACGTCGCGGTGGCGGGCACGGTGAAGGTGAAGGGACCGCCGCCCGTATAGCTCAGGTAGGAGTTGGCGCCGGTGAAGTCGTAGGTGGAACCGGCGGCGGCCGAGAGATTGGTGCCGATGTAGAGAGTGGCGTTGTTGACCGTGGTGGTGCCGGTCGCGCCGGCGGAGTTTTTCAGGGTGAGGACTTCGTTGCTGGCGAGGGTGATGTTCCCGGAGACCGTCGCACCGTCGAGGGTGCCGCCGGAGGAGGTAAACGAAAGTGCGCCGGAGTTGATGGTGCCGCCAGTGATCGTGCCGCCTTGTAGGGTGTAGGAACCGCCAGTGGGAGCGGTGAGGTTGGCGGAGGCGTTGTTGATCGTGCCGGTGAGGCGAACCACGCCGCCGGTGGAGATCGAGATCAGGCCGAGATTGGCCGTGGTGACGGTGCCGGCGAGTTGGACAAGGCCGCTGTTGGCGACGGAGAGAGTGCCGGCGTTGGCGAGGCCGTAGACGGAGAGGATGCTGGACGCGCCCGAAACAGTGGCGGTGCCGCCTGAGTTGATGGTGAGCGTGGTGCCGCTCTGAAACAGGAGGCTGCCACCGGAGACGGCGAGGGTGCCGGAGTTGGTGACGTGATCGTAGACGTAGGTGCTACCGGCTCCACCGGAGCGGGTGAAGCTGGCGGTGGCGGGCACGGTGAACGTGAAGGGTCCGCCGCCGCTGTAGCTCAGGTAGGTGCTGCCGGTGCCCGAGAAGGCGAGGCTGGTGCCGGCAGGAAGCGTGTAGTTGGCCGAAATCAGCAGCGACGCCGACCCGGACAGTGAGTAGGTGCCGGTGAAGTAATCCGACGGGTTGAACGTGACGCTGCCGGAGGCGAGGCTCGGATTGAGACCAAAATTCACCTGCGCGACGAGCGGGGGCCCCGATAGGCTCAGGAGAAAAACCGCAGCCAGCCCGGTCAAGCAGCGGCGAAGTGTGCGGTGAACGACCATGCGGTTTTTTAGCCGCGCCGCGCGCGCCGGAGCAAGCGCGGTGTGCGGTATCGGGAAATTTGCCCGGGCCCGAAATCGCGGATTTTTTACTAGCGGGGCCCCGTTACGAACCGTGGAGAAATGCGTGCAGCTCGGCGGCCATCTTGCCGCCGAAGCCGGGGACTTCGGCGATGGTGTCGATCGGGGCGGCGCGGAGTTTCTCGATGTCGCCGAAATGCGCGAGCAGCGCGGCGCGGCGGACGTCGCCGAGGCCGGGGAAATCGTCGAGGATGCTCTCGCGGATTTTGCGGGAGCGGAGATCGGCGTTGTAGGTGTTGGCGAAGCGGTGGGCTTCGTCGCGCAGGCGCTGGAGCAAGTTGAGCGCGGGTGAATTCAACGAGAGATTCAGCGACGGGCGGGCATCGGGGAAAATGATCGTCTCGTGTTTCTTCGCGAGGCCGATGAGCGGCGGCGGCTCGAGGTCGAGGGCGACGAAGGCTTTGAGCGCGGCGCCGATCTGGCCGCGGCCGCCGTCGATCACGACGAGGTCGGGCAGCGGTTTGCCCTCGTCCCGGAGGCGGCGGTAGCGGCGGCCGACGACTTCTTCCATCGCGCGGAAATCGTCGTTGCCCATGAAGCTTTTGATTTGGAAACGGCGGTAGTTGTCCTTGTCGGGCCGGCCGTCTGAAAACGCGACCATCGAGGCGACGACGAAGGTGCCGGAGATGTGGGAAATATCGAAGCACTCCATCGTGCGCGGCGGGGTTTTGAGCGCGAGGGCTTCGCCGAGGAGCCGCAGGGCTTCGGTGCTCGCGTCGGGGAGCGCCTGGGTGGGATCGGTGCGCTCGAAATTGCGGGTTTTCGCGAGGGTTTTGCCGAGAGCGAAGACGATGTCGCGGAGCTCGGCGGCTTTTTCGAACTGTTGTTTTTCGGCGGCGGCGAGCATTTCGGCGCGAAGTGTTTCGAGCCATTCGCGGGACTTGCCTTCGAGGAAGGTGCAGGCGTCGTCCACGCGGGCACGGTAGGCGTCGGGCGTGACGGTGTTTTCGAAACCGTAGAGTTCCTGGCGCACGTCGTCGTAGAGTTGCCAGGTGCCGTCGGGGCGTTTCTGCGGCGTGGCGTCGCCGAGAAGAATGCCGAACTGGCGGCGCATCTGGGCGAGGGATTTGCGCAGGAGCCCGCTGTGGGCGAAGGGACCGAAGTAGCGGGAACGGTCCTCCTTTTTAAAACGGGTGAGGCGGAAGCGCGGGAGTTCTTCGGTAAGATCGACGCGGACAAGGAGGAAGCGTTTGTCGTCGGTGAAGTCGGTGTTGTATTTCGGTTTCCACTGCTTGATCAGCTTGCCCTCGAGGATGAGGGCCTCGGGTTCGGACTTCACCTCGTGGACATCGAAGTCGGCGATCATCTCGATGAGCGCGCGAATCTTCGGGTGCCAGGTCATCGCGCGCGACGGCGTAAAATAGGTGGAGACGCGTTTTTTTAAGTTCTTGGCCTTGCCGACATATATGATGCGGCCGAGGCGGTCCTTCATGAGGTAGACGCCGGGCTTGTCGGAGAGATGGCGGACCTTCTCCTTGAGATTTACGGTTTCGCCGGTTGGCATTTTGGGAGAATCCGCCTTACGTCGGTTCTCGCAAGTATGGTTTCATCCAGCAACTCCTCCGCCGCCTCCAAACCCGTCGCCCAACTCTACTATGAGCTCCTCACGCTCGGTGACGAACTGCTGTTGGGACTCACGGCGAACGGTCATCTGACCTTCGTCGGTGCGCAACTCGGGCGGCGCGGGGTGACGTTGCGGCGCAATATTACCATCACCGATGAGGCCGATGCGATCGTGGCGCAGTTCCGCGAGAGCTGGTCGCGGGCGGATGTGGTGATCACGACGGGAGGTCTCGGGCCGACGTGCGACGACCGCACGCGGGAGTGCATCGCGGAAGTGCTCGGGCAAAAACTCGTGCGCAACGCCGAGGTCGAGGCGAGCATCGAGGCGCGTTTCGAGCGGCTCGGCCGAAAGATGACGCCAAACAACCTGAAGCAGGCGTTGGTCTTCGAGCGCGGCGAAGTGTTGATCAACGCCAACGGCACGGCGCCGGGTCTCTGGGTGGAGCAGGACGGAAAGATTTTGGTGATGTTGCCCGGACCGCCGAACGAGTTGCAGCCGATGTTCACCGAGCAAGTCGTGCCGCGGCTGGCGGCGCGGGGGCTGCTGACGGAGCGCGAGGCCTATGTGCAGCTGCGCACCTCGGGCGTCGGCGAGAGCGCGCTCGAGACGAAATTGCAGCCGATTTTTGACCGCTTTGGGGCCGCGCTGAGCATCGCGTTTTGCGCGCACTCGGGGCACGTGGACTGCCGGGTGAGTTCGCCGACCGGGCAGTTGAACGACAACCAACTGCACGCGGTCGCGGAAGAGTGCGCGGCGTTGTTGGGCGAGAATTTTGTCTGCTACGGGCACGACTCGCTCGCGCGGGTGTGCGCGGATCTGCTGCGGGCGCAGGAAAAGAGACTCGCGTGCGCGGAGACGGCGAGCGGCGGGTTGCTGGCGAACTCGTTTACGGACATTTGCGGTGCGTCCAAGTTTTTCTCGGGCGGAGTGGTGTGCTACTCCAACGAGTCCAAGATGCAGCTGCTCGACGTGCCGGAGTGCCTGCTCGCGCAGCACGGGGCGGTGAGCGAGGAAAACGCCGTCGCGATGGCCACGGGCGCCGCGGAGATCCTCGGGGCGGACTACGGGATCGCGATCACGGGATTTGCCGGCCCGTGCGGCGGGACGGCGGAGAATCCTGTGGGGACATTTTATTTGGCGCTGCACGCGCCGCACGGCGTGTGGTCGAAAAAGCTGAGTTACCCCGGCCCGCGCACGACGGTCAAAGTGCGGGCGGTGAACGCGGCGCTCGACTGGTTGCGGCGCGAGTTGGTGCGAGCGGGGCGAGGGGCGGCCGTGGTGACGGCTCCGCTGGGCGCGCGGCAGTGACGGGGCCGCGAGCCGACAAACGGAGCTCTACCAAGTTGCGGCGCGCACGCCGGGCATGATGGCGAAGTGGGCGTCGCGGCTAACGACCGGCAGGCGGTGTTGGAGCGCGAGGGCCCCGATCCAGAGGTCGTTTTCCGGCACCGGACGGTCCAAGCGTTTCAGCTCGTGCCGGAGCGCGGCGTAGTGGGCGGTCGTGTGAGCATCGCCCGGCAGCGTATCAAATAGCGGGAGGTGCTCCGTCAGCCAGGTCTCGTAGGTTTTTCGACGCGGTGAGGCCGAGACGCCAAACCGATATTCGCCCAACGCGATCACCGGCAGCGCGAGACGGGAGGTGTTGCCGAGTTTTGCGACGAGTGCGGAATCACCGTCGGCCAATGCGGACAGAGCGTTCGTATCGAGGATCATTTCCAGTCCGCCGAATCGATTTTTGAAAACTCGGTGAGAATGGTTTTTTCGATGCGCCGGGTTTCGTCGTGGAGGTGATTGAGGCCGTCGACCGCCCGGGTCCAGGCCGGTCGCGAATCCGGGCTTTGGGCCGGAGCGCGCAGTTTCTCGACGAGGGCGTCGTTGACAAAGCTGCGCACGGTTTTCCCCTGCTGGGCGGCGGTCACCTTGAGCTGGCGGTAGAGCGGGTCGGGAATTTCCAGCGTGGTCTTCATTGCCGCCTCAAAGCCATATTTATGGCCGGCGTCAATTCGGGTGCTTAACCGAGCAGATTTTTCAGCGCGGCGAGGTATTTTTCCTGCGTGCGCGTGATGACCTCGGCGGGCAGGCGAGGGGCGGGGGGCTGCTGGTTCCAGTGCAGCGTGAGCAGGTGGTCGCGGACGAATTGCTTGTCGTAGCTCGGCGGCGAGCCGCCGGGGACGTAGCTCTCCGCGGGCCAGTAGCGCGACGAGTCGGGCGTGAGGACTTCGTCGATCAGGACAAGGTTGCCGGCGGCATCGGTGCCGAATTCGAATTTTGTGTCGGCCAAGATCATGCCGGCGGCGCGCGCGCGGTCGTGGCCGAAGCGGTAGAGGGCGAGACTGGTCGCCTTCACCTTTTCGTAGAGGGCCGGGCCGATGCGGGCGGCGGCTTGGGCGTCGTTGATCGGTTCGTCGTGCTCGCCCTTCGGCGCTTTGGTCGTGGGCGTGAAGATCGGCATGGGCAGACGCTCGGCCTGGCGGAGGCCGGCGGGCAGACGGATACCGCAGACCTCGCCGGACTTTTGGTAACTGCTCCAGCCGCTGCCGATGAGGTAGCCGCGGGTGACGCACTCGATGGTGAGCGGCGTGAGTTTCTTCACGATCATGCTGCGCAGTTGGAGATCGCGGTCGTGCAGGCCGCGCCGGGCAAATTCGCCGGGTTGGTCCGGGAAGAGGTGGTTGGCGATGAGCGCCGAGGTCTGGGCGAACCACCAGTTGCTCATTTGGGTGAGGACGATGCCCTTGCCCGGAATGCCGTCGGGCAAAATGACGTCGAAGGCGGAGAGCCGGTCGCTCGCGACGAGCAGCAAGGCGTCGCCAAGGTCGAAGATTTCGCGGACCTTGCCCGAGGCGATCAGGGGAAACGGCACGTTGTCAAAACGGGTGACGGCCGTGGAAGGCAGAGCGGCGGCGATGGCGGAAAATTGCATGGGCGGCGGGAAACACAGAGGCGCGGAGGGAAAGGGAAAACAAGCTTCGGGTGTGTCACGGTGTGCGGAGGAAGTTGTGGTCGCCGATGACGTGAGGAGTTGGGCGTGGCATGGGCGTCCCGCCCATGGGATCGGAAACGACCCGGCAATATGCCCGCTCGATCACGGGCGAGACGCCCGTGCCACTTTGGAGGCTGCGCGTGCTCCGTAGTTGTGCTCCGGCGCACGGCCCGTCACGGTCGGCGCCCATGAAAACCGTCCGTCTGCGGTGGAGTTGTTTTTTCCTGGTGTTGTTCGTCGCGGGACGGGCGTGGGGCGCGGCGGTGCCCGCAGTTCCGGTGACCACGTTGACGGAGTTGCAGGCGGCGCTTGAGGCGCATGTGAGCCAGCCGAAGTTTCTCGGCGCGTTGTGGGGCGTGAAGGTGATGTCGCTCGATTCGGGTCGGGTGCTCTACGAACACGCGCCGGCGCGGCGGATGAGTCCGGCGTCGAACAGCAAACTCTACACGGGAGCGCTGGCACTCGATGCGTTGGGCGGTGATTTTCGGATTCGCACCCCGTTGTTGGGGTCGGTGGCGGTGAATGCCGCCGGCGAACTTTCGGGCGATCTGATCGTGAGCGGGCGCGCTGACCCGAGCTGGGATCCGCGGCGGGCGAAACAGGAATTCATGACGGTGTTCGAGCCGTTTGTCGCGGCGGTAAAAAAGGCCGGGGTGCGGCGGATCGCGGGCGATGTGGTGGCGGACGGCACGTTTTACCAAGGCACGCCGCAGGGCGCGAGTTGGACGGTGGACGACATGAACGACGACTACGGTGCGGAGATCGCGGCGATCACGCTCAACGATAACTTTGTCGACCTGCGCGTCGTGCCGGCGGCGAAGGTGGGCGCGCCGTGCGTGGTCGAGCTGCTCCAGCCGCACACGGGGTTGATGATCGACAATCGCAGCGTGACCACGGCGGCGGGCGGGGCGCGGCGGGTGCGCGTGCTGCGGGTGCCGGGTGAGACGACGGTGCAGATATTCGGCGAGCTGCCTCTGGGCGGACAGGAGTTTTTGACCGAGGCGACGGTGCCGCGGCCGGCGCAGTGGTTCGCCAACGGTCTCAAGGCCGCGCTGAAGCGAGCGGGGATTGCGGTCGGCGGGCGGGCGCGCGGTGTGCGTTGGCCGGAGGCGACCGCGGTGGGGCCGGGGGCGGTGGCGCTCGGCGAGGTCGTTTCGCCGCCGCTGCGCGAGCTCGTGGCTCACTTTATGAAAGACTCGCAGAATCTGCAGACCGATCTGATTTTCGCGCAGGTGGGCGAGGCGCAGCGCGGTCCGGCGACGCCGACATGGGCGCGCACCGACGAGCTGGCGGTGAAGGCGCTCGGGGAGTTTTTGGGCCGCCACGGTTTGAGGGCGGACGAGGTGATTTTCGACGAAGGCTCCGGGCTTTCCCGCAACAATCTCACGTCGGCAGCGGCAACGGCGGCGTTGTTGCAGTTTATGGCGACGCACCGCGAAGCGGCGGCGTTTGCGGCGGCACAACCGGTGGCGGGGGTGGACGGGACGCTGCGCCGGCGGATGAAGGGCACGGCGGCGGAGGGCAACGTGCGCGCGAAGACGGGCGGGCTACGCTGGGTGGCGTCGCTCTCGGGCTATGTGACGGCGGCGAACGGCGAGCGGCTGGTGTTTTCCGTGATGTTGAACCGCCACGTCGGCACGGCGGAGCGCTCGGCGAGCCGGGAAGTGGACGAGATTCCGGTGTTATTGGCGCGGTATGGCGGGAAGTAGGGGCACAATCGCCTTGTCGGCGAAAGCGGGGCGGCTTACGGCTGGCGAGGTTTCATGAGCAGTCCTGCACCCACCCCGTCAACGCGCTTGGTTTCTCTGGATGCGTTTCGCGGTGCGACGATCGCCGGAATGTTGCTCGTCAATAACCCGGGTTCGTGGAGCACGGTTTATCCGCCGCTGCTGCACGCGCCGTGGCACGGGTGGACGTTTACCGATCTGATTTTCCCGGGGTTTTTGTGGATCGTGGGCGTGGCGATGACGCTCTCCTTCGCCAAACGCGTCGAGGCGGGCGGGGATACGGCCGAACTTTTCCGCCACGTGTTGCGGCGGTCGGCGATTATTTTTGGGCTCGGGTTGTTGCTGACGGCATTTCCGTTTGGATTGTTGCCGGCGCATAATTTCTCCCTCGAAAAAATGCGGATTCCCGGCGTGCTGCAACGCATCGGCCTGTGCTATCTGGTCGCGGGTGCGATTTGTCTGCGCTGGCGCCTGCGGGGGCAGATCGCGTGGACGGCGGGGTTGCTGGTGGGCTACGCGTTGATGCTGAGATTTATTCCGGTGCCGGGGCATGGCGCCGGGAAAATCGACGAGGCAACGGGCAGTCTGCCGTGGTGGATCGATTCGAACCTACTCGCCGGGCACACGTGGAGCGGAGCGCCGGCGCCG
>CALSBN010000220.1:0-8819 GCA_943373185.1 Opitutus sp. GAS368 | reverse complement strand
GAGCCGATTGCTGCGGACCTCAAGTTCGCCAAAAGTATAGCAGGCCAAAGACCCGGGCGCGGTCTCGACTTCGAGCGCGGGTTGGGCCGCGCGTTGCAGGAGGGAATTGTCGAAGAGGGGCAGCAGGGACATAGAAGATGAAACGCGAGGCCTTAAGACGGCGGCGCCATGGCCGGCACGGGTTCGAGGTCTTTCGGAAACGTCACGCCCTCCCAGCGCGCCACCACGGCGGGCGCGGCGCAATGGCCCACGACATTCACACTGGTCCGAATCGGGTCGATCAGCGCATCGATGCCGAGCAACAAACCGAGTCCTTCAAGCGGGAGACCGAAGCTCTGAAACAAGGCCGTGAGCACGACGAAATTGGCCCGTGGAATGCCCGCGACGCCCTTGCTGGTCAGCTTGAGGGTGAGCAAAATCAACAGCTGTTGGTCGAACGAGAGCGGAACGTTGGCCGCCTGCGCGACAAACAGCGTCGCGAGTCCGAGGAAGAGCGTGCTGCCGCACAGGTTCAGGCTGAGACTCAGCGGAGCCACCACGCCAAGAATCCGATTGGGCACGCCGAAACGCTCCATGTTTTCCAACGTTTGGGGCAAAGCCGCCGCGCTCGACGTCGTGCTGAACGCGATCAGGAACGGCTCCCTCACGAAATGCACAAACCGCCGCATCGGCACTCCGCTGGCCACGAGCGAGCCGCCAAAAACCACCGCGAGAAACAGTAACTCCGCTCCCCATGCCGCCCCGAACAGCCGGGCCAACCCGAGCAGAACCCCCACCCCGCTGGTCGCCACCGTTCCGGCCATGGCGGCGAAAACCGCCGCCGGCGCGAGATACATGATGATCTGCGTAAACCGAAACGCGACCGCCACCACGGCATCGGCCAACACGAGCACGGGCTTCGCCCGCTCTCCCACCGCGAGGCAGGCGACGCCGAAAAGAAAACAGAACACCACGATCTGCAGCACATCGCCGCGCGCCATCGCATCCACGATGCTGGTCGGAAACGCGTTCACGAGCACATCGGTAAACGTCATCTTTGAAACCACCGGCGCCGCTTGGGCGGCGAGCGCGACATTGTCGCCTGGCCGAAAAATCGCCGCGGTAAACCATCCGAGCAGCAGCGCGAGCGTCGTCGCGACCTCAAAGAAGACCAGCGACTTCCATCCCAGGCGGCCCAAGTCCTTCATCCCGCCGACGCCGCCGACCGCCCGCACCAACACGCCGAAAAGCACCGGAGCGATAATTGCCCGGATCAGCCGGAGAAAAATGTCGCTGATGAACTTCAGATGCACGGCGAGCTCCGGCGCCAACAACCCGAAAACCACGCCACCGCCCGCCGCGAACAACATCCACTGGGCCAGAGAGAGCCGCCGAAGAAAAACGACCGGATTTGACGGTGGCATCGTGGGGAGCGTTGGCCGCTAGGCGTTGAGCGCGGGGCCCGCGGCCGACGGCACCCGTTTCAGCCACAGCCAAATCGAGACGGCGAGCAACCCTACGGCGCGTCCAAGCGCGAACCACGGTTCGTTAAACCAGCCGGGCGTCAGCGGGCCGAAACACCCGCAGCGCACCTCCAGTCCACGCACCATGGCCTGAGCCAACACCACCACAAAAACCGCGCTCAAGCCCACGACGACAAAACGGATCGTCTCCGGCCAGAGGTCCACGCCGAGAGCGACGCCGGCGACCACTTCGAGCCACGGCAGGATCACGGCGATTCCCCGCAGCCACGCATCGGGCCAGCCGATCCCGTAGGCCACCAAATCCGCATGGAACTCCACCGGGTTTGCCGCTTTGAAACCTCCGGCTGCGACCAAAACTGCGCCCAGCGCCCAGCGCACGTAAACCTCGCTGCTGCGGCTGGAGCGGGCACCCGGGGTCATCGCGACGGCTCCACGATTCTGAAAACCGGAAGCGGCCGGGGAAACACGAGCCGTTGCTCCGAGCGCAGCCAGTCACAAACGAGGCCAATCCCTCCTGCGACCGCCAAAACCGCCAGCAATCGCGCGGGCCGCACCGCGCGGAAGGCAGGGAATAGGGAGGCGGCGACTCGGCGCATGGTCAGGGGGTTTTCAGCAATTCATCCAATACGCGCTGGAAATAGTCCAGCGTCTGGGCACCCGCAATCGTGGTCTCCACCACCCGGCCATCGGCCCCGGGCTTTCGGATCAGGAACGTCGGCGTCCCCTGAACCTTGAGCCGCGCATACTCGGAGAAATCGGCGGCCACGGCGTTGCGCACGCCGCGTTCACCCAGACATTGGTCCAACGCACTCCCGTCAATCTGCGGGTTCTTCTTAACCAAATTGGCGACAAAACTGAACGGACGACCGGCCGCTTCGAAGAGTCGTCCTTTCACCTCCCAATATTTTTCCTGCCGCAAGGCGCACCGAGCGACTTGGAAAATCGGCGCGAACTGTTCCGACGGGTCGTCGGAAGCATTGAGCACGACCCACTGCACTTTTCCCGTGTCCACGTAACGGCTCCGCAACACCGGAAAGATCTTCTCGTGAAAGTCGCGGCAGTGAGCGCACCGGAAGCTCGAGACTTCGATCACCACGATCGGAGCGGTCGGCGAACCCAAGACCGGGCGCTCCCGACGGGTAAACGCCGGCCCGAGCCTCGGGTCCGGCTCGGGGCCGGCCGCTTCAGCTGCGCTCACCGCGCCGACGCCGAGGCCGGCCAGAAACCCGAGAAGCAGAAACCGCGACACCACGGGAAACCTCAGAACTTTGTCCTCAGCCCGAGTCGAAACATCCGGCCGACTTGGTCAAACAGGCCGGGATCGGTGGGGAGCGGCGTCGCGCCGCCGGTGCGGGGTGCGTAGGTCGGGTCGCGGTCGAGGAGATTGGCGACGTTCAAATAGACTTCCGACTCCCAGCCTTGGCGGAGCTTGGGCAACCGGTAGGTCAACTGGCCGTCGAAATACGCGGTCGAAGGCACGGCGTTGTAATCGGTGGTCACGCCCAGAACGCGCGTCTTGTCCCAAGTCATCCGGCCGATGTAGCGCATTTGGAGAAAGCTGGAGATCGCATTGCGCGAGTGGCTCAGCGAGAGATTGCCACGAATCCGCGGCAACGCCGATGTGCCCGATGCGGCATTGGCCAGGCCGTTGCCGGCAAGATTGATTCGGGTCGGAGTGAGCGGCGACACGCGGGAATACTCGTCGATATAACCGGCGATCGCGCGCACGGTGAGATTGCCCGGCCGCACGTCGGCAAACCAGGTGTTGAGCGGAATCCGGTAACTGGCCTCAAAATCCACGCCGCGGGAAAACTCGGAATTGAGATTAACCGAAGAGGTCCGCGTCTGGATGATCGCCCGTGGGCTGGCCTGAGTCGGGCCGCGCGTCACGAAGGAGCAGAGCGGCGAAGACGGGTTGATCGAGCACTCGCGCACGGCGTCTTGTCCGCCCGCCACGAAAATCGCGTCGGCAATCTCCGTGGTGTAGAAATCCACCGCGAAACTCGCGCTTTTCAGCCACATCGGTTGATAGACAAAACCAACGACGGTCGAATCGGCCACCTCGGGTTTCAGATTCGGATTGCCGCTGTTGATGTTGGGCACGCCCTGAAAGGTCAGGCCCGTGCCGCCGGCGAAGTTATCGGAGATGTTGCCGTTGGTCTGACGCCCGGCGGAGAAGAGCTCGTTGATGTTGGGCGCCCGGATGTCACGGGAGCGCGAGGCGCGGATGCGCAGATCGGCGTTGAGCTGCCAGACCGCTCCGGCCTTCCACGAATTGGCATCGCCGCTGGTCGAGTAATCTGCGTGCCGGAAGGCGAGACTGGCCGTGAGCTTCTTCACGAGCGGCAGATCCTTCAGCAGCGGAATCTGCGTTTCGGCGAACTCCTCCATGATCGTGTAACTGCCCGTGAAAGGTTGGTTGTTCGCCAGCCGGTAGGCCCCGGCGATCGAGAGGGCGTCGGTCGTGGTCGTGGACTCCAGTTTGCGCCAATGCACCCCGGCGGCGACCGCCACGGGACCGGCAGGCAAATCGAAAACCTCTCCCGCAACCTTCGATTCGATCACGTCCTGCGAGGACGTTTCTTCAAACTGCGTGGTGCCCATGACGTAGTCCAAGGCCGCGGCCGAGGGCGATCCGGCACCGAACGGGTTGAAGGCCACGCTCCCCGGATTGGCGGCGGCCGCGCGGGGCACAATCTGTCCACCGACCAGAATTGCATCGGCGGCGACCGCCATCCGCGCGGTGATGAGATTGTTGACGATCGGAATACTGATGTCGTTCGTGCCCGATTGGAGCGACGTCTCCCAGTCCCAGCCGCCGATTTTTGCGTTGAACCCGACCAACACGCGCCGGTTCTGGTCGTTGACCTTGGACACCGTCAGCCCGCGCTCGAGCGTCAGGCGGTTCATGGTGAACGAGGTGACACCGAGCGCGGTCATGCGCGCGACCAAGTCGGGCGCGGCCCGGTTGAGGAAGGCGTTATCGCTGCGGATGGTGAGCAGATGCGTGGTCGGGCTGTTCTGCTGGTTCATTTGCGTTTCGCTGAAACCGCCCTCGACGAAGAACGAGAAATTCTCGAGCAGCTTGAAATCGTTTCGCAGGAAAAAGTTTTTGCGCGTGAGCGGACGCACGATCTCCTGGGCCGTGCCGATCCGGAAGCCGTCGCCGCCGCTCTGAAATCCGTTTGTGGTGCCGATCGTGGTCGAGAGACGGCCGTAGTCGTAAGGGCTCTGCGTGCCGCCGGGACCGAACTTGATGCCGCGGATGAGCGCGTTGTTGGCGGCGGTGCCGCCCGCGCCGTTGACGATGTTGCCGCCGGGCGTAAACGGCGAGCGGATGTCCGTCGCGCGGATCACCTTGGTCGTGTTGCCGGGCTCGGGGATTTGGTTGGTCTCTTCGCGCCGGAAATCACGGCCGTCGCCGTTCACCCCTTTGCTCTCCACATACTCGCCGCTAAAAACGAGATGGCCGCGGCCGTTGAGATACTTGGTCCCGAAAGTGACCGAGCCCTTGTATTCCTGGTTGTCGCCCTTCTGCGACTGGCCAAGGAGGAAGTCCGACTTGAAGCCGACAAATTCTTTGTTGAGCACGAAGTTCACGACGCCGCCGACGGCATCGGAACCATACGCGGCCGAGGCGCCGCCGTTCACGACGTCCACCCGATCGACCAGACCTTGGGGCATGAGGTTAACGTCGACTTGCCCCGTCGGACCGCTGGGCGTGAAGCGGCGGCCGTCCAAGAGCGTGAGCGTGCGGGTGACGCCGAGACCGCGCAGGTTCAGAAAATTCGCGCTGTTGTTACCCGTGCCACCGCCGACGGTCTGTCCGCCCCCGGGAGCGAGGGAGGGCAGTTGTTTCAAACCGTCGGCGAGATTGATCGGCGCGGCGGCGAGCAGGGAGGTTTGATCGACCACGAGCACCGGCGTGGGCGAGGTAAACGTGCTGGCCCCGGCGATCAGCGAGCCGGAAACGTTGAAGGTTTCGAGTTGGAGGACCTCGCCGGCCGGGTTGGCGGCACCCGCGGCCGGGGCCGGGCTCTTCGTTGGCGAACTTGGGTTAACGCTTTGCGCCGAGGCCGAAGCGCACAGCAGCGAGCCGAGGACAATCAGCGTGAAAAAAGAATGGGCGAAGGACCGGTCGGAGGTGGGTCGGAGGTTGGACATGGTGGCGGGGTTTATTGATGAAAAAGAGAGAAACGAAGGGACGGGGTGTAGGGGTGATCGAAGCTCCAAGACCGGCCGAAGTCGGCGATGGCAGGGGACAGAATCGAAAGCGACGGATGCATTGGCCTCCGAAGAGACCGGTCAGGCAAACCGGCAGTTATGCAAGCGTTGCAAAATGTGCGAAAAGACTTTCACCCCGATAAACGCGTGTCCGCGAATGGCCGGAGCCGCTCACGGACTCTTCCGCCCCGCTTCGAGCAATGCCCGGGGGCGGTTGGCCGGGCCGGGCTTCGGACTTGGGGCGTTTTGGAGATACGCCGCTCCGGCGTTGAGCGCGGCGACGAGCTTCGGGTCTCCCGCGCGATTGCGATACTCCATGGGATCGTCGGCGCGCCAGTAGAGTTCCCGACCGGCCGTGCCGCGATCCCACTCGGTGTAGCGCCACTCTGCCGCGATCACCGTGCGGCCGAGCACGTCGCTCCTTTTAGCCTGATCATAATGGAAAACCATGCTCGATGCCGGCCGGAATCCGGTCGAAGTCCGACCCTGCATCGCGGCCACGAGCGAGCGGCCTTCCAATCCCGGCGGCGGAGCAAAGCCGGCGAGTTCGACCAGCGTGGGGAAGACGTCGATCAGCTCGACCGGTTCGCCGATCATCTTTCCCGCCGGAACCCCCGCTCCCGCCACCACCATCGGCACCCGCGTCGCGGCGTCGAACGCACTCAATTTCGCCCATAATCCACCGTGGTCACCGAGATGAAACCCGTGATCGCTGATGAGCACCACCACGGTCGTCTTCCAGAGATCGAGCCGGTCCAGCTCGTCCATCAACATCCCGACATGCGCGTCGGTAAACGACACGCACGCGTAATAGCCGCGGATCGCCGCCTCGCGCGAATCGGGTTGGGCGAAACCCGAAAGCTCCGTCTGCAACGCGATGAGCGGCACGTCCACCAATGCGGGCTCGGGCTTCGGGGTCAGGCTGCCCGGCGGATACAGGTCGAAGAATTTCTTCGGCGCGGTCCATGGCAGGTGCGGCAGATGCAGGCCCGCGGCCAAAAAGAACGGTTTCCCGGCGGCGTGTTGCTCCGCCATGAGCCGAAGGATCGTCCGGACGTTGCGACCATCCCGCGTGCCCGCACCGTCACCGGTCATAACGTGAAACGACGGCCGACCGTCGCCGGGCTTTCCGGCGGAGCCGTAACGCGCTTCGATCGCCGCTTTCTCCTCCGGGTCGGTCGCCGGCCGGTCGTCGTAGGAATCCCATGACGCTTCGTCGTTCACCTTCGCGTTGTGGAAAATCTTTCCCGCCCCGGCGCTGAAATAACCTTTTTGCCTAAAATACTGAGGCAACATCACCGCGTCCGGCAACGCGGTGCGCGCCGGCGTGCTCAGGATATACACGCCGCTCGTCTCCGGGCGGCGCCCGCTCAGAAAAGAAACGCGGCTCGGATTGCAGAGCGGATACTGCGCATACGCGCGGTCAAAGCGCACCCCGCGCGCAGCCAGCCGGTCGATGTGGGGCGTCTGCGCCACGGGGTCGCCGTAGCAGCCGAGCGCGAGGTTCAAGTCGTCGACGACGATGAACAGCACGTTGGGCGATTTCGGGCCTGCCGCGGCCGCGACCGCGAAGACTCCGGCGACCGATCCGAAAGCAAACGCCGCAAACGTGGCGGCCCGAAAAACTGATGCCGGAGTCATTGCGTTTGGGCGTCAGGACTTGGTGATCGCCCGTTGTGCGCCCTGCCAACCTCCGCGCCATTGAACCATGAGTTGCTCCACGAGTTCACGATGAGCGGGGCTCTTCGCGACGTTGAGATTCTCCTTCGGATCGGCCTGGTGGTCGTAGAGCTCGACGTCCGCGACCTTGCTGGGATCGCCTCGATGAAGCCAGACGGTGAAGCGGTAGCGCTCCGTGCGCATGGAATAGCCCATGAGCGGAACACCGCCGGTAGCCGAGCTGCCCGGGCGGGGATATTGGCTGAAGGCCGCCGGCTTCCAGGCGCGGGCGGGATTATCAAGGACCGGCTTGAAACTGAGGCCCTCGAGGTGGGCGGGGAGCGGGAGGCCGGAGAGATCGGCGAGCGTCGGATAGATGTCGACGAACTCGACGAGCCCGGTCGCTTTTGCGCCGGCGTGTTTCATGCCCGGAACGGAGAGGAGAAGTGCGCCGTTGGTATCGTTCTCGGAGTTGCTGTGTTTGCACCAGGCGTCGTGCTCACCGAGCTTCCAACCGTGGTCGCCCCAGAGGATCACGATCGTGTTTTTTCGGAGATCGAGCCGGTCGAGTTCGTCAAGCACGCGGCCGAGTTGGGCGTCCATGTAGGAGATGGAAGCGTAGTAGCCGTGCTTGAGCTGGCGGGCGAGGTCGTCGGGGATCGAGCCTTCGGGAATGCCGTGGTAATTGCGCAGTTCGCCGCCGGGCAAAATGGCGTAGTCGGGGGCGTCCTTCGGTCGGAACTTGTTCGGGGCGAGCTGGATTTTGGCCGGATCGTAGAGGTCCCAGTATTTTTTCGGGGCCACAAACGGCAGGTGCGGTTTGGAGAAACCGACCGCGAGAAAAAACGGCTCCTTTTTCTTCGCAAGCTGACCGAGGGTGGCGACAGCGAGGGTCGCGTTTGCGCCGTCGGTGAACGTGTCGTCGGGGACGTCGGCGCCCTCAAAAGCGGGGCCGCGGGAGTTGCGGGGCGTGGGTTCCTGTTTTTTCTTTCCCGATTTTTTGCCGGAGCCGCTGGCAGCCGCAGTGGCGGCAGATTGTCGGTTGTTGAGCGCGAGGTTCTCGGGGAGGCCGTAGGCTTGGCCGCGGGAGGACTGCCACGGCACGGACCACGTGGGGGCGTCGTCGAGACTGCCGTGATAGATCTTGCCCATGCCTTGGACGAAGTAGCCGTGGTTCTTGAAATGCTGGCCGAGCGTAACGACGTTGGGCAGGGCGTCGCGAAAATGAGTTTCAAGGTCCCACACCTTGGTCGTATCGGGCCGGGTGCCCGTCATGAGGCTCGAGCGCGTGGGCGAGCAGACGGCTTGCTGGCAATAGGCGCGCTGGAAGGTGATGCCCGATTTGGCGAGCCGGTCGAGATTGGGGCTCTTCACGTATCCGGCCCCGTAGGCACCGAACTCGGGACGGAGATCATCGACGGCGATGAAGAGAATATTGGGGCGGTCGGCGGCGCGGACTAAGACGGGCAAAAA
>CALSBN010000219.1:0-8903 GCA_943373185.1 Opitutus sp. GAS368 | reverse complement strand
GCGGAGCTGTTCGATCGATTCGTCGCCGCGCACCTTGACCGCGGGCCTTCCACCCGCCGCCGCAAGCACCCCGCTTACCGCCGACGCTCCTCATCCGCCGCCGCCCGAATGCGAGCCGGACTCGTCTCAAGTCGCGCCGTCGGATCTTTCTCTCCGGAGAATGCGTCCAAGCTCAGGCCCGCGGCGGACAGCGCTTTTGCAATGGCGCGCAACTGGTCGCGCAACTTCTCGACCGCCAATTCGGCCTGCTCCCGCGCTTCGCGTTGGACCAAAGCCTCCGCTTTCACCGGTTCGAGCTGACCTTGCGCTTCGCGCACCTGTTCCGTGAGCGCCGCCACCTGCTTGCTCAGGGCCGCATTCTCCACCCGGAATTTCTCGGCTTCGTCCAAAAACCCCGCCAGCTCCTGCTTGAATTGACCGAACGAACGCACGCTCGCGGTCAATCGCTCATCGTTGGCCTCCGGCTTCACAATCGTTTCGACGCGCGGGGTCGTGAACCGGCTCCGCTCCGCCCGCAACTTCGCGTTGTTCGCCCGCAGCGTGCCCAACTCGCGCGAGGTTTCATTCAACAACGCCAACAATTCCGCCGATGACATCCCGGCCTCGGCCGGACGCCGGGCCATGGCCTGAGCTGCTTCGGCCTCGTTCGCCGCGACATCCGCGGGCGACAGCGTCTCGCGACCCGACGCGTTGGTGTCGGCGGATGATTCGGTTCGCTCGTCACTGCTGCGCCGGTCTCCCGACGGAGTGGCACAACCGGAAAAGCTCAACACAACAGCCAAACCAACCGCGACAGACGAAGGGGTGAAGCGCATGTTTCGACCGAAAGCGTTCCTTGATCCTATGGCAACTCTCGCTTGATCGCTCGGCCCGCGTTCCTCTTCGCCGAGCCGGGAAACAGCCGGGTCACGAAAAAAGACGGGCCGGCTTGCGCCGCACCCGTCTCGATCAATACCCGGAAAATCCGGCCGATCCTTCAAGGCAGCTCGTAAACCTCCGTCAAAGCCGTGCCGCTCGTCGCCGCCACGCCCGAGGTGACCACCGCGTAGCTGCCGGGATTGAGCACCGCGATCAGCGCCGCATCCGCGCTGGTTGCCGCGAAGGGAAACGCCCCGACGCGCGCCGCCGCCTGGGCAATCTCGGGCCGGCCCGCCCAATCGTCGTTCGCTCCGATCGTCGCTCCATCGCCGCCGAGCAGCGCCAGCTGGGGATTCGCGAGCGCGCCCACGACGCCGAACGGCGTGAGCGCAGGCCCGGCCGCACGGATCAGCACGGTCTTGGGCTGCGAGCCGCGGATGACGAATCCCGTGATTTGCACATCGGCGCCGGCGCCGACCCGCGCACGGTTCGCGACGCTGCTGATCAGCCCGTTGGTCGCCAAGGGCAACGGCTCGCCATACATGTAGTCGTCGCCCGACACCACGTCTTGCGTCGCTGAATCAACATTGCCCGCACCCAGCGCGAGGTTGCCGTGCACGAGCCGCACGCGCGCCACCCGCTCGCCGTCGCCAAAGAACACGCCCACAAACGACAGCCCGTTGTCCGCCACCGGCGCGAAAAAACGGCCGAGCGAGCGGCCCGCCGCGTCGAAGCACTCGATGGACGTCGTGTTCGCCAGATCGACATCGCAGAACACCACGCCAAAGCCGTTGGTCGTCGCCGGAGTCGCGGGACTGCCCGGCACAAAAAAGGTCGAGTCGACGATCGTGCTGCCCACGGGCCCGAAGAGCCGCTGCTCGGTGAACGCCTTGAAGCGCGCCGGGTAGCTCGGATCGATGTGGCCGAAACGCACCGCGGTGTTGCTCGTGTTGCCCGTCGCCGCGCTGACTTGAATCGTGGCACCGGCGGTCGGCGTGGTGAACACGGCGCCGCGACGCACGTTGTTGTTGAAGAAATCTGCCGGCATGGCGTTGGGCGAAGCCGCAGCCTCGGCCGTGCCGTCCCAATTGATGTTTCGAAATCCAACGGCAAACGGTCCGTTGGTCGTATTGCCCGCACCGCCCAGGCCGACATCGGCGCGGAAAGCCGCGACCGCGGCGGTGATGTCCGCCGGATTGGCTCCGGCGGCGGTGGTGACTTTGGGTGCGGCGTGGACTGCGGCGCCGACGGCGACGAGGCCGGCGAGCGCGAAGGATGCATAGCGTGTTTTCATGGTGGAGAGAAACCGGAGCAGCGTGTCGGGGCCGACCGGAATGACCGGACCGCCGCCACGAACTGCGTGGGATTTCCATCGTTATATCACCCGGCGGAGGAACCTGCCATACGACAGCCGGGGGAGGCATTTCCGACCGCTTTGTTACTTACCCGATTTTGCCGCAGACTCCGTCGCCTCCCATGACCTTGGCCATGCACACCGTCGAGAGCCAAACCCCTTTCACCTTCGGCGTCCAACATCTGCCGTGTGCCGCGCTCCGTGCGCTCACGTCTTCTTTGCCCGCACTTTACGCCGAAACTCGGCCCGAAGCGTTACCCGAGGTCTTCACCCAAACCCTCGCCTCGCTCATTCCCGGCGAGTCCCACGGGGTCGTCGTGCACGAGCGGGCAACCGGCCAACGCCGTTGGCATCTGCGCCCCGCCGCTCCCGAGCACGGCGCGCTCGTGCCCGCCTTCTTCGCGCACTTCCACGAATTCGCCCCCGCCGCCTATCGCCGCGCCACTGGCTCCGGGGCCGCGCTGGCGCTCTCCGATTTCGTCTCCCGCCCCGATCTGCAACAGCTCCACATTTTCGGCGACTACTATCAACCGCTCCGCCTCGAAGACGACTTGAGCATCAACGTGCGCCACGGCGACACCGTGATTTGCGCCGCCGTGCTTCGCGACCGCCGCGGCTTCCGCACCGGTGAACGCGAACTCCTGAACGCCCTCCGCCCGCACTTTAAACAGGCTTGGTCCAACGCCGCGCTCATCCACGCCCGCCAAAACGAAGCCGCCGCCGAACCGGCTGCGCGCCCGCAAACCGCCATCGACCTCGCCCGCCGGCCCGAGGCCCTCGAGATTCGCTTCGGCCTGACGCCGCGCGAGGCCGAGGTGCTTCTCTGGGTCGCCGAGGGCAAAACGAATCCCGAAATCGCGCTCATTCTCGGCAACCGCCCTTCGACTGTGCGCACGCACCTCGAACGCGTTTTCTCAAAACTCGGCGTCGAAACCCGTCACGCCGCCGGGCTCTGCGCGCTCGGCGTGCTCGGGTTGCCGCCCGCGGATCCCGCCGCCCGCCTACGGTAAGAGCAGGACTTTCCCCGTCGTAGCGCGGCTCTCCAACGCCCGATGCGCGTAGGCCGCGGCCGTCAACGGATACGTCGCGCCGATCCGCACGTTTAACTTCCCCGCCAGCACGGCGCCAAAAAGATCGTCCGTGCGCGCCCGCAACTCGGCCGTCGTCTGCGTGTAATGAGCCATCGTTGGCCGCGTGAAAAACAGCGAACCTTTCTGCATCAACAACAGCGGCGCAAACGGCGGCACCGCGCCGCTCGCGTTCCCAAACGAGACAAATATCCCACGCGGCCGCAGACTGTCGATGCTCCCGGCAAACGTGTCTTTTCCCACGGCATCGTAAACCACATCAACCCCGCGCCCGCCGGTAAACGCCCGCGCCGCCGTCGTAAAATTGTCCCGCGAGTAAACCACGACCTCGTCCGCCCCCGCGCCGCGCGCGAGCGTCACTTTTTCTTCGGTGCCCACCGTCGCGATCACGCGCGCCCCGGCCCGCTTTGCGAGTTGCACAAGCAACAAACCCACCCCGCCCGCCGCCGCGTGAATAAGCGCGGTGTGCCCGGGTTTCAGAGGAAACGTGTCCGTCGCGAGATAGTGCGCCGTGAGCCCCTGCAACATCAGCGCCGCCGCCGTTTGCGTCGCGACCCCGTCGGGAATTTTCACGACCTGCGCCGCCGGCGCGACCGCCTCGGCCGCATAGCCGCCGCTCGCCTTGGCCGTGGCGACGCGGTCTCCGACAACCAATTCCGTCACACCCGCGCCCACCGCCGAGACGACGCCGGCCACCTCGGCACCCGGCGCGAACGGCAACGCCACCGGATAAAGCCCGCTGCGTTGATACGTGTCGATGAAGTTGAGCCCCGCCGCCTCGACGGTGATGCGCACCTCGCCGGCGGCGGGCGCAGGGACGGGAATTTCGTCGGCGCGGAGTTTTTCGGGACCGCCGGTTTCGTGGATGCGGATTGCGAGCATGGGAGAAGATTTAAGGCCCAGCCTTGATCCTGCAAGCCAGTCGCCTCTCGCCTACCGCGACCACCACCCTAGGAACGCGAAACGCCGTGCGGGCCGGCCAGTTTGCAAGGCCTCCAGATCTGCCAGCAGCGCCGCGCCGTCGCGGTGGCGCTTGTCCGGGTGCGACTCGCACGCGCGGAGGATCACCGCGTTGAGGGCCAGCAGCGCCTCGTGGTCCGGGAGCCGGCCGAGCGCCGAGGGCAGCTGGGGAAACTCCTGCCGATCAAGACCCGTCGAGAGCTCGTAGAGAACTTTGCCGAGGGCGAACACATCGCCACCCGGCGCGCCCGGACCCTCCGGCGGCACGTAGCCTTCCGTGCCGACAAAAGTGCGCGCGCTCGCGACGGGCGCGACGAGTCCGATGTCGGCGAGTTTGGCCACGCCTTGCACGAGGATCACGTTGGAGGGCTTGATGTCGCGGTGCAGCAGCCCGCGGGCGTGGAGGCCCGCCAGCACCCGCGCCAGCTCGATCCCGTGGCGCACGCACGCGGCGGCCGGCAGGCGCTCGCGGCTGCGGCGGAGGTGCGTGAGCGTGAGCGGCACATAGCGCGCAGGCTCGATCTCGCGGCCGCGCTCGGCGTCGTCGGCGAGCTCCATCACGTAGTAGAAAAATCCCGCGCCGTCGTCGCGCCCCACGTGGAGCAACGCGAGCAGCGTCGCCTCACCGAGCGAGATCGCCGCGAATTCCTTCAGCCCGCGCCACTCGCGCTCATACGGCTCCGCCTCGGCGAAGCGCTCGCGCCACACCAGCTTGATCGCGCGCCAGATGCCCGTCGCGCCGCGCGCCAGCCACACGTCGCCGTAGCTCCCGCTGCCGATCAGGCGGACGAGTTCGTAGTCGGGCACGACCGGTCGCGTGGGCGTGGCGACGGTTCTTTCCAAGGCCGCCGGCGCGGGCGCCGAGAACGGTTGCGCGAGCACCCGGCGCACCGTGGCGACGAAGGCCGCAAGCGCCTCCTCCGTCTCCGGCCGCGCCCACGGCGCCGCGAGAAACGCCTCGGGCACGTAGGCCCCGGCCTCGGCCGTGCCATCGACGCTCACCGGCAAGATGAAGGCTCGGCCCCGGGCCATAAGCCGCGAGCGTTGCTCGGCGTGATGCCACTCTAGGCGGAAATAGCCCTCGATGCGCACCTGGGTGTTCGCCGAAACAACGGGCACGAAGAGCGCGCATTCGCGCACCTGCCGGCGCACCCCGTTCTCCCAATTGTCGCCGTCGTCCCGCGTGTAGGCTCCGAAATTCACCGGGACGTCCGCCGCGCGCAACGCCTCCGCCAACCGGCGCGCCACCGGCTCGTCCTCACGCGCGTAGCTGAGCATGACGACAGGCGACGGACTTGGGCCGGGCGGGACGGACATCGTCGTCATGGAGCCACCGCCCGCCGGCCCCTGCCAGCGAATTTGCGCGAACGGCTCATCCCAATTGCGCGCGCAGTTTTTCCACCTCGGCCTTGAGCAGTTTTGTCAGCCGGTGGCCGATCACGTAAACCGAGGCCGGGTTCAGCCCGAGCTGAGAGGAGACCTTCAGCACCGACCAGCCCTGCCGCACGTAGAGTTCAAAGGCTTGGAAATGCTTCGGCTTCACCTGCCGCGCGAGCCGTTCCATCGCCGCCGCGAGCACATGTTCCTGCCACTCCCGGTCCCACGCGTCCTCGTCATCCTCCGGAGACGGCACGCGCTCGATGGTGCCGGTGCGCGGGCCGGCATCCTCAGCGGGCGCCGCCGGCGATTGCCGCATCGGCAGCTTCCCCCGGCTCGCGAATTTATCCGCGATCCGCCAGTGCGTGAGCTTCATCAACCAGCCCCGGAATGAGCCGCGTTCCGGGTCGGTGTCGAAATCCTTGATCGTCTCCGCCACGCGCTTGAACACGTCTTGCGCCACGTCTTCCGCGTCCTCATGCGACAACCCGGAGCGGCGCGCCCGGCCGTAGATCAGCCGGCGATAGAGCCGGTGAAACTCCGCCCAACTCGCGCCGTCGCCCGCCTCCCGCACTCGAAACAAGAGCGTCGGCCGCGTGAGCAGCGAATTCCCGGGATGATGGCGTTCGGGGGTCATGGGCGACGGCGCGACGGTGCAAAGCCCGGCCGGGGAGGAAAACAAAATAAAAGAATTCTGCAGATTTTTGTAAGAAAGGTCCCGGCGAGGGGGTGAAGCGTCCTATGAACCTCACCGCATCCCCCGCCCGCCGCCTCTTCCGCTCCGCCGTGGTGACGCTCGTTCTGCTGGTCGCCGCCGCCGCAAACCTCCGCGCCGACGATGCCGTTAGGCCCCCCGCCTTCCGCGATGCCGGCCACGTGCCCAACGGCTGCTACCTCTCGACCACGGCCTTTATCGCCCGCTTCGCCGCCGAGTTCCCCGCCGAACGCGCCGTCCCGGTCGCGATGGCGCCACGCGGTTTCGGCGGTCTGCACACCATCACCCTCCTCACCTGGCGCGGCAACTGGTGGGGCCGCGACGAATACTTCGGGGTCTTCGCCCTCAACCGCTCGGTCGCCGGCAACCCCGATCCCGCCGCTCTGGTCCGCGTCGCCGAGCGCCTCCTGACCAAGCTCGCCGTAAGCGAAGTGAAGGCCGGTCGTGGCAGCTACGCTCCCGCCGTGCCGGCCGCGCTGCCCGCCCGCGAGCTCGCCACCCTCGTCCGCGCCGCCGCCGCCGCCCTGCCCCTCGCCAACGAGGTCCTCTGGGTTCACGGCGGCGCCGAGGCCATCCCGTTCCTGCTCTTCCGCCCCGCCGCCGGCGTCGTCGCGGTTTATCACCCCCTCCACGGCACCGCCACCGCCGAGACGGCGCTCACCGAGAGCGAGACCATCGTCGGCCTCGTCGCCGCCAAGTTCGGCTACGCCGTCGCCGCCGTCCGCGCCGACACGACCTTCGCCACCGGCGCTCTCGTCGCCGCCAACCTCAACGTCACCCGCTGATCCACCCACCATGAAAATCCTCGCCCTCGACGACGAACCCGCCGCCTTGCTCCACCTCGAGCATCAATGCCGCGCGATTTTGGCCGGTCGCCTCGAACAGTTCACCGTCGCCCACTCCGGCCCCCGCGCCGCCGCCCTGCTGGACGACCAATCCTACGATGTCGTGCTCATGGAACCCTCCCTGCGCGCCGGCGACTGCTTCGACCTCGTCGCCGCCCACGCACGCGGCGGCTGTCGGACGATCGTGGTTTCCCACCACCGGGAACTGGCGATGCGCGCCTTCGAATCCGGCGTGCTCGACTTCGTGCCCAAACCTACCGACCGCGCACGGCTCGCCCTCGCCCTCGGCCGGGTCCAAGCGCCCCCGCCGGCCGACGCCGCGACCGCCCCGGACACCCTCGCCGTGCGCCGCCTGGGGCGCATCGAACTCGTGCCCATCGCCGACCTGCTCTACGTCGAGGGCTCCGACAAATACTCCGAACTGGTCCTGACCGGCGGCCGCCGCCATTTTCACGACCAAAGCCTCGGCCGCATGGAGGCCGCTCTCCCCGCGGCCTTCGTGCGAATCCACAAATCCTACCTCGTGCGCTTCAATTTGGTCGCGCGCCTGATCGTGCTACGGGGCAGCCGCTACTTCGCCCAGCTCAAGGACGGCCAGCGCCTCCCCGTCGGCCGCTCCCGCTACGCCCAAATGAAATCACGGATGCTCTAAACCCGGTCGCGCCCGCAAGGGTGAGTCGTTCACGCCGGCGGGGAGCCGTTGGCACCGTCATGCTCGCCGTTTACCGCCGCGGCGGCTCCGTTGCGGGCGTGCGCTTCTCTTCCGGTCTTTTTCGCCCGCACCCCACCGCCCTGCGCGCAATCGCGCTCGCGGCGGTCCTTGCGTGCTCGACCGCCGCCGCCCGCGCCGATCTCCAACTGATCGCGCCGAGCGGCCTGCCCGTCAGCCGGACCGTCACCGCCGAACAACTTTGGGCAGAGTTTGACCGCGCCCTGCCGCCCGGCGTGTGGGTCTCCCCGCTGCAAAATCTCCAATATCAGGTGATCCCGGCCCGGTGGATGCGGCGCTCGTTTCTCCCCGCGCTCAAGCGGCAGATGGCGACCTTCACGGAGCGAAATCTCCCCGCCGACAATTCCGCCGCCAACTGCAACGGCTTCGCGCTCGTCTGCCGGCTCATGCTCAACCTGTCGGCGATGTCCGCCCAAGCCGCCGCCCCCGCCGCCGCCACCGTGATCGTATATCAGGGCCGGCCCTTCGGCGGTCTCGCGGCGACCGCCGAGAAGCACAGCGTCGCCTTCGTGCTCACCGACGAAGGCCCCTGGATCATCGAGGTTCAGAGCGGCGAATACACCCCGCTCGCCGACTATCCCAACCGCGAGACCATCCGTCTCGTGAGCGTCCATTGAACGCGTTCCCCGTTTTGTCCGCATCCAAACACAACACAACATACACAACATGAAAAAGCTGCTCGTCCTCCTCGCCCTCCCCGTCCTCTCCACCTTGGCCTTCGCCCAAGTCGACACTTCGAAGCCCATGGTCACGGGCAAAGGCAACGTCACCGCCACCCTCCCCGGCCGCGTGCTCATCACCAACCAGACCCAAGCCAAAACCGCCACCCCCCCGACCGCCGAAAAGCCCGTCGAGCTGACCAAATTCGAAGTCACCGGCTCGCTCCTGCGCCCCGCGGCCAAGTCCGCCGAGTCCGCCAAACGCTGATTCCGCCAAAGACCCCGGACCCAACGCCGGCCCAACCCATTTCCGTTCG
>CALSBN010000218.1:0-8904 GCA_943373185.1 Opitutus sp. GAS368 | reverse complement strand
TCCCGGCAGTGCTTGCCTGCGCTTGGGGGAGATACCCAATCTGCGATGGATTCGGAAATTCTCGTATCCGGAAGCAAGATGAGACAGTCGGGCCGCTGTCTCGCGCAAAAAAATCACGGATAAACTCGCCTCATCCGGCTGAGGCTCATCGCGCCAAACAGGCGCTTGGCACGCGATTCGAACCCTCCGTGAGCGGCTGTTTTAATTGAAAATTGGACGCACCCGCTACTTGGCCACTACTTCAACACTACTCTTTCGCTACTCCGCCACTACTCGACCACCACTGGCTGCACTGAACGGACGGTGAGATGAACCGTTGTAACGGAACGGCGGTCTACGAGAGGGATGACGACTGATCGGTCAAATCGGTATCGCCGAGAGGCGCTGGAACTGACCGTTGGGAGGCGAAATTGCGTTTCATGCGTTTCAATCACAACTCCGGAGGCCGGTTTGAAGGGGCAGAATCAACTGATCCTCGCTTCTTACCAACCTGCAATTTCAGCCCAAAATGCCACGGAGGCAGCGTCAGCACTTCTCCCGGCGTCAGCTCCGCTTCGCGCGCCCATCCGCGTATCTGCTCAGGACGTGGCCGGATATCGAGTGGCGGACCGCGCGGTGTGAGGACGTCGCTGCGCCAATGTATGATGGCGACGAAACCATCTGGTCTGATCGCCTGTGCCGCGGCGCGGAGCAATGTCGTCGGCGCCTCCATGTGGAGAATGTTGAACAGTAGCACGGAATCGAAAGAACCGGCGACCGGGCCAAAGCCGCTCACCAGAACATCCCGCAACTCCGTCCGCAGATTGCGGGTGCCGGCCGCCGCTACCCGCTGTGCGGTGAAGGCGACCATCTCCGGGTCGATGTCGAAGGCATGCACTGCGCCGCCGACGCGCCGTGCCAACGGAACCGTGAAAGTCCCATAACCGCAGCCAAGCTCGGCAACATCTCCCGTCGAAGGGCCGAATCCGAACGCATCGAGAATCGAAGGAACGTCGAAGAGTGTTTCCCAATACGTCTGTGACGGCATGCCGCTGTCGCGCACTTTCATGATTCGTGGCGAACGCACAGCGCCAACCCGGTAAACACGTGCGGAGAGGAATCTGACGTTTGAGTCATTGTTTTTTGGCGATTACACGTTCTGCCGAGGGTGGAAGTGGGGTGTCCGGGTAGTCACGACGGCCCGATGGCAGACGATTCGCGGGCAAAGTCCAGGTGCGAAGTCCGAACAGTCATCAGGGATGCGCTCCTTCATGAGCGGTCACGTTGATTCTCGCGACGCCGGTCGGCAGCGGATCGAGCACGACCGAATAGCTCGCCGAGTCGGGTCGCCGGTGGTGACGCGGGATTTGCCTCGGCTCGAAGTGCTCCACTGTGGTTCGAAGCACTCGACCGTTGGCATCGAAGAGAGTCACATCAAGATGGGTCTGAGTGGTGTCGGTCGCCTCCAGTCGCTTCAGCACGTAGCCTCTTACGACCAACGGACCTTGCTTGCGCTCGAGCCAGATTTTCTCGACGACGACAACCGGGGAGTCCCCTCGTTCGAGGACGATATGCGACACATCCACTGGAGCCCGGAATGGCGTGGCACAGCCTACCAGCAGCAGGCTGGATGCGACGGCGAAGATTGGGATGATTTTCATGTGATCGAATCAGGATTAAGCCTCCACTTCCTGCACATCGCCATCGCGATGCGCCATGCGGTAGATCGCCGGCAGGACAACCAGGGTGAGCAGGGTGGAACTGATGATGCCGCCGATGACGACGGTCGCCAGCGGCCGTTGCACTTCCGCGCCGGCACCCGTCGCCAGAGCCATCGGCACAAAACCGAGGCTGGCCACCAACGCGGTCATGAGCACGGGACGCAGACGGGTAAGACACCCTTCCTCGACCGCCTCATCGATGGGCTTTCCTTCCGCCCGTAGGCTGCGGATGAACGAGATCATCACTAGGCCATTCAAAACGGCTACACCCGACAGAGCAATGAACCCGACGCCGGCGGAAATCGACAGCGGGATTTCGCGCACCCAGAGCGCCGCGATACCTCCGGTGAGCGCGAGCGGCACGCCGGTGAAAACGAGCAGCGCATCCTTTACGTTACCGAAGCTCATGAAGAGTAGGCCGAAGATCAGCAGCAAGGCAACGGGCACGACGATTTGCAGGCGTTTGCTGGCCGAGAGGAGCTGCTCAAAGGTGCCGCCGTAGTCCAGCCAGTAGCCGGCCGGCACCTTCACTGACTGGTTAATTTTTTGCTGGGCCTCGGTGACGAAGCTGCCGAGATCCCGACCGCGCACATTCGCGGTTACCACCACACGGCGCTTGCCGTTCTCGCGGCTGATTTGGTTCGGGCCAGGTGCGATTTCGACTCGGGCGACTTCCCGCAGCGGAATAAATGAAAGCGCGAGTTCGTCCTCCTTGCTGCCGTGACCGCCTGTGCGAAGCATCGCCGGCAGCACCCGCGCCTCATCGTCGTGCAACTTGGGGAGCGGGATGGGAAGATTGCCCAGCGCGTCGAGGTCGGTGCGCAGCTTTTCGGGCAGTCGGACCACGAGATCGAAACGTCGGTCTCCTTCAAAAATCTGCCCGACGGCGGTGCCGCCCAGCGCCGTGGAGACGACCTCCTGCACCTCGCTGACGGTGAGTCCGTAGCGGGCGATAGCTTCGCGGTCGAGTTGCACGGTGAGCAGCGGCAGGCCGGTGGTCTGCTCGATCTTCACGTCGGCGGCACCGGGAACCCCCTTGAGCACGCCTTCGATCTTCTCGCCCACTTCGCTCATCACTTCGAGGTCGTCGCCGTAGACTTTGACGGCAACGTCAGAACGAACTCCGGAAATGAGTTCGTTGAAACGCATCTGAATCGGCTGCGTGAATTCGTAGTTGTTCCCCGGAACCTTTGCGACTGCCGCTTCCATGGCCGCCACCAAATCCGCTTTGCTGCGTTTGGGATCGGGCCACTCGCTGCGCGGTTTCAACATGACGTAGGTGTCAGCCACGCTCGGCGGCATCGGATCTGTCGCCACTTCGGCGGTGCCGAGTTTGGCGAGAACCTTATCCACTTCGGGGAACGCTTTCACGGCCTCCTCCACCGCGCTCTGCATCTTGAGCGACTGAGTCAGGCTGGTTCCCGGAATGCGGAGGGCGTGCAACGCAATGTCACCTTCGTCGAGGCTTGGGATGAACTCCGTCCCCATCTTCGACGCCGCGAGCCCGGCCAAGCCGACCAGCACCACGGCCGCGAGGGCCGCTGCCGGGCGCACGGACATCACGAAGCGCAGCGTCGGCCGGTAGAGGGACTTGGCCCCGCGGATGACGATGTTGTCCTTTTCGGAAACCTTGCCCGTGACGAAAATCGCCACGGCCGCCGGCACAAACGTCACGGACAGCACCATCGCGCCAATCAGCGCGGTCACGACCGTGAAGGCCATCGGGTGAAACATCTTACCTTCGACCCCGGTGAGCGCGAAAATCGGGATGTAGACTACGGTGATGATGAATACGCCGAAAATCGAAGGTTTGATCACCTCCGCTGTCGCCTCGGCGGCGAGAGAGAACCGCTCCGGCCGGGAGAGCAACCGGCCGAGCCGGTGTTGTTCGTGTCCAAAACGACGCAGGCAATTTTCGATGATGATGACAGCGCCGTCCACGATCAGTCCGAAGTCGAGCGCACCGAGACTCATCAAATTGCCCGACACCTTGTTGGTGACCATGCCGGTGATCGTGAAGAGCATGGCGAAAGGGATCACCGCCGCCGTGATCAGGGCGGCCCGGAAGTTCCCGAGGAGGAGGAAGAGAATGACGATCACGAGCAGCGCCCCCTCCACGAGATTCTTTTGCACGGTCGCAATGGTCCGATCCACGAGTGCAGTGCGGTCATAGACAGTCTTGGCCACGACACCTTCGGGCAGGCTGCGATTCACCGCCGCGAGCTTGGCGGCGACGCGAGTCGAGACATCCCGGGAGTTTTCGCCGATCAGCATGAAGACCGTGCCGAGCACGACCTCGCGGCCGTTTTCCGTCGCGGCGCCGGTGCGGAGTTCTTCGCCAAGGATGACGTCGGCCACATCGCGCACGCGCACCGGCTGTCCGCTTCGGCGGGCCACCACGATGTTCTCGATTTCCGGAATGCCGCTCACTTGTCCGGGCACGCGGATCAGATACTGCTCGCCATGGCGTTCGATGTAGCCCGCGCCCACGTTGGCATTGTTGCGGGCCAATGCGTCCATGACGCTGCGGAGCGTGAGTCCGTAGGCCATCAGCTGGTCGGGGCGGGGATTAACATGATATTGCTTCACGAAACCTCCGATGGTGTTGACCTCGGTTACGCCCTGCAGGTTGCGCAGCTGCGGGCGGACGACCCAGTCCTGGATTTCCCGGAGGTCGGTGGAGGTGTAGGCGTTGCCGTTCGGCTTTTTCGCCCCGGCTTCCGGCTCCACCGTGAACATGAAGATTTCACCGAGGCCCGTGGAAATCGGTCCCATCGTCGGTTCCAGTCCGGGCGGAATCTGAGACTTCACCTCCTGGATGCGCTCGTTGACGAGTTGCCGGGCGAAGTAGATGTCAGTGCCGTCTTTGAATACGACCGTGACCTGAGACAGGCCGTAGCGGGAGATCGAGCGGCTGTAGTCGAGGTTGGGCAGACCCGCCATGGCGGTTTCCACCGGGAACGTCACCCGCTGCTCCGCTTCGAGCGGCGAGAATCCGGGGGCCTCCGTATTGATCTGAACCTGGACGTTGGTGATGTCCGGCACCGCATCGATGGGCAGATGGCGGTAATGATAGGCGCCCAGCGCACCCATCCCGAGCGTGAGCACGAGGATGAGCCAGCGTTGGCGGATCGCGAAATGAATGAGTTTCTCCAGCATGGGAAGGTGTGGTTAGAGGGCTAAGTCCGAGGTTTCCCCCGTGCGGATGCGGATGGCGCGCGCGACATCCTTGATGGTGACGAGACCGTCACCTTTATTGCCGGTCCGGGCGGCTGGCAGCAGCGCCGCTACAATGGCGTCGGCATGGGCGTCGTCGCAGGTGACCAAGACCACAGTTTTTTTGTGAAACGTGAGGTCGTCTTCTGTGGGATGGAAGGCGCCGCCGGCACCTCGACCCCGGCCCCGTCCGTGGGCATCGAAGGTGGTCGCTCCGGGGAAATGGGGCAACGCGTGCAGGGCGTGCATGACGCGGGTCAGCGTCTGCGGTTGGATGATTGCGGTGATTTCTTTCATGGTGGTTTCCTCCGCAGCTCAGTGGTCGTGTGACGCACCGGATTTACCGATGTCCGCCTTGATGAGAAAACTGTTCTCGGCGACGTAGCGCTCACCGGCCTTGAGCCCTTTGAGCACCTCGACATAACCGCCTCCGCGCCGACCCAACTCCAGCGGCCGGGCTTGGTAGATCTCTCCATGTTGGGAAAACACGGCGGTGAAACTAAAGAGCGTCTGCAGCGCAGATTCCTTCACGGCGATCGGCACCGTTTCCTCCGCCAGAGTAATGGCCGCTTTCACATACAGCCCGGGTCGCCAGCGTTGCTCCGTGTTGGCGAGCACGATCCGGGCGATTAGCGTCTGGGCTTCGGCAGAACTGACCGGCGAAATCCACGCGATTTTTCCAACGGCATCGGGTCCGCCATCGTCGGCGTGGATCACCGCCGCCTGCCCGACTTTGACGCGAGCCTGGTCCCGCTTGGGCACATTCAAATCGACCCAGACGTCCGACAGATCGGCGATGGTATAGAGCGTGGCGCCGTCGCCGACGGTTTCCCCGGCGTTGACATCGCGGTCCACAATCACGCCCGCAATCGGTGCTTTCACTTCGATGGTCGCGAGGGTCTGGTTGGTTTCGACTACCGCCACGACTTCGCCGGCCCCTACGGCATCACCGAGCGCCTTCCGGGACTCGCGCACAATCCCGCCAAACCGCGGCACGGCACGGGCGACCTTGTTCGCGTTCAACTTGACGGTGCCGTAAACGGAAAGCGTCTGGGTCATCGACACCGGGCCGGCAGTTTCGATCACTACGCCCGAACGTTGGGCAACATCAGCGGCAATCTGGGTTTGCATCTCCGGGGCGGAGAAATTCCAGCGATGCGTGCGACCTTCATGGTCCGCGACGATGGCGTAGTCGAAAGAGTGGGGCTCGTAGACTTCGGACGTGCCGCGAGCGTAACCGCCCTCGGGCGTGAACACGAAAGTGTCTTTCACGCCGCCGGGACGGGTGAGTTCCACGCTCAACTTGACCGCGCCGGGCGCGACCGGTTTTCCGCCCAGCGTGAACCAGGCCCGAAATTCAGGCGGAACGCCCTGTTCGAAAATGGCGAGTTCGAGAACGAAGGTCCCGTCTTTGAGCAGACGGCCGCCGTGCGGCCCTTTCTCTCCTTCTTCTGCAGCGTGCTCGGCAAGGCCGTGGCCGTGTTCGTCGGCACCACCGGTTCCGTGATTATGACCGCTTTCGATAAGGTAGTAAGCTGCGCCGCCACCAAGGGCGAGCACGGCCAGAATCGTCAGGGGAAGTTTGAGTTTCATGGGAATGGGTTTGGAAGCGGTCAGGGTTGGGAAAGGAGGGCCGAAACCGTGGCGTAGGTCGGGTCGGTCAGGGCATCGAGACGGGCCTGCGCGGTCGCATAGGCCGATTCGGCATCAAGAATCTCACGCCGGATCGCCACGAGGGCGCGTTGGGCGTCGAGCACGTCGATCAGCGGCAGTTGGCCCTGTTCGTAAGCATGCCGCACGGCTTTGTAGGCATCCTCCGTCGCGGGGAGCGCCTGTCTGGTCAGGTTCAGGGCGGCCTTGTGCGCGGCGGCCAAATCCTGCCATGCGGCGGTGAATGCCGCGCGCAGGTCAACCTCCACGGCCCGCACGCCCTGCTCGGCACCGGCGAGGGTTTCGCGGGCGGCACGGATGTTGCCTTGGTTGCGATTGCGGACCGGCAGCGGAATGGAGACGCCTGCGACCAGGGCGGCGTCGGTGCCGTCGCGCAGAAACCGCAACCCGCCGCCGACCGAGACATCCTGCACGGCGTGGGCCTGGGCGAGATCGAGTGCGGCGCGCCGGCCGGCAATCACACTCTGTTGCAGATCCATCCGGGGATGGCCGGCCAGCCGGGCGGACAGGGCATCGCGGCTGGGCAGTGTCTCTGGCAGACGCAGGCTGCCGCCCACGACATTGGCCTCATCGGGCGATCCGCCCCACGTCGCGCCGAGCGCGGCTCGCGTGGCTTGGACCGCGGCCTCCGCGCGGTTGAATTCGCTTTCGGCCGCCGCGAGTCCGGCCCGAGCCCTGGCGGATTCCGCCGGCGACGCCGCGCCGGCCTTCACGCGCGTCGTGACTGCGGCGAGGGTTTCACGCGCGAGGCGGAGCGGCTCCTCCGCCAATTTTAGACGCTGCTGGGCGACAAAGGCCTCAAGATATGAAGTCGCCGCCGCGGCCATGACCTCCGTGCGCCGCACGGCATACTCCCGGGCAGCCGCATCGCGCTCCCGTCCGGCCAGTGCGACCCGCTTCTCGCGTTTGCCGCCGCGCTCCAGGGTCTGACTGGCCTGCACCGTCGCCTCCAAGCTGCGAACACCCTGCATGGCGCCCGTGCCCATGAAATTCTCCAGCGAGACATCAAGGGTCGGGTTCGGCCGAAGCGCGGCTTGTTCGATCAGCGCGTCGGCCGCGCGCTCCTGGTAGCCCTGCGCGAGCAGGGATGGATTTTGCGCGGCGGCACGCCGCAGTGCGTCGCCGAGCGAAAGCGCGGAGGCGGGCGCAGCTTGCTGCGCGTGTGCACTTGCGCCCGACAGAAGGATGGCCGCAAGCAGGACGGATTGCGGCAGAGAGTGGGAAAAAATTCGGAACATGGTTAGATTGGGAATGGGACGTGGGAGAATCAAAGCCCCGTGTGGACGCGCGCACGCGTCGTCAGGGCGCAACAAGCCAAGGTCGTCCGCGCAGGGACGACTCAGACTACGGATTCAGGCGCCCGCGCTGGCAGCGCGGTGCGTAGCACAAACGACCAAGTGCGATGCAGCACCAGCCATACGGAAGAGCCCTCCCGCGGTCGCGGCGGAGACGGTTTCTCGACCTTCAGTGGGGGCGAAAAAAGCAAGACAACGGCACCCAGGGCGTCCGGCGGCAGCACCTTAAGGGTGGCCAATTCCTTGGTGAACGTGGAGCCTTCAATGGAGTGACACGCGTCGTCGATGCAGGCGTCCCCGCAAGGCGACGACGCATGATCCTCATGGGTCAAAAAGTCTATTTCGGCCGCCTCCAAGTCGCAATGCAGCGTCGCCGGCAGCCAAAGGGCCAGCAGCACACTCGCGAGGAGTTTCGACCAGAGTTTCATGGGCAACGGTGATAGGGTGATCCAGAAGGGGCGACGGCCCAAGGAAAGGTCAAATGAAATGCCAAGCTCCTCGCGCGATGAACACACAACCGAGCACGATCAAAAGCGCGGAAGAATAATAGGGAGCTTTATGGGCGAGCCGGCTCAGGGAGCCCGCCCGCTTGGTCACCTGATTAATGCCCCAGGCGGCTACGACGCCCACCGTCACCAACGTCAGGGCCAATCCGATGCTGAAACCGGCCACCAAGGAAAATCCGAGCGTGAACCGCTTCAGCTGGAGGCAAACCAGGAGAATGCTCAGCGCCGCGGGACAGGGCATGAGCCCGCCCGTCAAACCGAACAGCACGATCTGGCCGGTTGTAACTTCGCGGCCGGCAAAGCGCCGTTGAATCTGCTCAGCGTGCTCGCGGGCGTGGGCGTCGTCCTCCTCTTCGCCGTGGTGATGATGCTCGACGAATTCGGTCACGATGGTCCGTTCACCTGACCCACCCTTGAGCGTGACTTCGACCCGGAACTCATGGGGCTCGGGAATTTCCTCGGCCGACTCCCAATAGGTTTCGTGCTTTACGAAGGAGAAGAGCTGGGCTGTCCCGT
>CALSBN010000217.1:0-8915 GCA_943373185.1 Opitutus sp. GAS368 | reverse complement strand
ATCAGTTGGCTCACCCCGATCGGCGCCCGCAGGCTGCCGGCCGCGTTGGACAAAAACAAAATCCCGACGCCCACGGCATGGAGCGTCCGCACCATCGTCTTCAGAGGATACGGGTCATCGGTCTCATAAAAATGCTTCCGCCCCTTGAGCACGATCACATCCACGCCGTTCAAAGTGCCGATGACCAACGCCCCCGTGTGGCCCTGCACCGTCAACACCGGAAAACCGGGCAGATCCGCGTAAGGAACAGTCACCGCATCGGCCACGCGATCGGCCAATCCGCCCAACCCCGAACCAAGCACAATCGCGATCTTCGGCCCCCTCCTTTTCATCGCCGCTTTCACGATTTCGGCCGATCGCTTCACGTTCTCGATGTGGAGATGCTGGGGGTTCATATGCACAGGCGTAAGCTAAGTGTTGGACGGAGAAAAGACCGCATTTTCTGCATGATTGCACCCGAACAAATCAGGGGAGCTTCTAGCAAAAATTCCTAGTTTTCTCAACTCCACTTAGGCCGGGCCGAATATTCTAAAAACGCCAAAAACATGTCCCGCCTCACCATCGCCCAACGTATTGCCGCTGGCTTCAGCCTAGTCGTTCTCGTCATCATCGCCGTCTCCACCGTCGTCGTCTGGCAGTTTGCCCGCGTCGACGCCCGCACGGACTATCTCGCTCAACGCCGCATCCCGGCCGCCACCTTGGTCTCCGAGCTCGAAAAGGACATGCTCAACGTCCAGATCGACGTGTTTCGCCACCTCCTCGCGACGACGTCGGAGGAAAAAGCCCGCTGGCGCACGGCCATCGACTCCGGTCGCGAAGAAATTGCCCGCCAACTGAAGACCCTTGAACCCATGCTCGGAGACGGCCCCGAGCGCACCGTTTTCGACCGCGTCATCAACACCCGTGGCGCCAACCTTGCCGCCCGTGAAGTCGTGCTCGCCCATAGCGACGCCAGCCGGCTCGACGAGGCTCGCGCCGCCAATCTCGATCAACTCCGGCCCTCCTTTCTCGCCTATCAAGCCGCCCTCACGGAGCTGTCTGACTTGAATCAAAAGGCCGCACTCACTGCCACCACGAGCCTTTCCACCGAGGTCGACACCGGCCGCCGACTCGCTCTCGGCCTCGCCTTAGCCGGCACGCTCCTCGCCATCGCGATCACCATTCTCATCGTCCGCGCCATCAACCGCGTCCTGTGCGCCGCGACCGACACCCTCATCACCGGCGCCGCGGAAATTGTCGCCGCGTCCAGTCAGGTCTCCGGCGCCAGCCAGAACCTCGCCTCGGGGGCCAGCGAACAAGCCGCATCTCTTGAGGAAACCGGCGCGTCGATCGAAGAACTGTCGGGCATGACCAAGCGCAACTCCCAAAACGCCGGCCAAGCCCGCGCTCTGGCCCAGACCGCCCGCCAGGCCGCCGATGCCAGCGCCGGTTCCGTATCACAGCTCAACACGGCGATGAGCGACCTGATGGCTTCCAGCGCCGAGGTGGCTAAAATCGTAAAGACCATCGACGAAATCGCCTTCCAAACCAACATTCTAGCCCTCAACGCCGCAGTCGAAGCCGCCCGGGCCGGCGAGGCCGGTTTGGGCTTCGCCGTCGTCGCCGAAGAAGTCCGCTCCTTGGCTCAACGATCCGCCCAAGCTGCCAAAGAAACCGCGGAAAAAATCGAAAAAGCCCTCGCGAAGAGCAAAGACGGAGCCCGCATCAGCCAAGATGTATCGCGGGGTCTCGGCGCCATTATCGAGCACGTGCGCCAACTCGACGATCTGGTCGGAGGAATCACCACCGCTTCAAACGAACAGTCTCAAGGCATTGAACAAGTAAACATCTCCATCGGCCAAATCGATCAAACCACCCAAGCCAACGCCGCCGCCGCCGAAGAAGCCGCCAGCGCTTCGGAGGAACTCAACGCCCAAGCCTCCGCTCTCAACGCCCTCGTCGGCAATCTTCTCGCTTTGGTCGGCGGCAAACGCGCCCATGATGCAGACGGCAAACCCGGAGCCCCCCGCCCCGGCGGCCTCCGCCGCAGCGACCACACCCCACCCCTCGGTTCACTGGAACCACTGCCTGAGCGAGCCTTGGCTGGGTAAGACTTTTGCCTACTCAAACAATTACAGCCCACTGGGCTTGCAGAATCAAAAGCAGACCATCTACTCCCGGCGTGCCCATCACGCTACTCCTCGCCGACGACCACGGGATTGTCCGCCAAGGTCTCAAAGTGCTGCTCGAGAGCAACCCCGCGTTTACCGTTGTTGCCGAGGCTTCCAATGGACTCGAGGCCATCGGCTTGACGCTCCAACACCGCCCCGATGTCGCAATCCTCGATCTCTCGATGCCCGAGAAAAACGGCGTCGATGCCACGATTGAGCTTCGGGCCAAGGGTTACATTGGTCCGATCCTCATTCTTTCAGGCCACAATGACCCGCTCTTGATCGAAAAATGCAAAGCGGCGGGCGCATCCGGTTTCGTCGTAAAGCAAACCGACCTCACCGAACTCACCGCCGCAATCACCACCTGCCTTCAAGGCGGAACCTCCTTCGCATCCTCAAAACCCGTAGCCAAGATCTCGGAGCCCGATGCCCTCGCCCAGATTGCCCTGCTCACCCCGCGGGAGCGGCAGATTCTCGTTCTTCTCGCCCAAGGCAAATCCGCCAAAGTGATCGGCGATGAACTCGGCTTGAGCCACAAAACCATTTCTGTCCACCGGCAGAACTTTACCACAAAACTCGGGCTGACCAATCTCGCCGACCTTGCCCGCTTGGCCGTCCGCGCGGGACTCACCGGGCTCTGACACCGAGCCTCACCGCCCCTCACCGGCCGACACCCCGTGGCCGAGCAATTCGCCCGCCAAGGCGGTGAGAGCATCGATGGTAAACGGCTTTTGCAGCGTCCGTGCGCGGGGCAATTCGCCCAACCATTTTAGGTCGGCCTTCCCCAGATCACCGCTGATCAAAATCACGGGGACCTGCGGCGCCAAACCCCGGACCGCCTTGATGAGTTCGACGCCGGTCATTCCGGGCATCGCGTAGTCCACCACCAACAAGGAGAAGCTCTCCGTTTCGTTGCGGAAGCGGGCGAGCGCTTGCCCACCGCCGCTCGCCGCTTCGGGCAAATAGCCCATGCACTTCAGCGCCTCGACCGCGAAATAGGAGATCACTTCATCGTCATCGACCACGAGCACCCGTTCACCCGTTCCCCGCCGCTGTGACAGCTCCGCCGTCTCCTGCGTCCCTATCGGTTTCACCTCCGTCACGGGCAGGAAAATCTCAAAGGTCGCGCCCTCGCCTTCTTTCGCCTTCACGGCGATTCCTCCGCCCAATTCGCTCACAATTCCGTGCACGATCGAGAGCCCAAGCCCCGAGCCTTTGCCCGCCTCCTTGGTCGTAAAGAACGGTTCGAATACCCGCCGGCGCACCGCCTCGCTCATGCCCGCCCCTGTATCGCTCACCGCAAACCGCACATAGCGCCCGACCGTTGGCCGGCCCACGTCCCAAAGCGGCTCTTCGCTAAAAAACTCCACCGTCTTAACGGCCAAAGTAACCGACCCGGCCCGCTCGCCGATGGCTTGGCCGGCATTGAGGCAAAGATTCATGATCACCTGCTGCAAACGGCTCGCATCGGCCAGAACCACCGGCACTCCGGCTTCAAGCTGAAGCTTCAGCGTGATCTCGACCGGAAAACTCGCCGCGACCAAACGCCCGGTCTCCCGGGCCAACGCCACCACATCCACCTGTCGCCGCTCCTCGGACGGCGCCCGCCGCGCAAACAACAACATCTGTTGGACCAAATCCCCGGCGACCCGGCTGGCGCGCAAAGTCTCCTCCAACGCCATCCTCGCCCGATGCTCGGACGACAGTTCTTTTCGTGCGAGCTCGGCGAATCCCCCGATGACCGTCAGCAGGTTGTTGAAATCGTGGGCGATCCCTCCCGCCAGCGTCCCCAGCGTCTCCAGCCGCCGCGATTCCCCCAATTGCACCTCAAGCCGCTCCCGTCGCTCTTGGGCGACGACGCTCTCGGTCACATCCGTTTGCAAGCCCGCCACCCACTCGGGCCGGCCGTCTTGCCAGGTGAGCACGACCCCGTGGGTCCGGCTGTGCCGCAGCGAACCGTCACGCCTGAAGAAGCGGTTTTCCAGCTCGAGCCCCGATTTGCCCTCGCACAGGCCCGCCCAAAACAGCCGGGTCTGCGCCCGATCATCGCCATGCACCGAGTAAAGAACCTCTTCCAAGTCAGGCAACTCGGTGTTTCGCGGCAATCCGTAGAGGTCGAACATCCGCTCGTCCCAATCCCGTTCGCCGGTGATGAGATTGTGCCGCCACACGCCAAACTTGGACGCACGCAACGCCACTTGCAGATACTCGTTCAGCTTTAGACTTTCGCTCTCCGCCGCGACTTGCTGCGTCCAGTCGGTGATCAATCCCGTCCAACGCACGGCGCCGTCCTCCAATCTTCGCGGCGCCGAGCGGGTCTTGATCCACCGCACCGCTCCACCCGGCGTCCGGATGCGAAACGTCTTCGACAACATCGTCAGAGAACGCGCGCTTTCCCGGCGCGCCGCCTTCACCGCCGGCCAATCCGCCGGATGAATCAAGGCGTCGAACCAAGCCGGATCAACCGTCCGGTCCAGATTCGCTCCGCCGCATAGCTCCCCTAACCCCGGACCGAACACCTCCATCGTTTCCGTGCCATCCGCCGCCACCGTCCGTTCGTAGGCGATGCCCGGAAGGCTGGCGACCAGAGTCTGCATCCGGCTCTCCGTGGCCAATATCGCGCCGACCGTTTCGGGGAGTTCCGTCTTGTCCGTCTGCACGCCGATGTAGCGCACGACCACGCCTTGCGCATCGCGCACCGGATTCACCTCGATCGTCTGAAAATACGGCTTACCGGCCTTGGTGTAATTAACCACCGCCTCGCGAAATCCTTCACCGGCCAGAAGCTTGAGATGCATCCGCCGCACCGCCGCCGGGTCCGTGCCCGGTCCTTGTAAAATATCGCCCGGCCGCCGCCCCACAACTTCCGCCAAAGAATAACCGGTCCCATGCTCAAACGCCGGATTCACCCATTCGATCACCCCTTTCGCATCGGTCACGATGACCATGCTCAAGGCCCTTGAAGCATCGTTGTTCATTCGCTCATTCTGCCGCCCAACGTCCAAGCCCACCACCGCGCAAATCGAACCGCGCGTCGCCACCGCGTGCGAAACGCCCGGCTCTCAACTGGAAATTCTTTTCGCGCCGCATCTGGATCCAAAACACCACCGTCCCCGCCGTTTTCGCAACTCCTCTTTTTGGAATCACCACCGCGCTCACGGTCCAGCCCGGGTTTGCCCTCCCGGCCTTCTGGTCTCACCTTCACCTTTATGCCGTCCCGTTCTCCCTCTGTCCCGCCGCCCCACCCGAGCGCGGTCGTCGACTGGGGCCGCACGCGCTACGAGCCCGCCCGCGCCGCCCAAGAGGCCCTCGTCGCGCAGCACCTCGCCGGCGAGATCGGTGATACCCTCGTGTTCACCGAGCATGACCCCGTCTTCACCGTCGGCCTCCGCGCCGGCGCCGAGCATCACCTCGTCTGGGATGCCGCCCGCCTCGCCGCCGAGGGCGTCGAGGTCGTAAAAACCAACCGCGGCGGCGACATCACCTACCACGGCCCCGGCCAACTCGTCGGCTACCCCATCGTGTCCCTCGCCGCCCGTAAAGACCTCCACGCCTACCTCCGCTTCCTCGAACAGGTCCTCATCAACGCCGTCGGTTCCCTCGGCCTCGTCGCCACCCGCCGCCCCGGCCTCACCGGCATCTGGATTGGCCCGCGCAAAGTCGCCGCCGTCGGCGTCGCCGTCCGTCGCTGGATCGCCTACCACGGCTTCGCGCTCAACGTAAACGCCCACCTCCCCCACTTCGCCGGCATCGTCCCCTGCGGCATCGCCGCCACCGACGGCACCGTCACCTCCCTCCACACCGAACTCGGCCACGACCTCGACCTCACCGAGGTCAAAACCCTCGTCGCCCGCGAATTCCAAACCCTCTGGCCCGCCTTCCTCGCCTCCGATCCAAATTCACCCGCGAAACACGCGAATGACGCGAAAATCTGAGTCTTCCATCGGTATTCGTTCCCCCGCTTTCGCGTAGTTCGCGTGGTTCGCGGGCCCATCCCTAAATCGCCCCCTCCTGCGTCCTCCCCGAAATTCGCGACCATTAGCGTGCATTCGCGGGCAAAACCCTTTTCGTTTCTCTCCTTCAAATCTCCCGATGGACACCACGCGTAAACCCTATTGGCTCCGCGCCAAACTTCCCAGCGGCCCCGGCTACCAAGCCGTCCGCTCCCTCGTGGACGAGCACAAGCTCCACACCGTCTGCCAGAGCGCGCAGTGCCCCAACCTCGGCGAGTGCTGGTCCCGCGGCACCGCCACCGTGATGATCCTCGGCAACATCTGCACGCGCTCCTGCAACTTCTGCGCGATCCAGACCGGCCGCCCCACCGAGCTCGACCTTGGCGAACCCGCCCGCGTCGCCGATGCCGTTGCCAAGATGGGCCTCCGCCACTGCGTCATCACCTCCGTCGCCCGCGACGAACTCGCCGATGGCGGCGCCGCCGTTTGGGCCGCCACCATCCGCGCCGTCCGCCACCGCAATCCCCAGACCGCCATCGAGGTCCTCACGCCTGATTTGAAGGGCAAGCTCCACGACCTCGACACCGTCCTCGACGCCAAGCCCGACATTTTTAACCACAACCTGGAAACCGTCGAACGCCTCCAGAAACCCGTCCGCGTCCAAGCCCGCTACGACCGGTCCCGCTCCGTCCTCCAGCACGCCAAGTCCCGCGGCTTTACCACCAAGACCGGCATCATGCTCGGCCTCGGCGAGACCCAGGCCGAGATCGAGCAGACCCTCCGCGACATCGCCGCCGACAAGACCGATATCCTCACCATCGGCCAATACCTCCAGCCCACCCCGCAACACCTCAAAGTCGAGCGCTGGGCCCACCCCGACGAGTTCGCCCACTGGAAACAATTCGGCCTCGCCCTCGGCATCGGCGTAGTGGAGAGCGGCGCGATGGTCCGCTCCAGCTACCACGCCGATGAACAGTCGCAGAAATACACCGGCGTAGAGCACCTCAACACGCAGAACGCATTGGCCAGTGTTTGAGCTGAGGCAGACCACAAAACACCCGCTAAAACGCGGTGAGATGTAATAACATTGGTCGCCAAAATGAAACTCTCCGTGCGTAGCTCTAGTTCTCCGCTTGGATTTGCAACCGAGGGTGGCGGCGGATGGAAGGAATGGGAGCGTTTTATCACGATAGAAGGAAGAAAGGCCTGCCATATCGGGAATGTCTGCGGCACTTGTTCGTTTTTCTTCGAACGCCATGAAAGTATCGACTCAGAACTCTGTCCGCAGGAACTGCAGCGCGCACTCACCGATGGCATTTCGGAGTTGTCGCCTTCGCATGCAAAGGCTTTGGAGCCACTTCTTCCCGTCGGCGAATATGATATTTTACTGCGAACATTGACCCCGAGATTGGTCGTTCCTGGCTCAGAGGAGGACTACTTTTCATATGAGATGAAAGCAGCCTGGGGGATAGACCCTTACTACGGCACGCCCCACAATCCGAAGACCAATTACTACCGAGGTCTGGATCAGCGGATTGGTGACGACAGCCATCTTTTCGAGTTTTTGATTCCGATGTTTCCAGAGGGTCGCCTCGACCTTGAGCGTGTTACGGAGTTCACGACGCGAATCTCGAACGGCAGTCGACCAACGGCACTCGCACTCTCCGTTCTTGATATAAAGCAATCCCAAGAAATGAGTGATGGGACAACCCCGAGTTGCCACTGGTGTCTCGCGCACTACCTGATCGATGGACACCACAAAGCCTTTGCAGCCGCTCGCGCGAACCAGCCCCTTTCCCTTATTTCAATGCTGGCTGTCGATAAGGGGTTATCGCTTCCAGAGCATCACGAATTTCTCTCAAAAATGATGAGCTCGAACCCTGAGGGCCCGGAAAAAAGGTCAGGGGCCCAGATAGAGGGTCGGGCTTTGTAGTTTGTAGCGGAGCTTCCCGCCTTCGCAGAAAGCCCGTGCTCCCATCAACGGAATCGCTACCAAGCCCGGCATCTTGACAGCCGTTCTGGTGTGCTACACCCGAGCCTCATGGCCGCCACCCGAACCACCACCATCCGGCTCACTCCTTCCGCCAAGCGCCGCATCACCGCCGCCGCCCGCCGCGCGGGCGTGAGCCCCGCCAAATTCATCTCCACCGCCGCTCTCGCCCGCGCCGACGCCGCGCCGGATGACGCCAAACTCGCCCGCCTCGAGCGCGTCGCCGCCGCCCTCCACTCCGCCGTGGCCGATGAGATCGATTTCCGCCTCGCCGACGCCCGTTGGCAGCATCACCTCGCCCATAAGACCACTCTGCTCACCGGTGAGGAGGCGTGGCGTGAGTTGGGACTACCGAATTGAACCGTCGGCGCTGCGCGACCTCCGCGACCTCGGTCCCTCCGCGATTGCGGAAGTTCGCCGCTATCTGGATGAACGCATCCGCGGCGCGGCCGATCCCGCCGCCTTTGGCAAGCCCCTGCGCGGCGACAAACACGGTTATTGGCGCTACCGCATCCGCGATTGGCGACCACTCTGTAAGCTGGAAAACTCGGTGCTGATCGTCGTTGTCGTCGCCGTCGGCCACCGCTCCTCCGTCTCCGACCCTTGACCCGCAAAAGCCCTAAACGGAGCCCGGATTTGGAACTTGGCGCTCGATCTGACCGTCGCTTTTCCGGATCAAACATCGCCTCGATTTCACGGCTGCGTAACTGCGGAATTGTTGTCGTCATCGTCCCCGATTCTCGCACGCAACTTCCCCCGTCAGCCGTCGGTCGGGACTTGAAATCTCGGCTCCTTAAACGCGACGAGGGGGCACCGGCTCCC
>CALSBN010000216.1:0-8952 GCA_943373185.1 Opitutus sp. GAS368 | reverse complement strand
GCCCAACAGACTGACGGCGGGGGTGACGTGCGAGAGCTTGGCGAGACTCGCGCCGGTGTCGGGCTCGCGGGCTTCGAGCGTCAGCGCGACGTCGGTCCCGCTGGCGACTCCGTTCAGGATGAGATCGATTTTCTTTTGGCTGGTCCCGGGCGGTAATGGCGCCGACATCGTTCCGAGCCGCAATTGACCGGCGGCCACACCGGCGTTGATGCCGCGGGCGACGAAACAGTTGCTGCGATACTCGTTGAGCTCGCTCCGCACGCCGACGCGGAAGCCGGCGCCGGCGTCGTTGCCCTGCACCTCGAGTTGCGAGAGCTGCACCGACATCGAGAAGCCCTTCGTCGGGCTTGTGATTTGATGCGTCAGCGAGTGGATGCTGCGATTTCCACCCAGGTTCTGGCACTCCGCGCCGCCATCTGCGATTCGCCAATCCTCCATGGGATTGGCCCAGAACGCGCCGCCGAGAAAAACGCGGTCGTGCGATTGTAGCCAAGGATCGCGCGGCCCGGGACCGGGCGCAGGTCTGGTCGCGGCGCTTGATCTGAGCCCGGAGGTCGCGCCGGCCACGGTGGCGGCGGCAATCAGTTTGAGTGCGGTGCGGCGGTTGATGGGCTCGTGCATGGTTTGACCTAAAGATCGACTTCGTAGGAGAGGATGAACTGACGCGGGATCATGCGGACCGTGGTGAGCGAATTCCCGTTAAAGAAGTCGCGATTTCGGGTGTCATAGAGGTCCTGCGGGAACGCGTTCCGGACGTTCAACGCCAGACTGTATCTCCGATTTCCCAGCCATTTTGATTTGCCCGCGTAACCAAAGGACAAGTCGACGGCGGTTTCCGCTTTTCCTCTTTGGATGATATCCACGTCCGGCACCGCCACGCCGTTGATGCGTTTCACGCCGAAGCCGATGGCCGCGGGTGCCCGCCACCGGTAACCGGCACCGACGCGCAAGCCCTTCAGGGCGCCCTCGCTGAAGCGATACATGGCGTTGAGGTTGGCGCGATTGTCGCGGGTGAATTCGTTCGGGCGCCCGTTGTAGGCTTCCAACACGGGGATGCCGGAGTTGCCGTTGCGCACGTTGGAGATCCAGTTCTCCTTCATCGTCTGACCGGTCCACCCGCCTGCAAAGAGGTCGTCGTTCCGACCCCACGGGGTGTTGGCGGCGCCGATGTTTTGTGGCACGGTCTGACCGGCGCCGGTTCCGATCGGAATCGCGTTCCAAGTGTATTGGCGGATGACGCCGTCCCCGTCCATGTCGAAGCCCGAGGGATTGCGGTAAATGGCTTCCGTGTCTCCGGGCACATAACCTTCGGTGAAGAAAGTCTTGTCCATGATCTGCTCAAACTCTTTGGCGAATTGAATCCACTGGGTAGCGATTTTGGTTTGGACGACTTCTTGTTGATTCCAGGTGAGGCGGAGATCCAGGTTTCTGGTCGGCTTCCACTGCATCGTGATCTCCCGACCTTTGGCGGCGGTGTCGGCGGTCACGGCGTAAGGATCGAGGTAATTGAAGAAATTCATCGTTTCGAATCCGCCGTTATTTACCGCCGCAAACGGGTAGGCGAATTTGGGATCGCCTTGGCCTTGCAGCGGCCAGGCGGGGAATTTCGATCGGAAATCCGCCTCGTTTGCCACCAACGCGCGGGTGATGTCCTTCATGACACCCCGCATCGCCCCGCGGATGCCGGCGAAAAGCGCGCCGAGACGCGTCGGCGACGATGAAACGTCATACTCGTTATACCGGAGATTGAAGCGACCGTCGAAGAGGCCGAGACGGAAGCCTTGGTCGGTGCCTTCGCCCCGTTCGCTCGCCATGAAGCTGCCGTCGGGATTTCGGGCCGTGGTGTTTGGCGCAAAGGTGTTCGACTCTGTGAACATGAACGAGAGGTCGGCTCCCAGGGGAAGCTTCCAGCGCCAGTCGCGGAACGGGTGGACCACGATGCCCTTCAGCGTGGTGGTTCCGACGGCCTCGGTCGCGGGGTCCATTTTGTCGAAACCGTAGTGATCGATGTGGGCCTGGTAGCCGGCGGAGGCGGCCGAGACGATTTGCCCGGTTTCGGGATTTCGCCACAAGACCGCCGGAGCGGCAGACCGCGCCGTGTTGTTCGAATCCTCGCGCCGCCCGTAGGTCAGCACCACGCGGTCTTCGAGCAGGTAACCTTGGTAGGAGAACAGTTTGGTGCCGAATTCGGTGTGAGTGCCGCCCGTATTCCGCCCCGTGATGAGGCGTTCGCCATTGGTGCCGGTGCCCGCATTCCTCGGATCGACGGTCCAGACCTCGCGGTTGTTGTCGGTGATGGTCCAAGCTTCTCCGATCTGGTAGCCGTCGACGCGGGGCACAAAACCCAAGTCTTGGCCGACATAGGAACGGAAGTTGACCACGCGGTTGTTGGAAGCGGCCGTGTAACCGCTGCCCAACGGCCCTAGCCCCCGGCGTCCGTCGGGCGCAATGTTGTAGTTTACTCCGCTGAAGACCGGGTCGCGCATCCGGCCGTTTTCGATCTTAGGCTGGATGTTGGAGCGGTATTCCTGATTAAGGTTCTTCGATTCGATGGCGGAGACGATGCCGGCGATGCGATGCCGGCCCAACATGCGGATGAACCGGTTTTTGGAGCGCTCCTTGAAATCGAGCTCATACGAGAGCGCGGCGCGCCATTCGTCGCCTTTGAACCAACCGTGGTCGAACCCGGCGAGTCCGTCGAAGTAGAGTTTGCCGGCATAGGGATTGGGCGTGACGCCGTCGGCGAGGAATCGGTTGGGATCGACGTTCAGGTTAAGACCGCCGTTGCCGCCGGCCATGTAGCTCGCGCCGAAATTCTTGTTTTCCTCGCGCTGGTAGCCGGCTTCGAAATGGAGATCTTTAAGAATCTCCTGGTTGAAAAACAGATTCACGATCGACGCGTCGCGGTCGCCGAAATCGGTGTAGTAATGGTAGCTGGCGTCGCGGGGATAGTAATCGTCATTCAGCAAGGAAACGCCGCGCGTGGTGCCGGCATTGACCGGATCGACGATTCCCGGCCATCGCCCGTTGTCGGCGATGTTTTGGACACCGAGCGAGTAAAATGAACCAAACGGGCGGACGCCGGCGGGATTGTTGCCGCCGACCACGCTGATGGCGCCGTCGCCCGAGATGCTAAAGACCCGGTCGTCCGGGTTCGCCTTCGCGGCGATCGCGGGCAGTCCGCCGGCGGCCGGTCGCCCGGTTTGCCACGCGAGATTGTTGGAAAAGATCGGGCGGTTGCCGAGGGCGGAACCCAGGTTCCCGGCTTGGTCCCAGACGCGAACCCGGTCCAACGGAGGAACCCTCGAGGGCGTTCGGGCGTGTCCGGTCACGTTTTCATAGTGAACGCTGAGTTGGGTCTTCTTGAACGGTTTGTAGACCAGCGCGGCGTAGCCCCGGCGCTCCCGGTCGATGGAGGGGCGCGGGTAAAATTTCTTGTTGTCGGCGAGAAGGGCGCCGCGGAAAGCCAATTTGTTTTGGACCAGAGTTTGGTTGAGGTGCAGCTCGCCGCGAATGCCTCCGAAGCTGTCGAACTGCGTCTTCAATTGCCGGGTGTTTCGGTTCATGATCGGCCGCGCCAAACTTGAATCGATCGCCCCGGTCGGAGCGCCGATGCCGAACATCATGGGATTCGGCCCGGACGCGAGCGTGACGCGTTCCAGGTTGTAGTTGTCCGAGCGGGAGTTGCTCGCGAAGAACTCCCGGGTCCTGCGCGCTTGGCCGATGCCGCGCACCCGCAGGTCGCCTTCACCGCCTCCCTTGGATTCCACGTTGTTCACAAACTCGGTGCTATTCTCGATGTTGAGCGAGTAAATGGAGGCGGATTCAATGCTCGTGAAGCCAAACTCCTCCATGAAATCGAGGGTGAAGACATCGATCTGGGACGCCAAATCGGAGAGTTTCGTTTTGAAGCGTGTGCCGGCCAGCGTTTCGGAGGGAGCCCAGCCGGTATTGTCGTCGGCGCCGACTTGAAACGGGGTGAGGATGACGACCTCCTGGTCGCGTCGGGCCTCGGCTGAGGTTTCAATCCTTTGCGGCGGGGTGACGGTTTGGGCGGAGGTGCCGATGCCGAGGGCGAGGTAACCAAAAATGGCCGCGAGATAGGGGCGGGAGGGGTATGTGTATAGGGGTTTCATTTGGGGTTGGAGTTAATTTCTAGACGAATTCAAGATGCGGCTTTTGGGTCCGCGGGCGTGATCCCGCTTGCGGGCGATTCGGCACTGACTCGCCGTGGTTTGCTGAAATCGCCCGCGAGCGGGCTCCTACCCTTGGAACAGTGCGAGGTGTTTCAAAGGCGGATGGAGATTTGAGGCTGAGTTGTTGGTCGTTAGGCTCAGAAGGTAATTGTATTGGTGAAGGTGAAGCGGCGGGGATCCGGCACGTTGTAGTTGGTGATCCAAAAGCGGGTGCTGCCGTCGCTTTGTTTGCGACCATAGGCGCGTTGCTCTAGGAGCTCATCGTCGTCGAAGAGATTGCGCACGTTTAGCTGCAGGGTCCAATCATGCTTCCCTTTCAGAATCTTCCGCTTGTAGCCGAGGAAGCCGTCGACCGAGGTGAGGGGCCGGCCGTAGATTGGGTTGCCGAAGTCAGGCACGTCGTAACCGCCGGCGCCGACGCCGGCAAATTGCCGGAAGACTTCATTAGGCGCCACGGGACGACTGGCGTAGGCGAGGATGCTCTTGCTGCGCCAGCCGTAGTTGCTCCCGAAGAAGAGGCCCTTGAGCAGACCCCGTTGCATGCTATAACGGGCGGTGAAGTTAACCTTGTAGGTGCGCTCCTGAGGGTTGGGCAGGCCGTCGGATAACTTAATATAGCTCAGCGACGGCAGAATAATGCTCTGCATATACTGCCGGATCGTTTGGGGCATATCCGGGATGTTGCCGATCGGCTGATCGGCGATGGATTCCCAGTCCTTCCAGCGGGCATTCGCATACTCAAACCAAGGCAACGCGGCGTTTGAATCGCGGGTGGTGTTTTTCGCGCCCCGAAGCGAGAGGGACAAGCCAGGTAGCGGATTGGCGGTGAGGGTGACCTCGACGCCCTCGGCTCGGCGATCGGCTTGGACGGCCGAAGTTTCGCGGTTGGGTGCGACCGGGAAGTTGTTGCCGACAAAGTTGGTGGTGGCGTTGACGTTGGATGGCAGCGGGGCGTCTTGGACGCTTTGGAGGTAGTAGGCGTATTGGTTGCCGGCGATAGCAAAGGCCGGGTTGAGATTCAGGAAGGTCTTCTCGATGTAGTAGATCGTGTCCCGCGGCGATCGATTGCCATTGGGAGTTTGACCTTGAAAGACCGAGTTCCCGCCTTTGCGCGTGCTATCAAACCAATTCACGCGCAGAGAGATCTTCCCGGTCGGGTTGGAGACGGAGAAGCCGTAATCTCGACCGGTGCCGTCGTCGATCGTCATGGGCGAGCCGTCGTGGTTGAAGCGGCTGAACTCGGCGGCGTAGGCGGAGTTGGATTCGTTGTAGAAGACGGAGAACCAGCTCAGGGGGTGCACCACGATGCCCTTGAGAATCGACTTGGGTTTCTCGTTTTGACGGCTGGCGAGATTTTGCGTCCGCGCGAGGCCGAGCTTTTTAAAATCCTGCCAGCGCATGAAAGGGGCGTTGGCGTAGGCGGCGTTGTTGGGCGAACCCGCGACCGGAAAGTAGAAGCCGCCCGTGTTGACGTCGTAGCGCGGCTGGAGGTTCGAGTTCAGCCAGCTCGTGTAGGTGTTGGTATCAACGCGATGGCCGTAACTAAGAATGACGCGGTTGTTTAGGAACGAGCTCTGAATCGAGAGCATTTTACCGATGGTCTCCTTGCGCCCGTTAGAGATCGCATAGGAACTGCCCCCGCCCGGCAGATCGTCGCCAGCGACCAAAACAGGTTTGCCTTTGGCATCGACGCCCATGGTGCCCCAATTCCAAACGTCGACGTTCATATCGACGTAGGGCGTGCCGCCGACCCCCGCGGTCGGGCTGCCCAGATAGTTGCGCACTTGAAGTTGGCGATTGCCCACACCGGTGATAGCGCGGAGGGCGGGAGCCAGGGGGGTGGCGAGGTTGTTAGCGATGCTGACCGTAAAATCGTTGTCGCTGATGACGTTTGCCGCCGAGGCACCATTGCGGACCTGCTCGAAGCGCTGGCTCATCTGCGAGGTCCAGAGGCCGAGCAACCGGTGAGCGCCCAGCCAGCGGCTCCAGCCCTTGTTTTTGGTAAAGTCGAGGGAGTAGGTCGCGGTGATCCGATCATCGGCCCGTTCCTGTTGGTTGTCGCCGCCTGCGACCGAACTCTGCACGTAGTAACGACCGAAGTTCGGATTGAGGACACGGGCGGGTGCAGTCTCCGTTAAGCCCCACTGGGCGGGCAAATAGCGATTGGTATCGATGGCCAGTTCGGTGGCGCCGGATCCGAGCACTTCCCGGAAGGTGTAGTTAACAAATTCGCGATTCGCGGCGAATTCGAGAAACAGGTTTCCTACCGGGTTAACTTCGATGACCGCGCCATAAAGCTGGCTGCGGGTGCGATTCCGCAGACCGTTGCCGACGAGGTTTACCTGCGTCGGGTAGATCGAGCCGTCGGTGAAGGACCAGTCGCTGTTCTCGCCGTTGAAAGGTCCGGGGCCGTTCAGCATGACCCCGGTGTTGTTCCACGAAGTGATCGGGATTGGGGTCCTTTCAACGCCGCCAAGAATCAGCACCGGGCTTGAACTGGTGAAGCGAGAGAGGATATCCGTGTTCGGGGTGGTCGCGACGGCGGGAGCAAATCCCTGCGCTCTCAGGGCGGGCAGGACGGCGTTGTTATTGGCGCCGATATTGAAGGAATTGATCGCCGAGTTATCGAAAGCTTTGATCAGGGTGGGATCGTAAGTGGCGAGATAACGCGCCTTCTGGTCCGGAGTGAGAATTCGGTCGAGATAGGGCGTGACCTTGTCTTGGACGAGCGTTGAACGCACCGGGGACTTCTTGAGCTCACCGTGTTCGAAATACGCCCGCGAGCGGACTTTCAGCATCGGCTCGTAAGTGATGGTGCCGAAGTAGCGGTCGGAACGATCATACGACGGTTTGCGACCGGCACTAAGATCCTGGGTCATCGTCGCCAGGCGAAAGGCAAGGCGCCGCTTGATGAGGACGTGGTTGTAATCGAGGGTAGCGCGGTAGCCGTCGTCGCTGTCGACTTGAAGCGAGACCTTGTTTTTACCGCCGAAAGTATTGGCCCGGAGCAGCGAAGTGTCGACCGAACCACCGGCCAAGCCATTACCGAACAAGATGGCGTTGGGCCCGCCGACGAACGTGAGACGCTCGGTGATGTAGTTATCGATTGGGATCGAAGTTTCGAAAAAGCCGACGGAGGTGCTGGCGCGAGCGAGACCGCGGGCGCGGTTGCCGGCCGAGGGGTTGAACGGATTTCCTCCCAGCGTGTTGCCATCGCCGGAGGGGTCATACCAATCAGATTGGCTGTCGATGTTGAGCGAGAATCGGAGTGAGTCTTCGAGCGAGTTGATGCCAAGGTCGGAGAGGAATTCCGGCGTCATCACGTCCACTTGCGCGGAGACGTCCTTGAGCTCGGTGCGGAGACGACCACCGGCGACGGTTTCGCGGGCTTGGTATCCGATATCGGAATTTGCGCTGATCTCGAACGGAGAGAGGGTGACCAACTCATTGTCGGGTGCGGTTGTGGGGGGCGAGCGCAACGGCGCGGGGTTGCGTTGCGGCGCGGCGGGAGCAGCACGGCCGACGGCGAGGGCGGAGGAACCGGCGTCGCTCACGAGCCGCAGATCGGTGCCGGCGAGCATGCGGGTGAGGGCTTCTTCGACCGTGAATTCGCCGCGGACGGCGGCGACGCGAACGCCTTGCACGATGGCGGCCGGAAACATGATCTCGCGGCCGGCCTGTTGTGCCGCGAGGCGAAGCGCGGTGGCCGCATCCCCCGCCGGAATATCAAAGCGCTGTGGTGCCGGGCTCGCACCATAAGAGCTAACGTTGAGCGACAAGATCAAGACGGTGGCCGAGAGCCAACGCGCGAAGCGGGTGGGGTGGGGCATAAGCGGGGTCGTGGTCTAAGCAAGACGGCCCATGTCCTGCGAGGCACTAACGAGAATTTGCGAGCCGGAGCGAAATTGTGTCGCCGCGCCGTTCGGCCCGCACACCCGCGGTGACTTGAAGGAGTCGCACGAACCCTTCGGCATTGTCGGAGCGAAAGGACGCGGTCACGGGGAAGGCGGCCAACGCCGGGTCGGCCAGGGCGAGTTGGAGGGTGTTGTGCCGGTTGAACTCGGCTACGACTTCCGCCAAGGGCGCGGACGAAAACTGAAGCAGGCGGGGCTGCCAAGCGAGAGCGCGGGCGATCTCCTCGGCCCCGACGGCCACCGGCACCAGCGCCGCGGGAGACAAGTTGAGGTTCGGATCGTTCTCCAGCGGAACTGAGAGTTTTTCGCCGACCCCCAACATGGGCAGGGGCGCCGGGGTCGGTAAGGATGGCGCGACTTGCACGCGGCCTTCGGTGACGAGGACTTCCACGGACCCGGCAGCGAGCCGCACATTGAAGGCGGTGCCGATGGCCCGCGTCTCGACGCCGGCGGCGCTGACGATGAACGGGCGGGAGGGATTCTTCGCGACGGTGAAGTGCGCCTCGCCGGTCAAGAGGCGCACGCGGCGCTCGGCGGCGGTGTATTCGACGACGACGGAGGCGCCCCGGTTGAGTTCGAGCAGGGAACCATCGTCGAGGAACCGTTTTTCGTAGCCGATGGCGACGGCGATTAAATCCGCTGCCGCCTGTGAATGATGCCGGGCGTCGCGTTGGAAAAAGAAGCCGGCCACGACGGCCGCGGCGGAGGCGAGCGCGACGGGGACAAGCCAGCGGAAAGGGCGGCGTGCGGCGCGGCGCGGCGGGGCGAGGAGCGCTGGGTTCGGCTCCCGCGCGTGCTCCGGCCGCCAGTCGGAGAGGAGATCGAGTTCGCGCCACGTCGCC
>CALSBN010000215.1:0-9059 GCA_943373185.1 Opitutus sp. GAS368 | reverse complement strand
GTGGTGGGCGGAAACGGATTCGCCGGCGATGCGCGGACGTCGGGGCGCGCCGGGCGAAGTGTTGTCGGTCGTGCCGCTTGTGGTGGCGACGGGAGACGGGGCGTTGGAACTCACGAAGACCGAGTGGCGCGGCGGAGTCGCGGCGGAGTTGCGCGTCGGGCAGGTCGTTTAGCCGCGCCGGCCAGCCGGGCCGAATTCACCCTTTAAGCCCTTCGGTCTTTCAGACTCTCTCTTTCCCATGCCCATCAAAGTTCTCATTCTCGGCGCCAACGGTTTCATCGGCAGCTCGCTCACGCAGGCGATTTTAAAACTGAAAGACTGGGAAGTCTACGGGATGGACATCGGCTCCCACAAACTCACCGCCAGCCTCGCCAACCCGCGTTTCAAATTCGTCGAGGGCGATATCACGATCAACCGCGAGTATATCGAGTATCACGTGAAGAAGTGCGACGTGGTCATCCCGCTCGTCGCAATCGCCAACCCGATCCAATATGTGAAAGACCCGCTGCGCGTCTTTGAACTCGATTTTGAGGCCAACCTCGCCGTCGTGCGCCACTGCGCGAAATACAAGAAGCGGATTATTTTTCCCTCCACGTCCGAGGTCTACGGCATGAGCACCGATGCCAAGCTGGACGAGGAGACGACGAACCTCGTTTACGGCCCCATCGAGCGGCAGCGCTGGATCTACGCGTGCTCGAAGCAGCTCCTCGACCGCGTGATCTACGCTTACGGCGTGCGCGACAACGTGGACTACACGCTCTTCCGGCCGTTCAACTGGATCGGGCCGCAGCTCGACGATGTGATGGAGCCGAAGGAAGGCAGCTCGCGCCTGTTCACGCAGTTCATCTCGAACGTGATCTTCAAGAAGCCGCTGCAACTCGTCGACGGCGGCAAGCAGAGCCGCTCGTTCACCTTTATCGACGACGGCGTCGACGCGCTGTTGCGGATCATCGAAAACAAGGACGGCTGCGCGTCGCGGCAGATTTTCAATATCGGCAATCCGCGCAACGATGTGAGCGTGGCCGATCTGGCGAAGCACATCATCACCGCGTTCAAGGACTACCCGGACTACGCCGAACACGCGCGGTTGGCGAAAACCGTGGTCGTGCCTTCGGGCAAATATTTCGGGAAATACTACCAGGACATCCAGAAGCGCGTGCCCTCGATCGCCAACGCGAAGAAGCGCCTCGGCTGGGCGCCCAAGGTGGGCTTGAAGAAAGCGATCAAACTCACCTTGGACTACCACCTCGCGCACAAGGATTATCAGCTGGAGTGAACCCGGTCGGGACGCCGCTTCGTGGCGTCCGCGCCCGACGGACGGCTCGGAGAGCCGTCCCTACCACGGAAAACCATGCGCCTCGCGCTCAAAGTTGATGTCGATACCGACCGCGGCACGCGGGAAGGCGTGCCGAATCTCGTGACGGATTTGCAAGCGGTGGGCGCGCCGGCGGCTTTTCTTTTCTCGCTTGGGCCGGATCAGACCGGACGGGCGATCACGCGGGTGCTGAGGCCGGGATTTTTCCAGAAAGTTTCGCGGACGAGCGTCGTGCAGATCTACGGCGTGCGCACCTTGCTCAACGGCACACTGCTGCCCGCGCCGCACATCGGCCGGCGCAACACCGCCGCGATGCGCGCCGTGCGCGACGCCGGCTTCGAGGTGGGGATTCACTGCTTCAACCATTACCGCTGGCAGGACTACGTGCACACGCTGTCGCTGGAGGACGTGCGCGCGGAGTTCGCGGCGGCGCGAAACGAGTTTATCCGGATTTTTGGCGTGGCGGCGCGGACCGCCGGCGCACCGGGCTGGCAGAGCAACGCCAAGAGCCGGCAGATCTACGACGAGGCGGGCCTGCTCTACTCGAGCGACACGCGGGGCGGCGCGCCGTTTTTCCCGCGCGTCGACGGCCGGGTCTTCAAGACGGTGGAGATTCCGAGCACGCTGCCGACCTTCGACGAACTGATGGGCCGGCCGGAGTATCCCGACGACCGCATCGTGGCGCACTATTTGAAACTCATGCAGGCCGAGCCGGCGCGGCCACACGTGTTCACGTTGCACGCGGAGATCGAGGGCATGGGGCGGCGTGGCTTGTTTCAGGAATTGTTGAAAGCCTGCGTAAGGGCGGGCGTGGAGTTTGTGCGGATGGACGATCTCGCGCGGGAGTATCTGGCCGACCGCGCGGCGATCCCGGTGCGGGACCAAGTGATGGCGGAGATCGACGGCCGCTCGGGCACAGTGGCGGCGCAGGAGGCGTGAGGGAATTGACGGGAGTAGGGCGGGGTCTTTGACCCGCCCTTTCGGATTGGCGTGGCGAAACTTGGAGGGCGGGTCGGAGACCCTGCCCTACTTCTCTACCGCGCGGCCGGGCGCTCGATGCGCAGAAAGAGCCAGACGCCGAGAATCAGAAAAACGGTGTTGGGCAGCCAGAAGAGCAGGTCGGGGCGATACCCGGGGTGGCGGTCGAGCCACGTCACCGCCACGGTGAGCATGTAGTAGCCGAGGGCGAGGAGGACGGCGACGCCGAGGTTGGCGCTCGTCTCGCGGCGGGAGACTTTGATGCCCAACGGCACCCCGATCAGCGCGAAGGAGAGGATGGCGAGGGCGGTGTTGAATTTTTCCTGCACGGTGAGCGTCACCTTCATCACGGCGCGGGCGTGGTCCTTCGGGGCGTCCGGATTGACGGGGAGCGCGGCGACGCGGGCTTCCTCGGCGCGGAGTTCGGCGTAGGTCATCCAGGAGAGTTTTTGCCGCACGGTGGGCGTGCCGAAGAGGCGGGTGAGCGACAGCCGTTGCGGCTCGGATTGCTCGAACGAGCCGATGCGGGGCGACTCGGCGAAGTTCTCCGGATTGGAGGCGGAGCGTTCCTCGATCTGGGCGCGGGTGAGGGTGAGAATGAGTTCGTTGGCGACGGCGTCGTAGTCGAAGCGGCCGGACTCGGCGCGCACGAGCTGGGTGGTGCGGCCCTCGCGGTCGAGTTGCCACAGCCAGAAGTCGCGCATGACGGTGCCCTGCTTGTCGCCGACGTAGACGACGAAACCCTTGAAATTGCGGATGAAGGTTTTTGGGACGATGAAGCTGAGGGGATTGGCGCGGATGGCTTCGTCGAGTTCCTTGTGATACTGGACGCGGGCGCGGGGCATGGACTCGAAGTTGACGTAGAGCCCGAACGCGCAACCGAGCGCCCCGAGCAGAAAAATCGGACGGGCGATCCGGGTGAGGCTGAGGCCGGCGGCGCGCATGGCGGTGATCTCGCTGTCGGCGGACAGGCGGCCGAGCGTGAGGAGAACCCCGGTGAGCATGCCCATCGGCAGGGCGTAGATCGCGACCGCGGGCACGAGCATCCACACGAGCCGGAGAAAGGTGCCGGTGGGCAACTGCCCGGAGAGCAGGTAGGGCAAAAGATCGCGGATGAGGTTGCCCAGCATCAGCACGAACGCGAAGAGCGCGACGGCGCCCGCGCAGGTGAAGAGCACGCTCTTGAAGATGTGGCGGTCGAGGAGGTTCACGCAGGCGGTCGGAAAGAAGACGCAGAGCAATCGCAGACAGACCGCGTGGGGACAAGGCGGTTCACGGCGCGGATCGGATGGCGCGGAATGCTACAACCCAGCCGACCACGTCGTCAGCACGGCGGGCAGTTCGCGCACGGATTGAATCTGGAAGAAACGGCCATCGGCGCGCGGCGGGTGTTCGACGCGCTCGGCGGCCCAGGTAAGGTGGTAGGGCACGTGCACGCCGGCACCGCCGAGAGCGAGCACGGGCAGAATGTCGGATTTCAGGGAGTTGCCGATCATCAGGAAGCGCCGTGGGTCGATGGCGTGGCGGCGGAAAATATCGCCGTAGGAACGTTCGTCTTTCTCGGAGAGGATTTCGACGTGTTGGAAATGGGCGGCGAGCCCGGAGCGGGCGAGTTTGCGCTCTTGATCGCGGAGGTCGCCCTTGGTGATGACGAGCAGCCGATGGGTGCCGGAGAGGGAGGAGAGAGTTTCGACGACGCCGTCGAGCAGATCGACGGGGTGGGCGAGCATCTCCTGGCCGAGCGTGATGATCTGTTTGATTTCTTCCGCGCTGATCTGGCCGGCGGTGAGCTGGATGGCGGTCTCGATGGAAGAGAGGGTGAAGCCCTTTACGCCGTAGCCGTAGAGTTCGAGGTTGCGCATCTCGGTGGCGAAGAGGGTGCGATCGACGGTGGCGGCGTCGTGGTAGCGCGCGAGGAGGTCGCGGTAGCGCACGTGGACCTTTTCAAAAATGTTCTCGTTGTGCCAAAGGGTGTCGTCGGCGTCGAAACCGAGGGTGAGCGGGCGGGTGGTGGAAGCGGACATGCGAGAGGTGAGAGCTGAGCGGAGAACCGGGCGCGTTTCTAGAACAGATTCACCGGCTCACTGAGTTGCCGTCGATTTCTCCGGCCCGGGCCGGACGAGAATTCGCGACGGGAGAGGCGGTCCTGGTTTGCTGACACTTTCGACGCCTCTCTTGATCCTGTATTCGGCAGTTGGTTAACCGCGAATCTTCGCCAATTCCCGCCAATCCATGAGGAAGAATTTTTCCGGGAGTGAATTCTTGATTCACCGATTATACCAACAACCCAAAACATTCAGACTTTAACCACAGATTTCGCAGATCCGAACCGGATGTAAGGCAACTGAGTCGAAGTGCCGGGGATTTTATCCGGTATTTATCTGTGAAATCTGTGGTTAAAAATTCTAATTCCTAAAGTTCGTTTCTCACGGGCTGTTGGTATTAGGTGAATAACCGGTTGAGTTGGATGCTGTCCAAAACTCTTTCATTGGCGTCGATTGGCGGAAATTAACGGTTCCACCTTCTGCGGTTTTTCGGTTGATTGTCCTCACCCCCCCATGAGCTCTACCCGCTGGTTTTTCCTGGCCCTCCTGCCCTTTGGTCTTTTCGCCGCCGACGTCCGTCCCCGGGCCGAGGCCGCGCTCGCGAAAGGCGTGGCGTTTTTTCAAACCATCAACACCCACGGCGGCTACGTCTACTCGGTGACACCGGACTTGTCCCAGCGCTGGGGCGAAAGCCCCAAGGATGCCGACACCATCGAGGTGCAGCCACCGGGCACGCCGGCCGTCGGGCAATCCTACCTGCGCGCCTACCTCGCGACGGGTAACCCGCAGGCACTCGCCGCCGCCCGCCAAACGGCCGATGCGCTCATCCGCGGTCAGAACAAACACGGCGGCTGGGACCACACCATCAACTTCGCCGATCTGAGCAACGAGACCGTGAGCTTCGACGACAACCAGAGCCAGTCGGCGATCAGCTTCCTCTTGGCGTTGAACCACGCCGCTCCGGACGAACGACTCGCCGCCGCCACCCGGCGCGCGCTCGACATGATGCTCACCACGCAACTTGGGAACGGAGGCTGGCCCCACCTGTATCCGCCGCGCGGAAACTACCACGACTACGCCACCTTCAACGACGGCGGCATCAACGACTGCGTGCGCGTCATGATCGAAGCGCACCGCTTGGACCCCGGGAACAAAGCCGTTGCGACGAGTCTGCGTCGCGTGGCGCGGTTTATCGTGATCTCCCAGAATCCGCCGCCCCAGCCCGGCTGGTCGCAGCAATACAACGAGTTTCTCCAGCCCGCCTGGGCCCGCTCCTTCGAACCGGCGTCGCTCGGGCCGTCGGAGAGCGTCCGCAACCTCGGCACGTTGATCGACCTGTATCTCGCGCTCGGCGATGCGACGTTGCTCGAACCGATCCCCGACACGCTGCGTTGGTTGCAGGAGATCCGCCTGCCCAACGGCAAATGGGCGCGCTTCGTCGAGCTCGGGACCAACCGGGCGCTCTACTACGACCGCGGCCGGGTGCGCGTGAACCGCGTCGAAGAACTCAGCCCCGAGCGCAGCACCGGCTACGGCTATGAGGTCAACCTCACCGGGCAGATCGCCGCCGTCACCCGGCGCTACGAGCAGGCGCTGAAACTCGGCCGCGAGGGCTTGCAGCGCGCCGAGACCCCGGAGCTCTCCCAAGCAGCCCTCACCCGCCGCCTTGAGACGCTCGCGGGCGAGGTGCAAGCGATCATCGACGCTCAGGAGTCCTCCGGCGCCTGGATCACGCGCAACGAGCGATTCAAGACGCCGCCCGCGCCAAAAAAGCTCTGGAACGGCGAATACTCCGTGATGGACCGGATCAACAGCGCCGTCTTCAACCGCAACGTCGGAGTCCTCTGTGACTACCTCGAGTTGAGCGCCCGCCTCGCGAAACGGTGACGAGCGCCGACCCTTCCAAATCGAAGTTTTTCGCGGAAGATCGGCGGCGCGCTTCTACCACTGGCTGGTGAAAAATTGACGTTGGAAGGTGGCGTCGGGACCTCCGGGCCCGACGGTTTTGGTCTGCGCCCGCCGGAGGCCGGGCCCTGAGGTCCCGGCCCCACCTCGATCCACCGAAAGTCCAAACATCGTGTGACGTCGGTATTACCCGCCGGCGGGCCAAGCGTCGGTGCGGAACGGGGAAGCGGGAGGCCTTCGGCGTTGTAGAGGTTGGCGCGCGGAGAATTGGCCCAAACGTAGCACACGGTGCCGATCTGAGGGGGCTCGCTCTTGTTTGTTGAAATTCGATTGATTCAGAAGGCGAGAAAGGACGAGGCAGAGGGCATGGCGCGAAGATTGCGGATCGAATTTCGAAGCGCTTTGCACCGCTGATCTCATGGCGGGCCGAACCGTTACAACTTGGAGCTGCGGCTACCTCGCGCGGCACTCTCCCTCACTCAAAACGTGACGAAAACTAACATACAACGGCCAGACCCCGTCCGCCCGGACCCCTTTGCAGCGAGCCCAACAATCTTTGGAACTGCGTCGCGTTTACTTCACAGACCGCCGCCGAACCCGTCGAAGAGGTCACGCAACACTTCGAATTTTGGCTCCGGGCCCAGCGCGGTCGCATCGCCGCAGGCTTGGGGAACCACGGTATCGGCGATCTGCTCCCCGGCTACTTCGCGCAACTCGGCGTGTCCGAGATTTCCGTCCATTTATCGGACAAGGCCAACCCGCTTTACCCACCCTACCTCGGCGCCGTCCAGCAGACGATTCTGGTGCAGGAGAAACAATGGAAACAAAATGGCATCGGCCCGTGGGACCGCGACGAACTCCGCCTTAACGTGCTCAAGGGCGGCGGCACCGAAGACTTCTTCGAGCGGGCGTTCGCCGGGCTGCAGCGCAAATTCGAAACGGAGCAAAACGCGATTGCCGCCGGCCGGTTTCACGGCGGTTTCGGCGGCGTCAACTACCTCGTCTCCGGCCGCAAACCATCTTGAGCAGCCGGTTGAACGGGAGGGTCTGGCCGCGATGCCGATCTGAGGGATGTGGCCGTTGTTGGTTGGTTTAAGATCGAATCAAGAGGCGAGGAAGGGCGAGGCGGCGGGCATGGCGCGAACATTGCGGATCGAATTTCCAAATGCTCTGCACGGTCGATCTCATGGCTGGCCGAACCGTTGCAACTCGGAGCTGCCGCTGCTTCGCGCGGCTATCGCCGTCGCTCAAAACGTGACAATAACTAACAAACGACGGCCAGGCCCCGTTCGCCAGCACTTAGATAACTTTCTGCAATTTAAGAAAAAAATAAGCTAGGGGCAGTGGAATCTGGAGTAACCCACCTGTGGCCCAAAAAATCCAGGTTGGGATGTGAGTCCAGAGTGTTCCTGGAAACAGGGTGTCGCCTGTATAGGCCTTCCTGAATAAAAAAAGTCCGGTGCCTGTGCAAATGGCCCCGACCAAAAGGAGGTTGGTAGGGCTGATATAGTCGATGTAATACATGTTTCAATCGAATCGTCAGCGGTCAGCCACGCGCGGAGGACGGACTTTGAGTAGCACCCAAAAGGGTTCGTCCGCGCGTTGTGCTGTGGTGCTCTGGTTCGGCTCTTTCTTCATGGGCGACGGATTGCGCGAGCATCCTTGAAATAGCGCCACGCGAAGAAAGCGGTCATGAGTGAACCTGCGCCTGCAAAAACGGCGGTGCCTGTCTGATGAATCGTGAAACAATTGCGTGCGATCAACGCGAGCAGTGCAGAAACAACGGCGGTCGCGCCCGCCACGCTGAAGAGGAACGCACGCCGCTGGAGTAAATTTTCAAAGGGACGCATTTTTTCTGCCGAACGTCCGCGATCAGCGAGCCGGTTGCTTGGCGCGAGGCCTGCGGAAGCAGGACTCGTGACAAGCAATCGGCTTCGCTGCATCGCTTTGTTAGGCCTATTTTTCATATTCCAAACGCTTTAAGGATAACCGCTGTAATGACCGAAACAACAACGCCCAAGATGAAAAATGTGATGTCTCTTCGACTGCTTTTCTTATCTAGTTCTACAAGATTTGCTGCATTGATTTCCTGAAAGTAGCGCGCTACCTCAACGGGTATATTACTGAGGTGATCTATCTTCTTTTGAAGTGCTGCTTCCTGAGCTGTCATTGCATCGCTTCTTGTTTGCAGCTCCGCGAGTGCCTCCTGCCGACGCCGGATATCCGATGTCACATCAGTGATAACACTGTCCATTTCGGATGCCGTGCGTTTTAATGTATTAAGCGCAACATTGAGTTTTTCGGTTGGCGAGGGCGCTTCCGATTTCTTGTTTTTCTTTAAGAACCGGCTGAGCATGTCGCCCATAAAGGCGAATAGAACCGGGATAAGCGTCCCAAGAATTATTTGTATGAAATTTTCTTCCATTGTGCTGATCTATTTCTGCCTAACGTTCAGCGGTCAGCCACGCGCGAAGCGCGTTGTGCTGTAGTGCGTTTGTTCGGCTTCTTCATAGAGCACCCACCAGAATTTTCATCAGCTGATTATGCGGAATCGGGTCTGAAATCTCTGCTTCGAAAACGCCTCGGACAACGTCCGCAGGTCCAACCGCCAAAGGCGATAGATCATACGAGATCGGGAATATCTCTTCCCTTTTCTTTTTCAAAAACTGAGGTGGACCCCGTCCGTTGGACAGCGGATCGAGGAAGATAAGTTAAGTTAAGGGAGGGGGCACAGGGGGAGGGGCGAAGCTCCTCCCCCGCTCCCCTGGTTGAGTTGGCGTGAGGGTGGTCACGGATCAAGCGCTGAGTGCGTGGCG
>CALSBN010000214.1:0-9063 GCA_943373185.1 Opitutus sp. GAS368 | reverse complement strand
TCCGCGATGTCCGCAGGTTGAACGCCCAAACCGGCGGGGGCCCAATTGGGGATGACGACGAGCCGCCGCGGCTCGACGCGTGCGCGCGCGAGGACTCGCGCCATATCGGATCCGAGGGTCACGCAAGCCTCGGCGCGTCGCCAAGCGATGTCGCGCAACGTCGCGAAAACGCCGAGCCAGCGATTTCCGGTGAGCGCCACGGCAATCTCGGGGTAAATATCCTGAACCCAATGAATCAACCGCGCGCGCCGCAGTCGTGCGACGAGCCAAACCCCCGGACCTAGCAGCGGAGGATCCGTCAGGGCCACAACAATGTCACCCGGGCGGACTCGGGTGATTAAGCAAAACAAGCAACCGACGTAGAACGTCGCGAAATCGGCGAGCTTTCCCAGCAGGCCGCACCGGTTTAGTCGGGTGCTGCGCACCCGAACGACCGTGACACCCTTACGTTGTTCGGCGTTTGGCGTATCGGCGCCCGGGCGACTGGCAATCACGCTCACCGAATGACCGCGGGCGGCCAACGCTTCGGCGAGATCGGTCAGGAGCTGGGCAGTCGCCGGCTCGTCGGGCCAGTAGAAGCGATTGATAAAGACAAAACGCAAAGGAAGCGGCGATCAGGACTTGCCGGTGCGGCTCAGCTCACGGGCCTTGGCGACGCTGAGGAACTCGTAGATCGCCATCAGTCGGCAGAACACGTAACCGCGGTAACCGTCGAGAAACCCGGCGCACAGCACGTAATGGTAGGCGAAACGCAAAAGCGGGCGAAACGGGAGCCGGGCGGCGAGCAGCTTCAGCCGACGTTTACGGGCGAGGGACGGCATCTGAATGGCCGCCGTGTCGGCCTCATGGTCCGCGCGTGAGGCGAGGAGTTTGGCCTCCCAATTTGAGTAGCGGTTGTGCTTCTCGACCCAGATATCGATCGTTGGAAAGGCGTAGTGCTCCATCTCGCCCTGGAGACGCCCGGCGGTGCCATCGATCAACACCTGCTCATGCACTTCGTTGTCACCGGATCGGGTGTCGTCGATGCCCGCAAATTTCTCGAAGTGACACCGCGAGCGACGGAGCAAACGGACGTTCCAACTCGGGTAATAACCGCAGTGCATCAGCCAGCCATCGAGAAACCAAAACCGCCGGTTCACGTAGTAGCCGGCGCAGGGCGGATTGGGTCCGGTCAGCAAGGCGCTCAACTCGGCCGCCAGCGGAGGCATAATCCGCTCGTCGGCATCGAGGATGAAGATCCATTCGTGGCGCCACGGCACGTTCTGCAAGGCCCAGTTTTTTTTCTTGGGAAAACTTCCGTTCCACTTGAAGTCGATCACGGTGGCACCGAACTCGGCCGCGATCTCGCACGTGCCGTCGGTGCTTCCGGAGTCGATCAGGACCACCTCGGCCGCAAACCGGCAGCTTTCCAGACAGGCCCGGATGTTTGACCGCTCGTTTTTGGTCGGGATCAGAATTGATACGGGACAGAGGGGCGCGTGCATGATTCAGCGAACGGTGCCTTCGGTGGATGTTTCGAGCCGAGAATACCGGACCGCCGAAAAAAAGCAGAGCCACCAACAGAGGACGACCGCGGCGTTTCCGAAGGGGAACTCGACCCAGGCGTAAAGCAGGACAAAACCGCACCCGGCGAGGAGGTAACCGACGACCGGGCTGGAGAAATGGCGGGGCCTCAATCCGGCGAGCGGCACCAAAGCGCAGAGTCCGAGCAATGCGGTCCCGACGAGTCCGTGCTCGGCGGCCGATTGCAGCCAGTCGCTATGGGCATCGGCATAGTAGATCGGCAGGCGGTCGGCGGGGTTGGGTTTGATCGTCTGGTAAAGTTGGAAAACGTGGGGATACGAAGCGGTGCCCCAGCCGAACCAAATCTTGTCACGGGCCATCTGCCAGGTGTCTCGGTAGAGAACCGCCCGGGCGCCGATGGTGCCCTCGGCCCGCATGGTGGTTATTTGCTCGCGAGTTTTAGCCAGACGCAGCGCGATGCTGTCGCGGGCGACGAACCAAATGGCCCCAAGTCCGAGCACCACACAGGCGGCCGCTCCGGCGAGCGGCAGCACGATGCTTTCCTTGAAACGTCGCCGCCGCCGCACCATCCGCACCAGCACGTGGACCAAGGCGCCGCCAAGCAATCCTGCGATCAATAGCGTGGTCGCCCGCGAACCGCTGAGTGGAACGGCTGCCGCCAAAGCCAACACGACGATGACCCAGGTGAACGCCGGGCTGTGGAAAAAATCCCGGTCCTCGCGGCGGCGGGCGAAATGCCAGACCAAGCCCAGTGCGGCGGCGGTCATCAGTATCGCAAAACTGCCCCAATGGTTGTGGTAAACGAAGGAGGCGAAGAAAAATTCCTGGGGTGAGGGGACCAAGCCGAAAAATAAACCGGATGAATGGGTGAGTTTCTGGACGGTGCCGAACACCGCCAGAGCGAGCGCGTTGACGCCCATGAAAAGCAAAAGGCCGCGCAGGGCTCGGCGCTGCCTGATGACCAGCAGGAGGTTGAACGCCGAAAGATAAAGGGCGTTGAAGAGCCATAGTTCATAGACGGCGCTCGCAGGCCGGGCGCTGCTGGGTAGCCACGCCGGGCGTTCGATCCGGACCAACATGGTTTCGGTGCCCAAACTCACACCGCGAAATGATGGGCTGAGACAGGCGACCAGCGTCAAGACGTTGAGCGCCGCCAACGGCCAAAGCCAGACCAACGGCCGAAGTCCGCGCTCGGCCCGGTTGTCCTTGTCGCGAACAAACGTGAGCAGCAGCAAAACGGAGACGCTGCCCCAGCAGGCAAGCGTCGTGCGGACCCAGTCGGCGCCGCTGCCAAACGCCCAAGTCCCAAACGCGACCATCGATCCCACGTGGAGCAGCACCGCCCATTCGATCGGGCGAAGCGGCCGTTGGTGTGGCGGGACACGGGCACCTTGGTTTCGTCCGAATTTTTCGCCGGGCGTGGTCAAGGGAATGGGCTGCCGGCTCATGTCTGCTGGGATCGCAAGGCGCTGTAAAAATCTACCAGCAATCGGGCCGAGTTCTCCCATGAAAACTCACGGAGCGTCCAAGCCCGGGCCAACATCCCGCGCGCTCGCAGCTTTTGTCGGCTCTCGCCGGTGAGCGCGACGACCGTTGCGCCGAATTCTGCCCACGGAACGCACGCTCCGCCGCCGGTCTCGGTGAGTCCGCGCCACGGCGTGGTGTCCGTAACGATTGCGGCCAAGCCGTGGGCCATGGCCTCGGCGATCACCAGGCCGAAGTTCTCGGAATGGGACGGAAGCAAGAACAATGAAGCCACCGCATAAGGTTTGGGTTTTCGCGAGCCATCGAAAACGCGCACGCGCCCGCCGCCGGAGTTTCTCAAAACGTAGCGTTCAAGCGCCTGGACCGAAAACGTCTCCGGGACACCCACGAGCAGCAGAATCCAATCCTTTGGCGCGCGCTCGAGCCAGAGATCTATCAGCTCGATGACCCGCTTCTTTTCGTGGAAGCGGGAATAAAAGAGCGCGACACGTTGGGTTGCGACCTGCGGGCACTCCTTGCGCCAATACTCGCCGGCAGCGGCGATTTCGTCGGGGGCGGGCGCATTCACGCCGTTGGGGGCGACGCACACGGGCTGCTTGAAGCCAAGATCCTCAATTTCTTCGGCCTCTTCCTTGCTCGTCGCGTGCCAGCCCGCGATCGCTTCCATCGCACCCGGATGGACAAACTGCCGGGCGAATTTTTTGCGGAGGCCGTGGTGTGCCCACGACCACTGCGACATCATTCCGCGGGGCGAGACAACCAGCGGCACGCCGCGGCGTTTGGCGTAGGTGTGGGCGTAATGGAGCGTGCGCAGCCACAGCGAGTGATGGTGGACGATCTCGGCTTGGCCGCTCGCGAGCCGGTCGCGAAGACCGCGTGAAGGGCAGAGCTTTTGCGGCCAATCCCGCCGGAAGGTTTCGATGGTAAGCGTGTCGATCACCTCGGGGTCCGCCGCGCTTGGCGCCGTGGTCAGGAGTTCGACATTATTGCCGGTCAAGGCCAACGCGCTGGCGATGGCGCGCACGGACTTACTGGGGCCACCGTGGCGTTCTTCGAGACTGGGAACGATATGAGCGAGTTGCATCCGGTGGTTAGACTGTGGGCTCGACGCGGTCGCGGACCGGACGGCAGGGATGACCGAAACAAATTTTTCCGGCCGGAAGGTCTCGCATGACAACCGAGCGGGCCCCAACGACACTTAGGGCACCGACCGTCACCCCCGGGCCGATGAAGACATCGGCGGCGATCCAAGAATTGTCCCCCAGGTGGATCGGAGCGCTCACGAGCGGCATCGACCAGCGGTTGAAGTCGTGTGAGCCCGCACATAGATGAACGCGTTGGCTCACGTTGGCACCCCGGCCGAACGAAATCGGGGCGAGATTATAGACGATCACGTCCGGGCCGATCATGGCCCGGGGCTGCAGCGAGAGCTTCCATGGAAAAGTGATGCAAACGGTGGGAAAGACCACGACTTCGTCGGGGGAAGGAATGGTGGCCCCGAAGAGTCGGAGAAGCCGGGCTCGGAAGCCGTGGCAGGGCCGGGGGCTCCAGCGGAAGAAACTCGCCTGCACGGCCGACCAGACCAAGCGCCGAATCACTTCGCTGCGCGGGTAAGGCGTCTGCGTGTGTTGGCCGAGGTAGGGCGGTTCCGAAGTCATTCCCCGTGAAGAGGACAACCGTGGGGCAATTGAGACAATCGCGGAATTTACGAAGGCTTTGAGGCCGGCCCCGTCGTATCCAGGGCCGAAAGCGTCGCAAGGAGCCGTTGGGCGACCACCGACGTGTCGAATTGACGGGCGTGGTGCTGGGCTGAGGTCGCGAGTTGCTGACGAAGCGGGGCATCGCGCAGCAGGCGAGCGAGTGCCGAGGCGAGGTTTTCCTCGGCGCGCGTCGTCGTGTGGTCAAAACTCAAGCCGGTCTCGCCGTCGAGGACGAGCTCGTCGAAACAGGCCAACTTGGACACGACCGGTGCGCACCCGGCGGCCATCGCTTCGGCGACGGCGACGCCAAACGTTTCGCCCCGGTCGGCGAGGCTGGGATAACAAAAAATGTCGATCGCGCCGTAGCAGCGGGCGAGGTGACCCGGATCGTATTCGGGAGGCACGACCTCGAGCCGATCATCAAGAGCGTTTCCGTGCGAAGCCCGCAGGCCTTCGAACCATACTTCGCCACCGCCTCCCGCGGGAATCGACATGGGGCCGATGAGGCGCAAGCGCCAAGCGGGCAAGTCGGAGCGCGCGACCAAGCGACTGGCGGCGCCAAGCAACAGCCCGATGCCTTTCTCCGGATTGAGCCGACCAACGTAGCCGATGACGAGCGGGGCGGAGCGGGCGGCCGCAGCGGCGTGCACGGCCCAATCGATGGGTAGCGGAAACGGTCGGATGCGGTCGGCGAGCCGGGCATTCTCGGCGGTGATGCGCGCGGTTACGGCCGCGCTGAGCGAAAGCAGGAGGTCCACGTGTCCGTAAAGGCGCGTTTGGCCTTTCGGCATGCGGGCGATGGCCGCAACGACGCGACCGGCACTCGGTTTTGCCGGACGGAGCCAGACAGGCAGGGCAACCAAGTTGGTGATCACGATGTCCCCGGGGGGCAGAGCCAGGCACACCCGCACGCTCCAGATGAAGTCGAGGAGCAGGTTTACCGCGAGGGAACGGGTGTGATCCGACCCCGTCAGCCGGAGGTGCTTGATGCCGTTTACGGTTTCCCGCTCGGGGAATCCGGGCCAGCGACGGGAGATAAAAGTCACCTCATGGCCGGCCCGCGCAAACTCGGGGGCAAGGCGGTGCCACGTTTTCTCCATGGCCCCCCCGCGCACCGGTGGGACCGGGAGAAAGAAACCGGCGACGATCGTAATTTTCACGAGGAGGGCAGGACCGAAAGAGCCGCAAGCAGCCCAGCTGTGGTCTGGGCGTAGGTGTATCCGGAAATCCGGGCGGTGACGGAGCGACGGATCCGCTCCCGGTCCACTGGATCGGCGAGGGTGGCGAGAGCGAGCGTGAGCTTCGCGGCAAGAGCCGAGGGATCGGACGCAGGGAAAACCCAGCCGGTTTCGCCCTCGGTGACCAAGTCGCGTTGGCACCCGACGCGGTCGCTGACGAGGCAGGGCACACCGAGGTGCATGGCTTCGTTTACGGCGAGTCCCCACGTTTCATACAATCCGCGGGACGGAAGCACGAACAGATCGGCCAAGAGGTAGCGCGACGGCATCTCGGATTGATTGGCGAACGGCAGGAAATGGATTCGGGCCTCGGGCGAGGCGGCGGCGCGGGCAACGAGACCGGGTTTCTCTTCGCCGTCACCGACGAAAATGAGGACCGTATCCCTTGGCCGCACGGTGAGAAACGCCTCGAGCAACGCGAGCGGTTGTTTGGCCGGAATCAGTTTGCCGGCGAAGAGCACGACCCGGTCGTGCGGCGCGAGGCCGAGTGTAAAGCGGAGCGCGGTGGCAGCCGCGGGATGCGCCGGGTCCGAAATTGCGAAGCGCGACGCATCGACGGAATGCGGCGAAAAGTGGAGGCGTTGGGCAGGAACGCCCAGGGTGAGAAAATAGTCCCGGTTGGCTGCGCCGACCGGCAAGAATCCGGCGAATCGGGCGTAGAGAAACCCGAGCAGCAACCGTGTGCGGAGCGGAGGCCGGCCACGCCCGAGAAAATGGGAGTCACCGCGAAACAGAAGCGGTGTCCGGCGAAGGAGTGCCCAAGTGATCACGCGAAGGTGGCTGGCGTAGGCGTATCCGAAAAGGAGCACGGCGTTGGGCCGGAATTGGGCGAGACGCGCGGTGAGGGTTGGATTCCGCAGTCCGCCGAAGTGATCGGTGCCGGGCCGGTGGGACGTGTTGGGCACGAACTCGTGCGGGTAACCGGACAACAAATCGACATCCCATTTCACCACCGTGCCGAATTGCGGGTCCGGCTGCGCGGTGACGCCAAACTGCCAGAGATAAAACACCTTGAATTCGAGACTCGCGTGCCCTGCGAGCCAGCGAAACCACGGACTGTAATACTGCGTGGGATGGGACAGGACGATAGCGAGTCTCCGCTGCGCCGAATCGGGCTTCATTTTAAGAAGCTGCGGACAATCATGATCATCCCGAGCACGGCCACACAGGCTTGGTAGAGCGAGCTCAGCCAGATGCTCATCGTGTGTTCGGTCGAAAACGACCACGACATCAGCAGAACCGTGAGGATTCCAGGATACGAAAGAATCGGACTCTGGGCGGACCATGACCGGATAAGTTTTTGGCAAAAGCCCACCAAGGCGCCGACTGCGGCCAGACCGAAAAATCCGAAATTGGCGTAAGCTTCGGGCAAAATGCCGAAGCCGATCGTGGTTTTGAGGGTGTCCTCTTCGCGTTGCAGACCGTAGTAGACGGAAAGGCGGTAGGTGCTCACATGTCCCAAGGGTTTGTCGGGCCAGAAGAATCTGGGCACGAATTGACCGGGAATATCCCGGTAAGTTTCGCCTTCCAAATAAGGCAGCTTTTCCGGGCTCAGGCTGATGACGAGGCACATCATGTGAAACAGGGAGGTGCGTTCGAGTAACTTGTGTTTTGAATTCGAAACCGCCTGGTTCTCGTCGCGGACTTGCAGCCCGGCGGTGATCCACTCCAGGTAGAACGCGGGCAAATCCCAAAACTCGTCATTGCGTGCGGTGGGAGAGTCTCCGCCCTCCCAATACTTTTCTCGCATCACGAATTTGCCGTTGTGCAAAATGCCCAAAACAAACAGCGCAACGACGCAGATCATTACAGGAAGCCGGCGGGCGCCACAGACATAGCCGGCGAGGGTCAGGATCAGCAGCGAAACCCCGTTGACCAAAAACAAAGTGCCGGTGAGCACGAGGATCTGGACCGCAAGGTTGAGCACAAAGTAAGTTTTTTCCGTGTGCTTCAGACTGCCTTGGCCCCAGCGCAGGCTTTGCACAAACGTGCAGATGATGCCGATGCCGAAGAAAACCGCCCGCAGGGGGCCGATCAGATCTCTCGGGATCGCCGCAAAGTAGGTGCTCAGCACGACGAAAATGGTGTTCAGCACCATAGCGTAGCCCAAATACCGCCCGATCTGGTCGGAGAAGACCTCCTCCCGCCAAAAGGGAGTCCGCTTTGGCAATGCGCTGGTGGCGTAAAACGTGCCGATGGCGGTGACCTGAAACGTAATCACACCCCAAGCTGCCGTGGTGATGACGTCGTCGGTGTAGGCCGCGAGTTGGCGATGGCCGGTGAGCAACGGAATCGCAAAACTGTTCGAAAACGTGAAGAGGAACGTCTCAAACGTGGGAAACTGTTGGCCGAGGAACCGGGTCCAAAGAATCGCCGGGAGCAACGATAGCGCGAGAATCAGCAGGCCTTGGTAGAGAAGGAAGGGATCTTCGAGTTTGGACGTCAGACCAAAATAGCCCACGGCCACGGTGCCGAGGAGCAGCACCGTGTTGAAAAAACGCTGACTCTGGCGCCGGTTTCGTCCCCGGCTGAAATCGAAAAGCGATCCGGTCGGCGTGGCCTCCGCCGAGTTCTCCTCGGGCGGCGGCGTGGGTTCACTGGCGGGCACCGGTTCGTTCATAGGACGGCTGGGGCGGTTGCGGTGGCGCGTTCAAGCAACTGGCATTGCACGGCGGTCAGGCTCTCAGCCAGGTAACTCCGGTCAAACTCTGCGTCATCACGCCGGGGCAGGTCGCCGGATTGAAAGCCGTCAAAAGCCAGGTCGAAAAAGCGCCCGATTTCAATATGGGCCGCTTCCTTCGGGCCGAGTTCATGAAATCGGACCAGGTAGGCGCAGGAAAGTTCGTCGAGCAACGCCTCCATCACGCTGCCTTCAAAAACGAGGCCCAGAATCGGGCGTCCGGTGAGATAATACGGGTAGGCTTTTGACGGCGAGTAGGCCAAGTCGCTGCTGCCAGGCAGCAGCAATACGTCGGCCTCGCTCTGCAGGCGCAGGCACTCCAAATGCCCGAGGCGATGGGGGATTTCTTCGACCTGGTCCGCGACACCGCATTGGGCGGCGATGGGCATGACCGAATTGAGCCCTTTGCCCTCCGAAACGTAGCTCGTGCCGAGAA
>CALSBN010000213.1:0-9148 GCA_943373185.1 Opitutus sp. GAS368 | reverse complement strand
CAGCACCGCCAATACAACCGCCAGCAAATGGACCTTAGACTTCACGTCGTCGGAAAACGTAAACCGCCAGACCCAAAGCCACCGCCGTGTAGCCCGCCGCATAGACTGTCAGACGCACCAGCCCCACCGCCGACAGATCCCCGGCCGCTTCCGCCGCGAACCGTTGGAAGTCGGGAAAAATCCAGTGGATCAACTTTGCCGGGATCAGCATTACGCTGGCCCCGCTCCGCTCGTAAGCCCCATGCGCAAAGCCCTGCAGATGGCAGATCACAAAACCGGCAAATCCCATCATCACCGCGTAAATCTGCGTTTGGGCAAAACTCGCCACCAGCAACGTCCCGGCCGCCAACAGCATCAACTTGAGCGCGTGCAACCACGCCGCGATGACCAACGCGCCGTAGTTCACCGCTCCGCCCAGCGCAAAGGCTTCGGGCTGCTCCAGCCGGAACGCGGTTTCTCGCTGCCAAAGGACGACGGCCAACGTCGCGGTCAACGTCCCGCAAAACGTCACCAGCACCACGGCCACGCCGATAAACTTGCCCAACAAAAACTCCGTCCGCCACACCGGCTTGGCGAGCAAGGTGAGCGCGGTGCGATTCTCGATCTCACTGAAGAAGAGCTGCGCCGTCAGCACGATCGCCAGCACCGCCCCAAACCCCGCGATCGCCCCATCCCCGAAGTCAGCGATGAACTTAAGCTCGGGCGCGCCAAAATTGAAATCCCGCAAGCCCCTCACGCCCACGACCAAGCCCGCGGCCACCAGCACCAACAAACCCACGAGCTTTTGCCGCAGCGCCTCGCGCAACGTGACGGCGGCGATCAATCCCGTGCGCCCAAGGGAAAACGGCACCTTCTTCACGTGCTTTCCTCCTTCTCCGTCGGCCGATTCCGCGCCACCTGCTCGACAAAAATCTGATCCAGTCGAGTTGCCTGCGCCGAGAGCGCGGTCGGCGATTTCCCACGGGCGGCCAGCCATTGGTTCAACTCCTCCCGTTCCGCCACACTCAGGCGATCAGGTCCTCCGCCCGACGGCGCCGTCAGCTCGGCCACCGTTCCGCTCACCAACAACCGGCCCCGATCCAGAATCGCCACGCGGTCACAGACCTCCTCGATCTGGGCCAAAAGGTGGGAGGTGATCAGCACCGTTTTTCCTTGGGCCTTTAAGCCGCGAATGAGCGTCGTCATCGCCGCCGTGCCGATCGGATCAACCCCCGCCGTCGGTTCATCAAGGATCACCAGTCTTGGATCATGCACCAGCGCCTGCGCCAAACCGATGCGTTGCAGCATTCCTTTCGAATACGTCCCGACGCGACGCTCCGCCGCCTCGGTCAGCCCGACCCACGCGATCACCTCCGCCACCCGGGCCGCCAATTTCGCTCCGCTCAAGCCGCAAATCCGCCCGTAAAACGCCACCAACTCCCGCCCGCTCAGAAAGCGATAAAAATTCGGCGCTTCCGGCAGATAGCCCACCGCCACCCGCGACTCCACCCGGTCACTCGGCACGCCAAAAACCCGGCACGCTCCTGCCGTCGGCGCCAACAAACCCAGCACGACCTTGATCGTCGTGCTCTTGCCCGAGCCATTGGGCCCGAGCAGGCCAAACACTTCGCCCGCGCCGATGCGCAGGCTCAAATGATCAACCGCCCGCAACCTCACCCCGCGCAGCCCGGTCGCAAAATCCTTCGTCAGCCCGTCCAACTCAACGGCCGCCTCGTTCCCGTCCGTCATGTGATCTTGAATCCGCTGAATTGCCCGGCGCGAAGACCGTGGCTGCGCTCTGCCTTGCGCACATAGCCATGCATCCGTTCCTCGACCGCAGCGGTAAACGCCTTCACCTCGGCCTCCGCCCCCTCCGCCTCGAGCTGCACGCGTCCGTCGGCCAGATTGGCGACCACTCCCGCCACCTCATACTCCTTCGCGACCTGCAACACCGCATAGCGGAAACCCACGCCTTGGACGTGACCTGAAAAGAAAACGTTCTCGTGGTAAACGACTCCCATGACCGGCAAACCTAGGCGCCGCCCGGCCCGCGACTCAATCCGCAAAAACCATCGGTCACATGACGGGGATTTTTGTTTGCATTCGCCCCGCTCGCCCCCTCCTTTTCCTCACAACCTGATGAGCAACTCTGATTCTGACGGCCCCTCCAACAACGAGTGGGAAGATCGCGGCGAAGTGGCTTGGAACGAATTCGATTGGGAACGTTACCTGCGCGAGCAGGACGCCTCGATCGCCCGTTACCGCAAACTCTACGAGGCCAGCGCCGATAGCCCCAACCGGATCGACAAAGTCGCCGAGCAGATGGGCTGGAGTATCGAAGACTGGACGGAAGAAGGCGGTGAGATACCCGACTCGGATGACGACGAGGATGAAGTTGAAGACGACACGGACTTCGACGACGAAGACGACGTCTACACCCTGCACAAAAATCCCATCTTCATTTCGACCAAAGCCATCATCGGCGGCCTGCAGGAAAAGTGGCTTGAGAGTGCGAGCCTCGCCAAGCTGCCCGTTCCGGTTTCCATGGCGCTCCTCAATTCGCTCCACCGCAGCGAAGACCAATCCGCGCAGGCAATCCACGCGCTGGACTTTGGCGATTACGCGATGGCGATCAGCCTCTTCAAGCGCGCGCTCAACCTCGTGAACAGCACGTTCGCGCTGCTGAATTCCGCGGAGACCGCTACGATCCCCGCGATTGTCGCCTTTCGGGAGCACGCTCAGCCGGCGCTCTTTGATCTGCGGGAAATCTGGCTTCGGGTGATTAGCGAATGCCGCGAAGAGATTGAACGTCCGCAAGAAGCCGACGAAGACGACGACAAACCGTAGTCGGTGTTTCACGGGACGGAACGAGGTTTCGCAGAAACACCTTGCGCTTCTCGGGAACGATTTGTTCGCTAGAAAACTAAGCGGGAGAGGTGGCTGAGTGGTCGAAAGCAGCGCTTTGCTAAAGCGCCGTAGGTGTAAAAGCCTACCGGGGGTTCGAATCCCCCCCTCTCCGCCAGTTTACAGCCAACGAGCCGGCCTTAATTCGCCTTGGGTGGGATCGGGGTGTGACTCGAGGGCTTGGGCGGCGACGAAAACGGTCCGTGTTGCGAGCGAAACTCCCGCGGCGACAAACCGACGTGCCGTCGGAAGAGCTTTGAAAAGTGGTAGGGATCCGGCAAGCCGACCGCCTTGCCCACCTCCGAAACCGCCAGCGTGGTGCTCAGCAGCAGCTCGCGCGCTTCACGCAACTGCCGCCCGATTACATGTCCTTTTGCCGATATCCCCAAGTGACGCCGGAACAGCTTCAACACATGCGAACGACTCCGGCCGATGATGGCGGCCAAATCCTCGATACGCGGCGATAGCTGGAAGCCTTTCTCAATGTGCACCAGCAGTCGGCGCAACTCCTCCGGCCAGCTCTCCGGGGGCTCGACCCTCGACTCCGCCGCCCGAAACAGTTCGCGCTTCAACAGGAGCCCGAGGGCGCGGCCTTCGCGTTCGTCCCGCTTCGACTGGAGAAACCAGCGAACGGCATAGTCCATCAAACGGCCTAGCGGATCATCCGCTTCCGTCCGCAATCGGACGACGTCCGCCGGCAACGGCCACACCAGATCGCGGCGGTCCGGCGAATCGAACTCCGGCTCATCTCGCTCGTGGGGCACATTGGGCACCCAGGTGGCTCCGGCCCGATACCACGGCACGATGTGCACGTGCGCGGTATACATCGGTTCGTCCGCCGACGGCCGATAAGTGATCCGCCGGTTCCACGGCAGCACATACAAATCGTGCGGCTTCAAGCTGTGTTTTACCCCGTTTACTTCAAACGTCCCGCGTCCGCTTTTGCACCAGAACAACGCCCGGCTTTGCACGCAGGCGTTCGTGAAATCTTGCCCCGCCGCGAATTGAAAAAAACCCGCACGGCAAACTGCGGGTCCGCCGAGGGCTGGGTCCGACGCCTCTGCGTCTGACTTGGTAATTTTTTTCCCGGGACCGGCCACAGAACGCAAAACAACAAGACATTCCCCACTTGTCTATGGTTTTTCCGGGCGCCCGCTGCTACCTTTAACCGCACTGGCGATTGGGCAACCAAGCGTCGGCGTCCACCCCCAACCCCTCCGTCTCATCCTTCGCACGGAATAACTCCGTCACCAAATCTGTCCCGGCGGCTACCCACCTCCCAAACCCATCCTCGCGCCCTCCCATGAACAACCTCCGCCCGCTTCTGCTCACCGGTCTAGGCCTCGCAATTCCGCTGCTGGTCATCGGCCAGACCGCTCCCGTGAACCCCACCCCGCCCGCCGATTCCGAAGCGGTGGTGCTGTCCCCGTTTGTGGTCACCAACCAGAACGACGAGGGCTACCGCTCGCAGTTCACCACGGCCGGCAGCCGCCTCAAAACCGACCTCAAGGACATCGCCGCGTCCGTCTCGATCTTGACCGATGAATTCATGAACGACCTCGCGGCCAACGATGTCGCGTCCGCCCTCGCTTTCGTCTCCGGTGCGGAAAACGACTCCACCTACCACCAAGAGGGACTGACCTTTAGCGGCGCCAACAATTATGTCGGCGGCGACTTCGGCGATAACAACAACCGCTCCGGCGAAGTCCGCGTCCGTGGCCTGGGCCGCGCCACGACCACCATCAATTACATCGAGGTCCTCGGCTCCACTGACCGCTACAACACTGATCGCTCTGAATTTCTCCGCGGCGCCAATTCCATCCTCTTCGGCCTCGCCGAGCCCGCCGGCCTCATCAACTCCTCCACCAAAGCCGCCCGTCTCAACCGCAACGCCAGCAAGGTTGAGACCAAGGTCGATGACCTCGGCTCCAACCGCCTCGTGCTCGATCACAACCAAGTCCTCATCAAGAACCGTTTGGCCGTGCGCGGCGTCGCCCTTTACAACGACCAACAATACGCGGTCAAAAGCGCCTTCCAGCGCGACAAGCGGCTCTTCGCCACCGGCACTTACACGCCTTTCTCCGGCACGACCATCCGCAGCTATTACGAGGCCCAAAACTCCAAGGGCCGCCGGCCCAATTTCCGCACCGTGCAGGACAACGTTTCGGCTTGGCTCAACGCCTACAACACCTACGCCCCGCAGATGACGGCCGCCCAGATCGCGGCCACGTTTTACTGGGACGGTGGTTTCCGCAATCCGGCCAACGCCGCCGGTAATCCGCCTGTCTCGGTGGCCACGCTCGCCGACGGCCGCACGGTCAACCTCGGCCTGATCCGGCGCGATCTCGACAGCTCGGCGCAGAGCACCGCGTTGCTCTACAGTCCGGGCCAGTGGGATAACCCGCTCGATAATCGCGCCACGATACTCAGCACCCGGAACAACACCGGCGCCGCCGCCAACGCCAGCCCGAACGCCCGCTTCATCCGCTCCGGCGACCCCCGGGAGAACACGGTCGGCTTCCTCGATCCCCAGGTCACCAGCAGCGGAATCTTCCCTTTCGAAACGGTCGAGATCGGCGCGTTGCCCGGCAATTACCGCTGGGAAAATGACCACAAATATTACGTGAACCTCGAGCAGCGCATCACGCCGGATTTGTTCTTCTCCGCCGCCTTCCAGCAGGAAACCCGCACCACCGAGCAATATTTCGCCACCATCAGCCAAACCAACCAGATCTCCATCGACATCACCACCCGGCTCCCCGACGGCCGGACCAACCCCAATTTTCTCCGGCCCTTCATCTACGGACGAAACATCGGCGAATACGTCGACGCCTCCCTAAAGAGCCTCGTGCTCCAGGCCAACTACGACTTCGACTTCGCCAAAAAAACCAAGTCCCTCGGCTGGCTCGGCTTTCACCGCTTCACCACCGTGCACACGCGCTCCGAGCAGGACCGGCTTCGTTACCAATTCAATTATCAATATGGCGACGACATCCCCGGCGTTTTGCCCCAGTCGATCGCCGGCAACTCCCAAGCCCGGTTCAACATGCAGCTCTGGTATGTCGGCGACCCGGTAAAAGTCGGCGACACGTCCCTCCGCTTCACCGGCTTCCCCACCAACCTCGCCGCCCAAAAAGAGCGTTCCTATAACTACCAATATTTCAACGCGGCCTCGAACACTTGGGAGATGTCCCCCACCCCGATCACCTCCAACCGTTACCTCCTCGTCAACGGTCGCACCTATACCATCAACAAAAACAGCGGCACCGGTTTCTCCCTCCAGAGTTTTTTCTGGGACAAAAAAATCATCACGCTCTTCGGCTGGCGCACCGACAGCGTCGACAACATCCAGCGCAGCCTGGTCAATACCGCGTCCGTCGCGCCCTTCCCGACGCTTCTCGGCAAGACCCGCGCCGACTACCTCAACACCGGCGCCCGCTTCCAATTCGATCAGGCCACCACCACCCAGAGCATCGTCTATAAACCGCTCCGGTGGGCGCGCGTGTTTGCCAGTGCCTCCGAAAACTTCGCTGCTTCCGCCCAGCGCCAGGATAATCTTTACCGCCCCATCGATCCGCAGAGCGGCGAGACCCGCGACATCGGCCTCGGATTCAGCTTCTTCAACGATAAGCTCGACATCCGCCTCACCCGTTTCGCGTCTTCGCAGAAAAATGCCTCTTCCGGCGCATTCGGCCAAGTCCCCAATAACCGGATCACCGCCTTCGAGGGCCGCCTTTACAACGCTCTCGCCGCTGCCGGCCGACTGGCCGAGTGGACCACCATCGGAGAATTCGGCAGGCCGAGCACCGCGCCCTACGTCACCCCCAACGCCACCGCCGCCACGGAGTCCCGCGAATCCAAAGGCACCTCGCTGGAGTTGTCCTTCGCTCCCATCCGTCAGATCGACCTCATCTTCAATATCGATCAGATCGAAAACAAAATCACCACGGTGGGCTCCGAGCTGGCCGACTTCTTCGCCGCCCGCGCATCATTCTATCGCAAATACTTTGACGAGGGACTCATCACCAACGGCCTCAACTCCGCCGCTACGGACTTCGCCAATGGTGTCGCCGCCGAGTATTCCGCCGGCGCCGCTTTCGTCGGCACCTCCAACCGCGGCCTCGCCGACTACCAAAGCTCGCTCGTCGCCCGCTATAAATTCCTCACGGGCTCGCTCACCGGTTTGACCATCGGCACCAATCTGCGCTGGGAATCGGGAAAAATCATCGGCTACCGCCTCAAGCCCGCGACGTTTAACTTCGGCGGTTTGCAGAACTACGCCGGCCAAGTATTCGACGTCGACGCGCCGTTCACGGGCGACCCCACGTTGACCGGCGGCATGCAAGCCACCTATCGCCGGAAAATTTTCAGCGGTCGCATCAATTGGCGCGTGCAATTCAACGCCCAGAATCTCTTTGGCGAAACCGGCCTCCGCACAATCGGTGCCAATTCCGACGGATCCCCGGTATGGGGCATCGCGCCCGCTCGCGCCTACGAACTCTCGAACACATTCGAGTTCTGAGCGGCGCCGCGAGGGCGGACGCGAGCGTCCTCTTCGCGCGACCGGCTCGCCTTGTTCCCGCGCGCCCAATCCCCGCTCGTTTTTCGGTAACTTCGCCCGGCCCAGAAACATCATCCCCACGCATTCGGGCTCCTCGACGAACGCGACCGTCACGGTTACTTCGGCCGGCCATCGACCCTCCAATTCTCCGCCGAAATCCGCTTCCGATCCACGGCTCCGGACGGCGATCTCCCGGCGGCATCGGTTCCAGTCAACTCCGCAATCATGAAGACTGTTCCTTACCGCATCGCTTGGACGAATGCCCTGGCGCTGATCTCGCTGCTTCTACTCTCGCTGACGGGAGCAGCCTCCGCCGCGCGCGCCGCCCAAGCGACCACGCTGCCGTCCGAGTCACCGCTTTACGATCTCGTCGTTTACGGGGACTCATCCGGTGCCGTCACCGCCGCGATTACCGCCCGGCGTGAGGGCCGATCGGTCATTTTGGTCAATCCCACGGGCTTTCCCGGCGGCATGAGCGCCAGCGGACTTGGGGCCAGCGATTTCCTCGGCAAGCGCAACACGTTCGGCGGCATCGCCTCGGAATTTTACGACGCGGTCGCCGCCGCTTACGGCGAAAAATTCGTCCGCAGTTTCGAGCCCCACGTCGGTCTCCGGATTTTTGAAAAAATGCTCGCCGATGCCGGCGTGACGGTGGCCTACCGAGAACGTCTCGACCGCACGCCCGGCAAGGGCGTGACCATGGCCGGCCGGCGCATCACCGCGATCACCACGCTCAGCGGAAAAACCTATCGTGGCCGGATGTTTATCGACGCGACCTACGTGGGCGATCTCATCGCCGCGGCCGGCGTGTCCTACACCGTGGGTCGCGAACCCGAGAGCCAATACGGCGAGACCCTCGCCGGCGTGCGCCGCGGCGACACCCAACCGCGCGTGCACTACACGCAGCGCGACAAAGATCATTTCACTAAAATCGTCGATCCTTACCTCACGACCGGCCGGCCCGAAAGCGGTCTCCTGCCGCGGGTGCAGCATATCACCGGCCTCACCAACGGGCAGGGCGACCGCAAAATCCAAGCCTACAATTACCGCGTGTGCCTCACCAACGACCCCGCGCTCCGCCTGCCCATTGCAAAGCCCGACGGCTACCGCGCGATCGATCACGAGTTGCTGCTTCGCAATTTCGATGCGGGCGACGAACGCCTTCCCGCGCTGATCGAGCCGCTCGCCGGCGGTCGGTCGAAAGTCGATTGGAACAACATGCATGCCGTCGGCTCCGATCTCCCCGGCGCCAACTGGGACTACCCGGAAGCCAGCTACGAGCGGCGACGCGAAATCGAAAGCGAACACGAGACCTACATCCGTGGCTTCCTGTGGACCCTTTCCCACAGTCCCCGCGTGCCCGAGGCCATCCGCCAAAGGGTCGCGGCCTACGGTTTGTCCAAGGATGAATTCACCGACAACGGCGGCTGGCCGTGGATGATCTACATCCGCGAGGCGCGCCGCATGGTCGGCGACTACGTGATGACGCAGCACGACTGCGAAGGCAAAATCAGCGCCCCCGATCCGGTCGGCCTAGGTTCGTTCGGCATGGATTCGCACAACGTGCAGATCTTCGTCACCGAGCAGGGCCACGCCCAAGGCGAGGGCACCATCTGGCGCGTCCCGCCCCGGCCCTACGGCATCTCCTACCGCTCCATCATTCCGCGCCGAGGCGAGTGCGAGAATCTGCTTTCCCCCATCTGC
>CALSBN010000212.1:0-9159 GCA_943373185.1 Opitutus sp. GAS368 | reverse complement strand
AACGGAGATTCTGCGGGGCTAGTTTTGATTTTTTTTGTTTTTGCCCTGCTTGCCGGTTGACGACGCGGCGGGGGTGGCGGCGAGCTCGGCGGCGGTTTTCATCGTGGGCATGGCGGCGCCGATTTGGGTGCGCCATGCGGCCAGCTTGGCGCGCAGCTCCTGGACTTTGGCGGGAGATTGGACGGCGAGGTTGCGGGTCTCGCCGATGTCGTCGCGGAGGTTGTAGAGCTCGACGGTGCCGGTCTCGAAAAATTCGAGGAGTTTAAACTCGCCGGCGTGAATCGCGCCGACGGGCGAGGTGCGCCAGCCGCGCGGGTGGACGTAGGATTCGAGGTAGCCGGGAAAATGCCAGTAGATCGCCTCGCGTGGGAGCGTGGCCGACGGGTCGCGCAGCACGGGGGCGAAGCTCACACCGTCGAGCGTGTAGCCGGCGCGCGGAGTGCCGCCGACGAGGTCCAGCAACGTCGGATACACGTCGACGTGCGCCACCGGGACCTCGCTCGTGCGGCCGGCAGGCACGTGACCGGGCCAGCGGACGATAAACGGGACGCGCGTGCCGCCTTCGTAGAGGGTGCCCTTGCCGCCGCGGAGCGGAGAATTGTCGGTAAACCCTTTTTTCTCGGAAGGCGCTTCGGTGCTTTGGTAACCGCCGAGGCCGCCGTTGTCGGAGGAGAAAATGATGACGGTGTTGTCGGTGAGTTTGAGTTCTTCGAGGCGCGCCACGATGCGGCCGACGCTTTCGTCGACGCTTTGAATCATGGCGGCGTAGGTGGGATTCCAGTGCGCGCCCTGGGGCCGCTTCTTTTCCCACGCGGCGATGTAGTCGGGCTTGGCCTGAATCGGCGTGTGCACGGCGAAATGCGGCACGTAGAGGAAGAAAGGCTGGTCGCGGTGGCGACCGATGAAGTCCACGGCGCGGTCGGTGACGAAGTCGGCGAAATACTGACCGGCCGGATAGTCGGCGGGCGGGATGGTGGTGAAATTGAAATGTTTGTTGTCGGAGACGAGCGCTTCGTCGAAGCCGCGGCGGCTCGGATGGTAGTCGCCGGCGTTGCCGAGGTGCCATTTGCCGAACATGCCCGTGGCATAGCCGGCGGCCTTGAGCGCCTGCGGTAAAATGAATTTGTCGAGCGGGAGCTGGTTGACGTTGGCCGGCACCTTCATGCGGCGGTCGGCAGCCTCGCCGCGTTCGAGAGTGCCGACTGTGTAGATGCCGGTGCGGGGCGCGTATTGACCGCTCATCAACGCGGCGCGGGTGGGGGCGCAGTTCTGCGAGTTGTAATAGCGCAGCATGCGCACGCCTTGGGCGGCGAGCCGGTCGAGGTGGGGCGTCGCGTAGTAGCTGGAGCCCTGGCAGGCGAGGTCGGTCCAGCCGAGGTCGTCGGCGAGGATGTAGACGATGTTGGGCTTGGTGGGCGGAGCCGAGGCGGCGCGGGCGGCGGCGGAGATCGGAAGAAGGAGAGCGAGGGAAAGGGAGAGAAGGAGAGACAGAGTGAGGGAGAGAAAGAGGGAACGGGAGAGGGGGAGAGGATCGGGGTTCACAAGTCTGGCGGGTTTGCGGAGTTTTTCTTTTTGCCGGTGGATTTGGCCGCGGGGAGGTCGGGGCGTTGGGTGAGTTGGGCGAGGAGGTCGCGGATGACTTCGGGATGGGCGGCGGCGACGTTGCGGGTCTCGAGCGGGTCGCTGGCGTAATCGAAGAGTTCGAACTGCGGGGAGCCGTCGGCGGCGCGGGCGGCGATAAGACGCCAACGCTCGGTGCGGATCGTGCGTTGGCCGTCGGTCCAGAAACTGCGGGCGGGTTTCGCGGCAGGGGTGGCGGGGCGGTCGAGTTGCGGGCGGAGGCTGCGGCCGTCGAGGGTGGCGGGCGCGGGCAGGCCGCAGAGATCGGCGAGCGTGGGGAAGATGTCGATGGTCTCGACGAGGGCGGCGCTGGTAACGCCGGGCTGGGCGAGGCCGGGGGCGCGAATCATGAGCGGGGAACGCAACGAGTGCTCGTAGAGGCAGTGTTTGCCCCAGATGCCGTGTTCGCCTAGGAGGAGACCATGGTCGCTCCAGACGACGACGATGGTGTTGCCGGTGGGATCGAGGGTTTTCAGGGCGTCGAGCACGCGGCCGATCTGGGCATCGACGTAGCTGGTGGCGGCGGCGTAGGCCCGGCGAACCTCGCGGGTGTAGGCGGGATCGGTGTCGGGGTCGCGGCCGTCGTGGCCGTAGTTTTTCCGGAATTCGTTGCTGGCGTGCCACGTCGAAGGCCAGGTAGGTTTGGCGGCGGCGGCGGGAGCGAGGGCGGGAATTTTCTCGGGATCGTGGAGATCGAAAAATCGTTTCGGCGCGGCGAACGGGAGATGCGGCTTGAAGAAGCCGACGGCAAAAAACCACGGCTCGGACGAGGCGGAAAGGTCGCGGAGATTCTTTACGGCTTCGTCTGCAATCCAAGCGTCGGGATAGGCGGAGTCGGGGCCGGCGTGGGCCTCGAGGGGAGGGGTTTTGCCGGGGGTGCGCGGGACACCGTTGGCGTAACCGTGCATGATCTTCTCGGCTTCGTTCCACGGGGTTTGCGGAATCCATGAGCGCGTCCAGGCGCCGGGGAGTTCTTCGGGGCCGTCGTGCCAGAGCTTGCCGGTGCGGCCGCCGGGGTGATGGGTGATTTTGCCGAGCGCGCAGGTGCGGTAGCCGTTGCGGAGAAACCATGCGGGAAGATTCGCGTCGCCCCACGTGGAGTGGGTGGTGGCGATGCCGCCGTTGCCGACGTGGGCGGCCTCGGACGGGTAGCGGCCCCGGAGCAGGGCGGTGCGCGACGCGCCGCAGGTGGGGACTTGGACGTAGTGATGCGAAAAAATGCGCGCGGTGGCGGCGAAGGCGTCGAGTTGCGGGGTGCGGGCGTGGGCGGCGCCGAGAGCACCGAGGTCGTTGCGCAGGTCGTCGACGGCGATGAAGAGGACGTTGGGGCGCTTGGGGGCGGCGGGCGAGCCGGCGGCGGAGGCGGAAAAGGGGAGGAGGAGTGAAAGTGAGAGAGAGAGAAGGAGGGACGGAGAGAAGGAGAGAGGGCGCAAGGTGCTCATGGGGTGGCGGATTTTTTCTTGTTCTTGGTTTTGGCGGCGGGGGCGTCGCCGGTGAGGTTCACGATGAGGCGCGGGACGTAGGAGGCGAAACGAGGATCGGGCGAACCGGCTTCGCCGTTGAGTCCGCGCACGAGGGGGAGCAGCGGAGCGGCTTTGGGGCCGAGGGCTTCGATCGCGCTGAGGGCGGCCATGGCGGTGAAGACGCCGTTTTTATCGGGCGCGGCGAGTTCGCCGAGGACGGTGAGGACCGGCGCAAGATCCGCGGCCGGGCCGTAGGTGCCGAGTGCTTCGGCGGCGACGATGCGGACGAGCGGCGACGAATCGCCGAGCGCGCGGCGGAGCAGCGGAAGGTCGCCCGAGACGGCGGGGGCGCCGCGCATGAGCAAACCGATCACGCCCCAATAGCGTGCGGCGGGATCGGGGTCGGTCGCGAGCGTGCGCAACTGCGGGAGTGCGGCGGGATCAAGGCCGGAGGCGAGATCGGCGGCGGCGTAGAGGCGCGCGAACGGATATTTTTTCTCGTCGCGCGCGAGGTCGTAGGGCGCGAGGCCGGCGGCGCGGGCGTGCATCTCGCCCTCGGGGAGAAAGCCGAGGTCGCGCACGCGGGTGAGGTGGGCGCGTTGTGCGGCGCGGAGTTTTTCGAGGACCGCGCGGTGGGCGGGTGAGGCGACGAGGTTGACGACTTCGTCGCGGTCGGTCGCGAGATCGTAGAGTTCCTCCGGAGCCTTGGGCGTGCGCCAGAAGACGGACTGCGCGTCGTTGGTTTTGCCGGCGTCGTAGGCGGCGCGCCATACGCGGGTCGTGGGGGTCTCGAATTGATACGCGACCCGTTGGGCGGGCGAGACGTGGGGGAAGAAATTCCGCAGGTAAACGTAGCGACCGTCGGTAACGGAGCGGACAAAATCCTGGCGTTCATCCATGCGGCCGCGGGCGCCGTAGAGGAAAGGCTGGGGCTCGGTCTGAAACGGGCCGGCGAAAGCGTGGCCCTGCATGGAGGCAGGCGGCTTGATGCCGGCGATGCTCAGAACCGTGGGCGCGAGATCGACGAAGCTGACGAGGCGGTCGGACTTGCCGCCGGGTTGATATTCTTTCGGGGCGAGGTGCCGCCACTTTTGCGGGAAGTAGACGACCATGGGCACGTGCAGGCCCGAGTTGCTGGGCCAGCGCTTGCTGCGCGGCATGCCGCTGCCGTGGTCGCCGTAGTAGAAAACGATCGTGTCCTCGGCGAGGCCGGCGGCGGCGAGTTCTTTGAGGCGGGCGCCGGCGTCGGCGTCGGCGGCGGAGACCTTGTCGTAATATTGCGCCCAATCTTGGCGGACCTCGGGCAGATCGGGATGGTAGGCGGGGATCCGCATCTTCGCCGGGTCGGCGATGGCGTTGTGGGGACGGGTGCGGATCTGGCTCTCGTGGCTTTTTTCGGAATTGAACACGGCGAAGAACGGCTGGCCGGCGGCACGATCTCTCCAGTGCGCTTGTTTGGAGGAAACATGCCACGTCTGGGCGGACTTGGGGACGTTGTAATCCTCCTTGGCGTTGTTGGTGGTGTAGTAGCCGGCCTCGCGCAAGTGGTCGGGATAAAGCTTCGCGCCGGCGGCGAGCGGCACCATGGAGCGCATGTGAATCCCGCCGGAACTCTCGCCATAGAAGCCGGTGGCAATGGTGGTGCGGGCGGGAGCGCAGACGGGATGGTTTGACCACGCTTTTTTGAAGATCATGCCCTGCGCGGCGAGGGCATCGATGTTGGGCGTGCGGGCGTTAGCGTCGCCGTAGCAACCCATCTCGGGTCCGTGGTCTTCGCTCGTGAGCCAGAGAATGTTGGGGCGGTCGGCGGCGGCGGCGGAGAGGGAGAGAAGGAGAGACAGAGAGACGGAGAGAAGGAGAGAGGGAGAGAAAGGGAGATGGAGAGAGGGCATGGGTGGGGGCGAGACGGGCGGGGTGGGTGGAGGTTGCGCGAATCGCGGCGGTCGGCGAGCGCGGTGCTGGGTGAAGGACAGCACGCTCGCGGTAGGTGTCGAGTCTGCGCTGGAGTGGTGCCGGGGCAGACGGGGTCTGCCGACGACGACCGCGAAAAATTACCCCGGTGAAATCCGGACGACGGCGCGGCGGCGATGTGTTAGGGTCGCGGCGTTCCCTGTTCCATGCGCCACGCTCACGCCACACTTTACGCCCGGCTGCTCGCGTCCGATCCGACGCACGACGGCCAGTTCTTCACGGGCGTGCTGACCACGGGCATTTATTGCCTGCCGAGTTGCCATGCGCGGAAACCGAAGGCGGAAAACGTGCGGTTCTTTCCCACGTGCGAAGCGGCCCGCGCCACCGGTTTGCGCGCGTGCAAGAAGTGTCACCCTGACGACTACGCGCGCGGCGCCGATCCCGTGCTCGAAACGGTGGAGCAGGCGGTGGCGGAGTTACGCGCCGATCCGGCGCGGTTCCGCGATGCGGCGGCGCTCATCCGCCGCACGGGCTATGGAGCGACGCGGGCGGGCGAACTTTTCCGCCATCACTTTCACGCGAGTCCGGCCGAGTTGGTGACGGGCGCGCGGCTCGCGACGTTGCAGGCGCGGCTGCACCGTGAGCCGACGGGGAGCGTGGCGGATCACGCGTTTGCCGTGGGCTACGAGTCGCTCTCTGTGGTGCATGAGCATTTCCGCGCGCGGCTCGGGCTCACGCCGGCGGCTTGGCGTGCGCTCGGCGAGCCGGGCGTGCGGACGTTTGCCGTGGAGTTGCCGGCGGGTTATCCGCTGGAGATTCTGCTGCGCCAACTCGGGCGAGATCCGGCGAGCCTGAGCGAACGTCGCGGGGGCAACGTGGTGACCTTTGCGGTGTGGTTAGAAACGGCACCGGTGCGGCTACGGCTGACGTTTTCAAAGGGGGAAGTGATGGCGGAGATTTTTCCGGCAAGCGAGACGCCGGTCGCGCTCGCGCCGGCGGCGCACCGCGTGGTCGCGGGCGTGCTCGGGTTGGGGCAAGACACGGCGGGGTTTGCGCGGCTGGCGCGAAAACTCGGGCTCGGGCGTCTCGTGGCGGGGCGCGAGGGCTGGGGCGGTTCGCAGACGCCGGGGCTTTGGGACGCGCTCGCGTGGGCGATCATCGGGCAGCAGATCAATCTCGCGTTTGCGTTTCGGCTGAGGCGGTCGCTGACGGAGTTGGCGGGCACGCCGGTGGGCGAGGGCATGGTGGCGCTGCCGGACGCGGCGACGGTCGCGGCGCTCGACCCGGCGGGGCTGCGCGCGCGGTCGTTTTCCGCGGGCAAGGCGCGCACGCTGACCGAGACGGCGGGTCTCGTGGCGCGGGGCGAACTCGATCTGGAAAAACTCGCGGCGGGGGCGGCGACGCGGGCGGAGCGCGCGCTGCTTGCGGTGCGCGGCCTCGGGCCGTGGACGACAAATTACGTGCTCATGCGTGGCGCGGGATTCGCCGATTGCGTGCCCTATGGCGACACGGGCGTCACGAGCGGATTGCAGGCGTTGTTCAACCTCGAGGTGCGGCCGGACGCGGCGGCGACGCGGAGGTTGATGCTGTGCTTCGCGCCGTGGCGGAGTCTGGCGACGTTTCAACTCTGGCAGTTTTTGCAGAAATCGAGGGTTGAGGAGGCTTCGGCGGGTAGGGACGGCTCTCCGAGCCGTCCGCCGCCCGGGCCAAATCCAACATGACATTCGGACGCCTCGGAGAGGCGTCCCTACCGATTTAAGAACGATCCTTTACTCATTTCACCATGAATTCACCGCGCCCGCTCTTTGCCACGATTCTCCCCACGCCGGTCGGTCGGTTCGCGGTTGCGGCCGAGGCTGACGGCGCGGTGGCGGCGACGGCATTTGGCGATCTCGAGGCTTTGGCGGCGCGGCTCGAGCCGGGTGCAGAGTTTACGACGGGCGCGGCGGCGGACCGGGTGCTGGCGACGGCGCGGACGCAGTTGCGCGAGTATTTCGCGGGGAAGCGGTGGGAGTTCGAGGTTCGGTTGGCGGCGCGCGGTTCGGAGTTTCAGCAGCGGGTGTGGGCGGCGTTGCGGGCGATCCCGCCGGGCGAGACGCGCAGCTACGGCGAACTGGCGCGCACGCTCGGCAGTGCGGCGCGGGCGGTGGGGCGCGCGAATGCGACCAATCCGATCGCGGTGATCGTGCCGTGCCACCGCGTGATCGGTGCGGACGGGACGCTGACGGGTTTCGCGTTTGGCACGGAGATCAAGGCGTGGTTGTTGGCGCACGAGCGCAGGTGAGCCTGCGCGGGCGGACACGAGGTCCGCCCCTACAATTCGGTAGGCGGTGCGTGACGCGCTGCGGCCTTGCGTCGGGCGGGGCGGGGAAGTTTTTTCGACGCATGGCAAAACCTCTCGTTGGAGTCATCATGGGCAGCACGTCGGATTGGGAGACGATGCAGCACGCGGCGGCGCAGCTCGATGCGTTGGGCGTGCCTTATGAGAAGCGCGTGGTCTCGGCGCATCGCACGCCGAAGCTGATGGTGAGCTACGCCGAGAGCGCGGCCCAGCGCGGGCTCAAGGTGATCATCGCGGGCGCGGGCGGCGCGGCGCATTTGCCGGGCATGACGGCGTCGCTGACGACGCTTCCGGTGCTCGGGGTGCCGGTGGAGTCGCACGCGTTGAAGGGGATGGATTCTCTGCTCTCGATCGTGCAGATGCCCGGAGGCGTGCCGGTGGCGACGTTTGCCATCGGGAAGGCGGGGGCGATCAACGCCGCGTTGTTTGCGGCGTCGTTGTTGGCGCAGAGCGATGCGGGCACGCGCACGGCATGGAAAAAATTTCGGGCGGCGCAGACGGCGAAGGTGTTGAAGGCACGGTTGCCGTGAGGGCAAACGCGAGGTGAGGGTTGAGCGCCGAGACTTGAAGGAACGGAGCAATCGAGGAGGCGAAAGGCGGGGCCGGAGCCCGGGCTTGCCGCTCTCAACGTCCGACTCTCAACTCTCAACCTCTTCATGATTCTTCCGGGAAAAACGATCGGCGTGTTGGGCGGCGGGCAGCTCGGGCGCATGTTCGCGCAGGCGGCGCAGTCGCTCGGGTATCGGGTGCACGTGTATGAGCCGCAGGCCGGTTGTCCGGCGGGCGCGGTGGCAAATCGCGAGGTGACCGCGAGCTACGAGGATGCGGGCGCGTTGCTGGAATTCGCGCGCGGGGTCGATGTCGTCACGTATGAATTTGAAAACATCCCGGCGGCGGCGCTCGCGGGGATCGCGGCGGTGGTGCCGCTGCATCCGCGCGCGGAGGTGTTGCACACGACGCAGAACCGGCAGCGCGAGAAAGCGTGGTTGCGCGCAAACGGTTTTCCCCATGTGGCCTACGCGGAGGCGCTCGACGGGGACATCGCGGCGGCGGTCGGGCAGGTGGGATTGCCGTGCGTGGTGAAGACGGCGGATTTTGGCTACGATGGAAAGGGGCAGATGAAGCTCACGACGGCGGCGGACGCGGAGCGGGCGGCGGCGATTTTCCGCGGGCGGCGCTGCGTGGTGGAGGCGTGGTGCGAGTTTACGTGCGAGCTCTCGGTGATCGTGGCGCGGAGCCCGGCGGGCGAGACGCGGGCGTTCCCGGTGGCGGAGAATATCCACACGCACCACATCTTGGATTTCTCGATCGTGCCGGCGCGCGTGTCGGCGGAGATCGCGACGGCGGCGGAGGCGTTGGCGGCGCGGATCGCGGAGAAACTCGGGGTCGTCGGGCTGCTCGCGGTGGAACTGTTTTTAACGACGGCGGGCGAACTCGTGGTGAACGAGCTCGCACCGCGGCCGCACAACAGCGGGCACTGGTCGCTCGACGGGTGCGAGACGAGCCAGTTTGAACAGCACGTGCGCGCCGTATGCGGGCTGCCGCTCGGAGACGTGACCGTGCGCGAGCCGACGGTGATGGTGAATATTTTGGGCGACGTGTGGTTTGCGCCGGCGGCGGAAACAGGCGCGGGAACGAGCGACGGGCGGGGCGAGGCGAGACGTTTGCCGAACTGGTCGGCGGTGCTCGCGGAGCCGCGGGCGAAGTTGCATCTTTACGGCAAGACCGAGCCGCGTCGGGCGCGGAAAATGGGGCATTTTACGGTGCGCGCGGCGGACGTGGACACGGCGCTGGCGCGGGCGCGGGAGTTGAAGGCGCGGTTGT
>CALSBN010000211.1:0-9222 GCA_943373185.1 Opitutus sp. GAS368 | reverse complement strand
CGCGAGTGATTTGCTGAATCGCTTTCTCGGAGGCAAATAGTGACGGCGTTGCGGTTCTTCCGTCGAAGAACCGGTCCGGTTCACGGCACCTCGTGAACCTCGACGAGGCTGACGCCCGTCGCGCCGGATGCGTCGCTGACCACGGCCGTATAGGCACCCGGATCAAGTTGGACGAGTAGCGCGGCATCGCGGCTGTTGGCTGAGAGCGCGATGGCACCCGCCCGCGTGGCGGCGGCGGCGAGTTCGGCGGCGGTGGCGGCTCCGGCGACCGCCGTGTTCCAGTCATTGTTGGTGAATACGGCTTGGCCGGCGGCGTTGAAGATCGTGAGCGAAGGATCGGGCAGGGCGTTCGTGATGCCGAACGGCGTGAGTGCCGGGCCGACGCCGCGGATCAGCATCGCTTTGGGCCGGGCGCCGCTGACGACGAAGCCAAGCACGTGGGCGCTCTGGCCGGGGCCGGTGAGTGCGCGGCTGGCGACGTTGGCGAGGCGCGTCGGGATGGTGACTCGGTAGACGAGCACCATGTTGTCGTTGTCGAAGGCGGCGGCGTAGGGTGCGCCGTCTTGAAAACCGTTGGTGGTGATGAAGTCGTTGTCGTTGCCGACGAAAAGGAACCAATCGTTGGGGGCGCCGGGGTCGAAGGCGGGAACGAGCGCGAGAGCTTCCCACTTTTCGGAGAGGGTATTGACGTTGTCCACGGGGCCGTTGTTGAGGCCGAACTTCGCGAGTTGGGCGGCGTTGTTCATGTCAACGAGCACCGCCGAGGTGGCGGGCACGATGCCGGCGGCAAGCACTCCGCCCGGTGCGATCGGAGTCGTCGGTGTGTCGTAGGCGGTGCCGGCGATGTTGGTGGCGCCGCTGATGTCGTAGACCAAGATCGAGCGATAAAGGGATGTGGGATTGGCGATGCCGCGACCATTGCCGTCGCGCGCGAGCACGAGGAATTGGGTGTTGTTGATCGCGAGCATCTCGCTCTGCGCCGGCACGCGAGTCGCGGTGCCGACCGGGAAGGTGGGTAGAGCGACGACGTATTCGCCTTTGAGGGTGGGATTCCCGGGGACGGTGAGGTCGTAGGCAAGCAGGCGGGTGTGACGACGCGGGCCGTTGCCACCCGTGCCGCCGTCTTGGCGCGCGGCGGATTGCAGCAGGGCGAAGAGAGTGCGGCCGTCGGGCGAGACGGAGAGGCCTTCGAGACCTTGGTTATTTTGGCGGCCGGTGGTGGGATCGGCGGGCACAGGGGCGGCTTGGCCGGGGCCGGGATTGTTGGAGGCGAACGAATCGGCCCCGCCGCGTTTGGGGGCGATGGCCTCGGGCGGGCGAATGGCTGAGACGAGTCGGCCTTCGGCCGTGAAGCGGAAAATATACGGGCCATATTCGTCGCTCACCCAGATCGAACCATCGGTAGTGACGACGATGCCCTCGGCATCGAGCGAAAGACGGCCGTTGAAGGCCTGGGGCATCGCCGGAAATCCCGCGCGGGTGCCGGTGCCTGAAGGGGTAGGATCGAGCGACGTCATCGGGGTGCCGTCGCTTTCCGCGAACTTGATCGTGTCGGCCAACGTGAGAGCGACCTGGTTCTGCGCGGTGGATCCGGCGGGCGCAGGCGTGAAGGCGACGGTGATTTTGTTGAAGCGCGGCACGTAGTTGGTGGTGCCAGCGACGTTGTAGCCGCGGTCGGGTTGGGCGAAGAGCGTGCCGGAGTAGGAACCGTTGGCGTTGCGCTGCCAGGAACCAGGTTGAAACGTAAAGGCCGAGAACGAGCCAAAGGTCTCGCCGAATTTGTCTTTGAGATCGGCCGGCATACGCCCGACGCCGACCAAGCCTTGATTGACGAAGGTCTGGTTGTTGACCGTGACGGTGGTCACGGGCTGGGCGACGAGCGCGCCGGTGCAGAGCAGCAGGGCAGGGAGGAGGCGAGTGAGGAGCATTGTCTGATGGTTGCACGCGAAGATGGCGGTTTGGTGACGAAATCGTGACAGTGATGTGACATTTCTCGGGGCTCGCGGCGTGGCCTTGAATCGTCCAAGTTCGATGCGTGATCGCCTCCGTCGCCTTCAGAAATTTCAAGGCCCTGCGCAACACAAGCCTGCGGCTATCGCCGTTCAATCTCGTGATCGGGGCGAATGGGAGCGGCAAGACCAGCCTCATCCAAGCGCTGCAACAACTGCGGGCCTTGGCCAAGCTTCCGCTTGGCGATCCGGCTGCGGTGACGCGGGTCGGTGGTTCGGAGATTTCTTTTGCGTTCGACGCGCCCCATCTTGGGGTCACTGCGCGACTCGGGTGTGTCGATGATGTGGTGTGCGATTTGTTGCAGGTGGATTCGGTCAACCGGGCCGAGTGGGAGGATGTGAAGGCCGGGCTGGCGACGATGCGCAGCTACGTCTTCGACCACGTGGCGATGGCGGCGCCTGCGCCGCGCGCCTCGGGCGCAAGGCTCGCGGGCGACGGTTCGAATTTGGCGGCGGTGCTGGCCCGGTGGCAGCGTGAAACACCGGCGGCGTTTGACCGGTTGCAGACCGAACTTACGCGCTGGTTGCCTGAGTTCACGGGCATCGTGTTGCCGGAGGACGCCGGCGGGCTGGTGCGACTTGGCCTGAAGATCGGCGACGCGGAAGGGCCCGTGATGGCGGACAATCTTTCCCAAGGGGTGTTTTATGTGCTGGGGATTTTGGTGCTTTCCTTCGATCCGGCGCCGCCGGCGGTGGTGTGCATCGAGGAGATTGATCGTGGGATTCATCCGCGGATGCTGCGCGAGGTGCGCGACGCGCTGTATCGGCTGAGTTATCCGGCGGCGATGGGCGAGACGCGGGCTCCCGTGCAGGTGATCGCGACGACGCACTCGCCCTACCTGCTGGATCTCTTTCGCGAGCACCCGGAAGAGATCGTCATCACGCAAAAGCACGGTCACGAATCCCGCTTCGAGCGCTTGGCCGACCGCGCCGATCTTGCGGAGCTCCTGCGGGAAGGCTCACTGGGCGATATGTGGTTCAGCGGAATCCTCGGCGGGGTGCCGGAGGAGTCATGAAGATAGCGTTTCTCAGCGAGTCGCCGGCGGACGAGGCGGTATTACGGGTTTTGGTCGAGGGCGCTTTGAAAGAGAAACCGACGGTGGCTTCGGCGGGGTATCGCGCTCGGGGCTGGCCCAATGTCCTGCAAGTTCTGCCGGCGGTGATCCGGCACCTCCATTTCAACACCGATGTCGATACCCTCGTCGTGACCGGCGATTCCGACGACAGCCCGGTGCACACGGAGGCGCACGATGCACCGCAGTATTACCATCCTCACTGTCGGATGTGCCAACTCCGTGCGACGTTCCGCCAGACCAGCAAACGCTTCCCGGCGGCGCATGGCCGACTGCGCGTGCGACGGGTCGTGGGGGTCGCCGTGCCTGCGCTCGAGGCCTGGCTGCTGTGTGGCGTCGAGGACTCGGTCAACGAAGCGGCCTGGGTTGAAGGCCAAGCCCGGGGAATTTTGCCCTACACGCGGGCGGAGTTGAAGCTTAGAGTTTACCGGACTGAGCGGCCGAGTCTGCCGCACGAGATCGCTTGCGCCGTCCGTGAGGCGGAACGGCACCGGCGTGATTTGCGACGCCTAGAATACGATTTTCCGGGCTTCGCGGCGTTGCTGAGGGACCTGCGGGAACCGATTCCAAAAATCAGTTGACGTATCAACGATTGCTAGATCAAGCATTCCGGCAGCATGAAAACCGCCGCCGTTTTGCCCAAATCTATATCCAAAAAAAATCCACCGGCGGCCGAGCTTCGGTCCCCGGCTTCGGCCGACGAAGGTCAAGGCGCGCTCCTTGTCGCCGCGGTGATGGCGACGGCCGACGCTTTCACGCGTGAGAGTCAGCGGCTCTTTCGTCCGCAGGGTCTTACCGCCGCACAATACAACGTGCTCAACATCCTGGCGGCCGAGCCCGAGGGGATCAGCCAGCGCGCGCTGGGTGATCGTCTCGTGGTCGACCGCTCAAATGTCACCGGGCTGCTCGACCGGTTGGAGAAGAGCGGATGGGTGCGTCGCACGGACGATCCCGACGATCGTCGCGTTTACCGTGTGAAACTTACTCCTGCCGGCCGGACGCTGTGGCAGACCGTCACTCCGCTCTATCTTGAGGTCGTCGCCCAGATCACGCGCGGTCTTGACCCGAAACAGATCGCCGGGGCCTTGGCCGTGTTGCGTCAACTCGAAGCCGGCGCCTCCGGTTGGAAACTTTTACTATCATGAATGCTCCCGACGAAACCAATCCTCGCGAAGAGTTGAACGGCATCCGCCGCCGGATCGTGTCGCTCGAAACGGATCTCATCGATCTGCGGCAGCGGGTCGCCGGACTGGAGGGCAGACTCGGGGCCTCTCAGCCGACAAATGTTTTCCGGGAGTCGCCGCCGGAGCTGCCGCCGCTGTTGTCACCGGCGCCCTCCCGGGTCGAGTCATTGCCAACCCCACCGCCCCTGCCGCCCAAACTCCCACCGAAGCCGACCGATTGGTCGAAGCTGCGCGCAGGCTTGGAGCAGTTGCAACTCTGGCCGCCCAGCGGGGAGAGCAACGCGGAGGTGCGGCTGGGGGCGTGGTGGGCGACACGGGTGGGCGCGTTGCTGGCGGTCATCGGCGTGGTGTTTTTCGGCATCTACATTTCGATCAACACACCGCCGTGGGTGAAGCTCGTCCAATTGCTCGCGGTGACAGGCGGAGTGGCCGGACTCGGCCTTTGGTTGGAGCGGCGCGTGCCGAAGTTCGGCGCGGTGGTGTTTGGCGGGGCGTTGGCTTTGCTTTATTTTTCCGCTTACGCCGCCTATGCGGTGCCGGCGATGCAGGTGCTAATGTCGCCTTGGCAGGCGGTCGCGGCGCAGGTGGTGGCGGTCGGAGTAGTCTTCGGCGCGGCGCAGTGGCGACGCTCCGCAACGGTGGCGACGATGGCGGTCACGCTCGGGTATGTGGCGGCGTGGTTCTCGTTTTCCTGCGGGCTAGGGACGCTGGCGCTGTCGATGGCGGTGGTGCTGGCAGCGGGCGCCGCGGCGCTGCGGGTCGGGTATTTCTGGGAGGCGCCCAACGTGATCGCGGTGCCGCTCGCCTACGCGGTCTACGCCCGGCTGGTTTTGGGCGAGTGGTCGAAGCGCACGGGCGAAACGGTCGGCGAGGCGTGGCTATGGTTGATGGGATTGACGGTGATTTTCTTCGCCGCCGATTGGATCGCCGTGAAGCGCCGGGGCGCGGTGGTCACGGGGCGCACGCGAGGATTGCAATCGGTGAACTCCAGTGTGGCCGTGCTGTTGGGGCTGGCGGCGACGTTACACCTCGATGCGGCAGCCTTGCCGGAGTTTTATTTTGGCGCGGCGGTGGTGTGCGCCCTCGCGGCTTGGGCGTGGCGTGACGGCGAAACCAATGAAGTGCTGGTTCCCGTGCTGGCGTGCAAGGCGGCGGGATTGATGGCGTTGGCCGTGATCTCGCAGTGGTCGGGCAGTGTGCGTGCGCTCGTGCTGCTGGCGCAGGCGCTCGTCATGATAGTGGCGGCGCGGGAATCGGGGCTCCGCGGGTTGCGCGTGATGGCAACAGTGGTGTGGGTGATTGCGGGGGTGTTTTTTGCGGCGCAGTTTGCGACGAAGGGGTTGCAGCAAACGGCGGAGAGTATCCTCGCGGTGGCGGGATTTGTTTTCGGTGCGGCGCTTTGGTTGGGTTGGAACGAACGTTGGCTGGGCGTGGGGCGGATTATAAATGCCTGGGGTGGTGTCGGAGTCGGGGCGTTGGTGGGAGTTGCCGCGCACGTGGGGGGCAATCTGAGTTGGGGGCCGGCGCTCACGGTTGGACTGGCGGCGGCCGCAGCGACGGGCGGTTTGGTGGCCCGTGGTGGCGTGGGTCCGGCAGCGCTGGCGGGCGTCACCGTGTTGGGAGCGCAAGTGGGGCTGATGACTTATCAGCCTGCGGCGTATCCGGCGTGGCAGTTTTGGGCGAATGCGGCGGTGGTTTTCGGGGCGGTGTTTGCGGCTGCTTGGGCGATCGATCGGCGGTCAGGTGAGGGTGAGAATGAAAATGCCTCTCTCCTCAACTGGGTGCGGGCAGGACTGGTGATGACGGGTGTGGTGACACTGCAAGTGACGTGGTTTAACGGGCTCAACCGCGAGCATGCGCTCGTCGCGGCGGTGGCCACGGCAATAGCTTTGATGGCGGGCGCGGTGAAGGCGCGTCGTTGGCCGCTGGTGGGTGCAAGCACGCTGGCGCTCGGACTTGCAGGCGGGGGATTCCTGCTGGCCGATTGGCAACCCGTGGGGCAGGGCCTCGGTTGGCTCATCGCGGCAGGACTCGGCGCGTGGGTCGCGCCGGCCTGGCTTGCGGCCTCGGCGGTGCGGCGGGAGACAGTGGTGAGTCCGGCATGGCGTGCTGGGTTGCCGGGCTGGCAGACGGCATTTGCCGGAGTGCTGACGTTCCTCGTCCTGAGCGCGGGCTTTTCGGGTGCCTTGAGAGTGGGGGCGACGGCGCTGAGCGCGCTTGCCATTGCGCTATTGGCCTGGCGTCCGGGACTGCGACCGGGGTTAACGGCGGCGTCGGCGGGCTTGGCGGTCGGCGCGGGCGGATGTTTTGATTTTGGGCGGAACGCGATGGGCGGGGAGTGGATCGCGATCGCGCTGGTATTTGGCCTCGCGGCGGTCCTGCCGGTGCTGGCGCGGCGTTGGGTGGGCGAGGGTGCGGCCGGTTGGTTACCATGGGCGGCGTGGGTGCATCCGTTTGCGGCGTGGTTGGGTTTTGCGTGGGTCGTAATCCGGCAGGAGGGAGCGGTGGCGCCTTATGCGACGATGCTTTGTGGGACGGCGGCCATCGGTGTATTCTTGCTCGGCCTTTCCAATCGGGAGCGGGCCGCCCGACTGTCGGGATTGTCAGGTCTCGCGCTGTGCATCCCCCGCGTGTTCATCGTCGATATCGACTCCACGCTCTATCGGATCGGGGCGTTTTTCGTCTTGGGCGTGGTGCTGCTTTGGGTCGGTTTTTCCTACCACCGGTTTCGCCATTTGATCGCCGATGACGGCGGCGGGGAGACGGTCGGCAGCGACAAAAAGCTTTGAACTCGCTCAGAACTCCTCGCCATATCCACACCGCGTTTATGACAAACCCCTTGTTGCCCCGGCGCTCGCATCTCCCGTTTTTCATCGAATTCATCGCCAGCACGGTCGCCCGATTCCTCTACCGCGTGCGCGCCAGCGGAGCGGAGAATCTGCCGACTTCGGGCGGCGTGTTGCTCATCGCGAATCACATCTCATATGTGGATGTCGTCGTTCTTCAACTGGCCTGTCCGCGACCGATTCGTTTTGTCGGCTATCAAGGCCTGAGGCGGAACGGCTTTTTCAATTGGGTTTTTGACATCAGCGGGTCGATTGCGATTTCCCCCGAGGCGCCTCGGCAAGGGATGAAAGCGGCGATCGCGGCATTGAAAGCGGGCGAAGTTGTCTGCGTGTGTCCGGAAGGGCATATCTCGCGCACGGGCCAACTGATGGCGATCCAACGCGGGTTTGAGATGATGGCGCGGCAAGCCGAGGTGCCGGTCGTGGCCGCGGCGATCGATGGGCTGTGGGGCTCGGTATTCTCGTTTGCGGGCAACAAATATCTTTGGAAGTCGCCGCGCCTGTTGCCGACGCCGGTGTTTATCGCGTTTGGACATCCGACGGTGGCGGCGGTGGTCAACCCAGGTTGGGCCCGTCGCGAGTTGCTCGATTTGGGCCGGGTGGCGTTTGAAGAGCGTCCCGTGCTCAAGCGCCACCTCGGGCGCGAGTGCGTGCGGGCCCTGACGAAGCATCCCCAGCATGTGCAGGTGATCGATCGCACGGCGGAGCGGCGTGAGCTGACCAACGCTCAAATCTACGCGGCGGCGGCGGCCCTCTCACGCCGGATCAAGACCACGATTGCGGAGAAGCGCGTGGGAATCGTTTTGCCGCCGGGAGCCGGTGCTTTCATCGCGAATCTCGCGGTGCTCACGGCGGGCAAGATCCCCGTGAATTTAAATTTCACGACGTCGCGGGCCAGCCTTGAAGCGAGCCTGAAGCTGGGAGGAATCGCGACGGTCATCAGCGCCGATGCGATGCGGGCGAAGGTTCCGAACTTCCCTTTTCCCGAGCGCACGCTCGATCTGAAGACCGAGATTTTGGCCTGCGGTGGAAAGCGCGCGATGCTCCCGTGGCTGCTGGCGGCTTGGCTGCTGCCGAACCAATGGTGTGCGGGTTTGCTCGGCCTGCCCAAAGTCGGCGACCGCGAGGAGGCCGGCCTGCTGTTCACGAGCGGAAGCTCCGGGGAGCCGAAAGGCGTCGTCCTTACCCACCGCAACATTCTCGCCAACTGCGCGCAGATTTCGTCGCTCTCGATTTTGCCGGAGAGCTGCACGTTGCTGGCCTGCTTGCCGGTGTTTCACAGCTTCGGATTCACCGTTACGCTGTGGTATCCCTTGTTGCGCGGGAGTCGGGTGGTGACGGTGCCGAGCGCGCTCGATACGCGGAAGATCATCGATGCAATCCGTGATGAGAAGGCGACGGTGCTGATCGGGGCCCCGACGTTTATCCGGCCGATTTTGAAGAAGGCCCAACCGGGGGAATTGCGTTCCCTCGATCTGGTCGTGACCGGGGCGGAGAAGTTGCCGGACGATCTCGCGCGCGGGTTTCTGGAGCAATTTCACCTCGATATCATGGAAGGCTACGGCCTCACCGAGGCGACGCCGGCGTGTAACATCAACCAGCCGCATCCGCCGGTGGTGTTCTCCACGAACGAGCCGCAATTGGGCAAACGAAAGTCGGCGGTCGGCCGCATGATGCCGGGCATGACAACGCGGGTAGTCGATCCGGACTCTTGGCAGGAATTGCCCCACGGTGAGACCGGTATGGTGCTCTTTCGCGGGGCAAATATTTTTGAGGGCTATTTGGACGATCCCGAGAAGACCGCGGCGGCGTTCCGCGACGGTTGGTTTGTGACCGGCGATCTCGGGCGATTTGATGAGGATGGCTTCTTGTTTATTGAAGGCCGGCTGTCGCGGTTCTCGAAAATCGGCGGCGAGATGGTGCCGCACGGCACGATCGAGCAGAAGCTCGTGGAGCTTTTCGATCTCGACCAAAGCGAATCCTACGTGGCGATCGTCATGGGCGTGCCGGATGCGGTCAAAGGCGAGACCTTGGTCCTTTTGGCGACGAGAGACTTTACCGTCGCCGAAGTGCGGGAACGCCTGCTCGGCGCCGGAGTCGCGGCGCTCTG
>CALSBN010000210.1:0-9246 GCA_943373185.1 Opitutus sp. GAS368 | reverse complement strand
AGCGCTGGCTGTTCGGTTTGCTGGTCTTCATGACCTCATGGCACATCAACAAGATCTCGTTGATGCTTGGCTCGGTCGAGTCTTACCGCGGGCACACGAAGGGATATGAGGCCAACTTTATCACGGTGCTGGCTTTGGGGCTGTTAGTGTCGCTGGCATTGGAGAAGGGCGCTCGTTTTCGGTGGCTGCCGCCCGGGGCGGGATGGTGGCTGGGGCATTGTGCGCTCTGCACGATCTCCCTCGTGGTCGCCCCGGAGAAATCTTACGTGCTGATGGCGGTATGGAAGTTTTCCACCGCGATTATCATCTTCATTGCCGCCTACAATTGGCTGCGGGAAGAAGCTGACCTCGAGTTCGGGCTGCAGGCGGCTGCGTTTACTTTGGTAGTGCAGTCGGCGGTGGTTTTAAAACTGAAATATGTGGACCGGATCTACCAGGTGCCGGGTTGGTTTGAGCACCAGAATCCGTTGGCCATGTGGGCTTACATGCTCGGGCTGCCGTTGCTGGCCGCAGCCATGAGTGGTATTGGAGCAGCGACCACGAGGTGGTGCACGGCCGGATTTTTGGCGTCCGCGATTGTCGTGCAGGCGTCGTTGTCGCGGGCGTCGCTCGCGATCTTTGCGGTCGGCGTCGTCGGAGTGGTGTTGGCTTCGTTTATCGATCAACCCACCGCCAAGCGGGTTCGCTTCGTGCTGGCGATGGCGGCCGTTGGCACGCTCGGGCTGGCCGCGTCGATCGGCACCATTGTAGCCCGATTTAACGACGAGGGTAACCACGAGAGCGGCGAAACGAGGGTAGTGATGAATCTCGCAGCCCGGGCCATGGTGCGGGACTCTGCGATCGGCATCGGGTGGAACAATTTTGGGCTGACCATCAACCAGCCGTTTCCCTACGGCGACGTCATCGACGACCGGGAGCGGGAGAAAGGCAATCCGGTGGACGCCGACTATGCGAAGGGTGTGGTCGAGAGTCACTACTGGCTGCTGCTCGCGGAAAACGGTTATGGAGGGTGGGCGAGCTATCTGGCGTTCATCGGAATTACCAGCTGGCGGATGCTGCGGGGCGCCTGGGTCCGACGGAGAACGTTCCCCGGGGCATTCTTGATGGGACTGTTTATCGCCGTGGCTTTGACTTACGCACACAGCGACCTTGAGCGGGTGCTAACCCAGACGAAGAACCTCAGCGCGTGGTTGCTGCTACTTGGGTTGGCGGCGAAACTGGAATCATGGCGGCGCGAAAAAATCTGAACTGGCTCGCGTATCGTCGTCGTCGGTGGCTCGTAGCGTTCTTCGCTGCCCTGCTGGTCCTCGTGGTCTGGCAGCTCATCGCGCCAAGCCAAGTCGACGTCGTGATCTACAACGACACCGTCAGGACAGTGGCGAGCGTCCAACTCGCGGTGGGCGCGACGAAAATTGACTATGGGGCGATCGAGTCTCGTCACAGTGTAGTTCGGAGTCTGCCGGCCGAGGCCCGCGGCGAGTTGGTGATCTGGTTGCCGGATGCCGCCACGGAGCGCACGGCGGGGCCCTGGGTCGATTGGGATGAGACCGTTCAGGTCGTGGTGCACGTCCGCGAGAGAGGGTTGGTGACGTTCTCCGTCCTGCCCTCGTGGCGAGCGCGGGTGACTCGATGGCTGCGTTGACCGGGCGGTCTTGGAGCAGCTCGGGCTCGCCAATTTACAGTAGCCCCGTGGCGCGGAGAGCGCGAGCGAGGTCGGCGTCGGGTTGCAGCAAGTCGTCGAACGCGATCACGCGGATGTCCGCGGTCCCGGCCAAAAAATCGGCGGTGCGGTGCAGCACCTCAATGTAGGGAGCGTTGCGGCGACCTTGGTGAAAATACTCCCACCAATGCGTAACGAGAACGGTGAGTGGCGCGTGGTCGAGTTGGCGCTTGATCGTCTCCAACATCGACGGGAAGTCGCGTTTATGGGACAGCAGGCAACCGGGATGGGTCAGGAGGCGCGTGTCGCCGGTATGCCAGTGTGGCTGCCGGGTGACCCGTTTGCGCACGTAGGCTGGCCACCAACCGAGTGGAAGGCGGCCAAGCTCGAACCAGCCCGTGGAAAGGATCGGCAATCGGCGGGAGACCTCGATGAGTGCGGCACGGGAAAGCTGATCATAGGGCGCTACAAAAGTCGTGGGACGGGGAAAACCAGCCTCGGCGAAGAGCTGGAGTCCGTGATCGAGTCGATGGGCGAGGTCGGTGGCATCGTCGCGCTGGAATTCCAAGTAGGTGTGTTCGTAGCCATGCAGCACGAGCCGGAACCCGGGGTTGGATTTCAAGTAGTCAACCAGTTCGCTCTGAGCACCCATCGGGTAATGCGGCGGTTCATGGCCGGTGGCGAAGGCGCGAAAGCCCTCGGGTGAGCCGTCGCGCCAGACGGCCTGCGTATTGACGTTCGGGATCGTGGCAAGGTTGACGGGAAGACCACGGGCTAGAAACGGTCGATAGAGTTCCTCAAGGCACGCGGTCGGCGTGAGCGCGCAGGTGTCGTCGTCTCGGATGATAACGTATCTCATCGGCGTTTTTTCTCCTCCGCGATGGTCGCGTAGAGTTCTTTCACCCGACCGGCCAAGACGCGCTCGTCGTAATCGTTGCGAGCGCGTTCGGTCCCGGCGACCGCGAGCGTGCGGGTAAGGGCTGGATCCGCGAGCGCCTCCGTGACGGCGGCCGAAAATTGGGCGCTATCGTTGATGTCGTAGAGCCAGCCGTTCTCGCGATGGTTCACCAAGGACTTCGCGCCCGAAGTTCGGCTGCAAACGACGGCCGTGCCGGCGGCCCACGCTTCGAGAATCACCAAACCAAACGTTTCGCTCGTGGAAGGAAGAAGGAGGAGCCGCGCGGATTGCAACAGCCCCACCAGAACGTCGCTGCCGGGAGCCAAGCCGCCCGTGCACAGCACGTGGTTTTCCAGACCGAGCGCCGCGATGGTTTTTTGGAAGGCGGCCGAATATTCCGGGTTCGTGCTCGCGCCGGCGAAAACAAAGAGCGCCCGGGGAAACCGTTGCAAGATACCGGGAGCTTGCTCGACCAACCATTGTTGGTTTTTCACAGGATCGATCCGCGCGATCGTCAACAGGACCTCACGTCCTTCGAGTTGTGGAAATGCGCGCAACGCCTCTGGCCGGCGATCGGCTTCATAGGTGGCGGTTGGGACCGAGTGCGGCTGCACGATGACGCGTTGGTGCGGATACTTGGCGCGGAGCAGTTCAGCTTCGCGGGGATTGCAGGTCAGGACGGCGTCGGCTTTTTCCAGCACCCGGCGGGATTGAAGGATGAGGCCGAAAATTTTGCCCCACTCGAGACCGCCCTTGAGTGGCCGGGTGAGATGCTCACGCGCGCTCGCCGGGAGATCGAGCACGCCTCCGTGGATGGTGACGACAAAGGGGAGGTTTCGCCGCCGGGCGACAAAAAGCCCAATTCCGGCCAAGCGGTTCAGGGCGTGCGAGTGAATGACGTGCAACTTGGGTTGGCGCAGAAGCGCCCAAAGCAACTGGAACGACATCAAATTCCCGCCCAAGGCCACCAGTTGCTGGCGCTGTTCGGCGGTAATCCTTGCCACCGGCACGAACGCGCGAAAGCGCCGAACCGTATGACCGGCCAGGCCAAACGGATCTGCACCGCGGGCGCGCTCGTTGGTCGGACACCAGATCTCGGATTTCACGCCTTGCGAAGTCAGCCCGTCAGCCAGTCGGAGCACGGCCGTTTCGGTGCCACCCCATTCTTCAGGGACATACTTTCTGAGCAAATGCGCCACAAGCATGGTGGTAGTGATGGCCGCATCGGGACATAGGCGCACGAAAAAACACCGCTAGAGAGTTTTGACATTGAATCAGGCGGCAGGATTCAAGTTTTTGGAGCGTGACCACGGAAACGGGAGTCAGCGAACGGAGCTCGGGGGACTTGCCGGCGGGTGATGCGGCGTTTCTGATGGGTTTTCGATGCGGCGCCTGAGACTCGTAACCTTTAACATCGCCCACGGGCGCGGTCTGACTCCCATCCAAGGATTCACCTCGGCGCGGAAATTGCGGCTCAATTTACGAAAGATCTCGGCTCTTTTGGGGCGGCTGACTCCGGACGTCGTCGCGTTACAAGAGGTGGATGAGTGTTCGCGGTGGTCGGGGAATTTCGATCACCTCGACTATTTGCGTGTGCACGGCGGTTTCGGGCACTCGGTGTTTGGCATCAACAACCGGCGCAAAGGACTCTTCAATCTGAGTTACGGCAATGCGCTGCTTTCGCGGCACGAGATCACGCACGCGGAAACGGTGGTGTTCGGGCGCAGTTCGGTGGGGGAAAAGGGATTTCTGTTTACCGAATTGGACGTGGGCGGGTTGTGTGTGCCGGTCGTGAATCTGCACCTGCATTTCGGCTCGCGGGCGCAACGGCTCAGGCAGATTGACCGCCTGCTCGCTTGGCTGCGGGATCAGCATCGGCTCCGGGCTAAAGGTTGGTCGGTGGGGCCGATCATCTGCGGCGACTTCAATACACCCAGCACCGGAGACGACGCGACGGCATCGCTTTTGAGCCACTTGGCCGACTATGGAGACTATGCGTTGCATCCGCTCTGCGGGCCGACGTTTCCCTCTCCCTTGCCGCAGCGGGCGTTGGACTTTGTTTTCCTGCCAACGGGATGCCGATTGGTGAATTGCGAGGTGGTGAAGGCCATGCTCTCGGACCATCGGCCAGTCGTGGTCGAGTTTGAGATCGGGTGATCGTGCAGGTGGAACTTGCGGAGCGGCGGGAGTGGCTTTGATTTTCGGGAGCCATTTTCGGCCTATTTGTTCGATTCCATCGTCATGCCTGAAAGCACGCCGTTTTTCCAAGTCGCTTTGAATCTGCCTCACGCCGGCCGGATCGCGCGACGCATCTTGCTGTTGGTTGCTGAGCTCCCGCGGACGAAGAACGTCTCGCATGATGGGGTGGTTGCGGCGGTCACGAAACTTGAGGGCTTGCTCGCGCCCTATCTCGAAATGGAGGACAATCCGCCGGCGTTGATCGCCGCCCGGGTGCGCCAAGAGGCGGCCACGATGGGGCGAAAGCTGGTTGACGAAATCGAAACCGCCGGGGTCGGCCATGACCGGCTGGGCCAGTGTGTTCGAAATCTGTTTGAGTGCCTCGAACTGGGCCGGGAAGGAGCTGCAATTTCGCTTCGGGCCGGAGAAGACCCAAAGTCGTTTCAGCGGCCTTTTTGAGCGAAGGGGGCTTCAAACGACGGCTTTTTTGGGCTGAGGCGCGGCGGAAATTGCGTTGCGCGAGCGGTGCGGGCTGAGGCTGAAATCGCAGTTGACATCAGAGGGGGTCGCGTGACTTTTCCACCGTTCATTTGCTGGCTTCCTAGCTCAATGGTAGAGCAGTTGACTCTTAATCAATTGGTTTGGGGTTCAAGTCCCCAGGGAGCCACCACTTTTGTTTTTTCCACTTCTTTTCGGCAAGTTCCCGGGGGATTCTGGCCGGCGTAGCTCAATGGTAGAGCACCTGTTTTGTAAACAGGCGGTTGCGGGTTCGAATCCCATCGCCGGCTCCATCCCGAGGGACACAGCCGACGGAAATTATCAGGGAATCCAAATTTTACTGCCTGATGGTGTAATGGTAGCACAAGCGACTCTGACTCGCTTAGTCTAGGTTCGATCCCTAGTCGGGCAGCCAGTTTGCAGAAAAGAAACCCCCACTTCGACGTTGGTCGAAATGGGGGGCTGGATCCGAGGGATCGAGATGTGCGTCAGCTCCAGCGCAGATCGACGCGGGACAGGGGCATTTGGCGGATGCGTTTGCCCGTGGCGGCGAAGATTGCGTTGCAGATGGCCGGTGCAACCGGTGGCAAAGCCGGTTCACCGAGGCCGGTGGTCGGGTAGTTCGTGGAGAGGAAGTAAGTCTCCACCTTGGCGGGCGCCTCGGTGATGCGCATGAGCGGGTAATCGTCAAAATTACCCTGCACCACGCGTCCGCGCTCGATATTGATCTCCTGGCTCTTCAACACACAGAGACCGTCGAGCACGGAGCCTTCGACTTGATTTTCGGCACCGCTGAGGTTGACCACTTGGGCTCCAATGTCGGCGCCGGTGACGAAGCGGTCCACTTTGAGTTCGCCGTCTTTGGTGACGGTAACTTCGGCGACTTGGGCGAAGTAACCGCGGTGACTGAAGTGGAACGCGAGGCCTGCGCCGGAGCCTTTGGCGAACTTCTTTTTGCCCCAGCCCGCTTTCTCGGCTGCAAACTTCAGAACGTTGCGCATCCGGGCGACATTGTAGGGCGCTGCGTTTTGCTTGCCCTTGGCTCCACTGGCCGGAGTGCCGGCGGGCATTTCATCTTTGTCGCCGAGGATTTCGAGGCGGAGCTCAAGCGGATCGCGGCCGCCGGCATGGGCGAGTTCGTCGATGAAGCTATGGAAGACCCAAGGGAAAACGCAGCTGCCGGGAGCACGCCACGGGCCCATCGGCCAACCGGTATCAAACATGGTTTGATCCGCTTGGTAGTTGGCGATCCAACGGCCCGGAAACTCATCGGCGTTGAGCGACCCACCGCTGCCAGGACTGCCGCCCTCGCCGAACGTGAAGAAGTGGTTCTTCCAGGCGACGACTTTTCCTTTGGCATCGATGCCGCCTTTCAAGAAGTGGAGACCGCCCGGACGATACTGGTCGTGCTTCATATCGTCTTCGCGCGACCAAGTGAGTTTAACCGGCGCGTTCACCTTCTGGGCAATCGCGGCGGCCTCGATGAGGTAGTCGGCGCCGATGCGGCGGCCAAAACCGCCGCCGGCCCGGTTGAGATGAAGGATGATTTTTTCGGGCGGGATACCGAGCACGCGATTCACCATACCGGTGCCGATGGTCGGGATCTGTGTGGGGGACCAGATTTCCATCACGCCGTCTTTCCAGTGCGCCGTGGTATTCTGCGGCTCAAGGTTCGCGTGAGAGATGAACGGGTAGACGTAGTTGGCCTCGACGACTTTGGCGGCGCCGGCAAGGGCGGCATCGGGATCGCCGTCTTTGCGGAGAACGCGCGCTCCGGGTTGGGCGGCTTTCTCCTTCGCCTGAGCGACGAAGCCGTCCCAGCTCTCGGTGGCAACTTTGCCTTCGTCCCACACAATCTTGAGCTGTTTGCGGGCGGACATCGCGGCCCACGTTGAGTCGGCGATGATCGCGACCCCGGGGACGAGCTCCTTCACCTTGTCGTTGCCCGCGAGAATGAAGGCATCCTTCACGCCGGGGAGGGTCTTGATTTGGTCGAGATTGGCGCTGACGACTTTTCCGCCGAACGCCGGGCACTTTTCGTAAACTGCGTAGAGCATTCCCGGCAGTTTGACGTCGATGCCGAACAGGGGTTTTCCGGTAACGATCGCGGGCGTGTCGTATTGTGCAACGCGGGTGCCCAAGAGCTTAAAATCCTTAGGCTGCTTGAGCGTTACGGCGGATTTTTCCGGCACGGGCAATGTGGCGGCTTTGGCCGCGAGCTGGCCGTAGGTGAGTTTCTTGCCGGACGTATGGATAACAGTGGCTTTCTCAGCCCGGCACTCGGACGCAGGAACGCCCCACGTTTGGGCGGCGGCATCGACCAACATGGTTCGCACAGTGGCTCCGACGAGGTGGAAACTGTCGTAATTGTTTGGCGTCGAGTTGCTGCCGCCCGCGCCTTGATTGCCGTATTTCTTCAGGTCGAAATCGCCTTGTTCGATGGCGATATCCTTAAACGGGACTTCCAGTTGCTCCGCGATGATCATCGGGAGCGAGGTCTTCACGCCCTGGCCCATCTCGGGCTGTTTGGAGACGATGGTCACTTTGCCGGCGGTAGTGATGCGAACGAAAGCGTTGGGCGCGAAATCGGCCGTGGCTGATGCAGCTGAGGCGGCGGCGACGGCGTCGTTGCCGGAACGGATGTAAAACGCGAGGGCGAAGCCGCCACCGGCAAGGCCGGTGAACTTCAGGAAGTCGCGGCGACCAACGGGGCGGGAGAGAAGGGGAGCGTTCATTGGGCACCTCCGGTGGCGGGAGTGAGGGTGGCGGCGAGTTTGATGCCGGCGCGAATGCGCATGTAGGTGCCGCAGCGGCACAGATTGCCGGCCATGGCGCCGTCAATGTCTTCGTCCGTCGGCTTGGGGTTGTCCTTAAGCAGAGCGGCTGCGGTCATGATTTGACCGGCCTGACAGTAACCGCATTGGGCGACATCGAGCTCGGACCACGCCTGCTGCACCGGGTGGAGCTTGGTGGCGCTGACGGCGAGACCTTCGATGGTGGTGATCTTCATGCGGCCGACCGTGGAGACGGGCATCATGCAGGACCGGGAAGGAACCCCGTTGACGTGAATGGTGCAGGCGCCGCACTGGCCGATGCCGCAACCGAATTTCGTGCCGACGAGTTCGAGATGATCGCGCAACACCCAAAGCAGCGGGGTGTCGGCGGCCACGTCCACCGAGCGGGACTGGCCGTTAACTTGGAGTGTGTATTTTGGCATGGGAGAAAAGGGGAACCAGGCGGGGTCGAACGAGAGAAGAAAGACGGAAAGCTGGGAAAATTGTCACACCAATTTCTTCAACGTGAGAGAGGGCGGAGAGACAGGGTGGGGAGGAAAGCAGCCGGGTTAAGTGGGTCCCGTCGTCTTGATTTCTACCGCTTGGCGGCTGCCGTGAGACGGTCGATGATCGGCTGGTCATCGTTTTCGTGAACGCGCACGAGAGCCAGAAACTCGGCGGCGGTGATGGCGTGCTTTTTAAAAAATTCCCGGTCTCCGCCGCAACCGAACATCATCGAAGCCGGAAGTTCGCCGCGTAGCTTGGCGCGTGCCTTCGGAATAAGCCGGGGCAGCCAGGTGATCCCGTGCACGGCGGCGGTCTTGGCCGGGAGACTGGCGGGGTCCAAGACGACCGTGGACGGACGGCCTTTCTGCTCGTTGAGGAAATAATCACGGCGCACGAGTTCGATCGCGCGGGCGGTGGCGAAGTCCGGCGCACCGTAGTTCGCGAGGTCTTCGACGTAGTCGAAAACGTGCTGTGCGGTGATGCCTTGGCTGGCCAAGAAGGCGACGTCAGCCGCGTTCAGCAGCTTTGCGGCGGTTGCTCCGCCCCGCGCATAGCGGGTGGTGGCTCGGTCGTAAACAGCTCGGAAGGCGGTGGCGAATTCGACGGGGGTCATAGTGCGTCGGACTCAATCGGATGGGGAAAAGGAAACGAGGCAAGAGGCGCGCGGTTAAATTCCGGTGTCGGCGGACAAAAGGGCTTCTTGCTGCGGTCGAAAAGCCCGTTGGGGACAA
>CALSBN010000209.1:0-9482 GCA_943373185.1 Opitutus sp. GAS368 | reverse complement strand
GGGCGTGCCGTTTCGCCAGGCGCATCACGCGGTCGGAGACGTCGTGAAACTCGCCGAGCGGCTCGGGCTGCCGCTCGACCAATTGCCCACCGCGGAAATGCAGAAAATCAATCCGGCCTACGGTGACGATTGGCGATCGGTGTTTGATTTGAAGCGCGCGCTCGCCAAGCGCACGGGCACCGGGATGCCCGGCCCAAAGCAGGTGGCGAAGCAATTCGCCCGCTGGCAGAAACTGCTCCGCTAATTTTTCGGCCGGCGATCCCGGTGTGCCCACGTGTCGCTGTTTCCCACCGCCAAATCCGATCCGGAACTCGCGCCTTACCGGGCGGGATTGTTGTTCGGCTTCTTCAATGCGCTTACTTGGCAGATCGCGATCGGCACGCCGATGGTGTTGTTTGCCGAGCGGCTGGGGGCGACGTCGTTTCAGGTCGGATTGATCTACTCGTTCGTTTTTCTGCTCACGCCGGTGCAGATCGCGGCCACCGCGTTGTTGCCGGTTTTTGGGTTTAAGCGCGTCACCCTCGGTGGCTGGGGATTGCGCAGCTTCGCTTTGGCGGTGCCCGTTTGGCTGACGATGTTGGCTCCTCCTGTGGGCCAACCGTGGATGGTCGCGACGTTGATCTGGAGCGTATTTTTTTTCTGCTTCTTCCGCTCCATCGGCGCGGCGGCGATGACGACGTGGTTGCTCGGCTTGCTGCCGCCGGGCGTGCGCGGCCGTTACTTCGCATCCGATCAGATTCTCTCGGGTATCGGCGGGGTGGGAACGTTGATCGCCTGTGCGGCGCTCTTCGCGCTGCTGCCGATATACCAGGCATTGCTCGCCCAATACGTCATCGCGCTCGTCGGTTCGACGCTCAGCTATTATTCGTTGAAACGTTTGCCCGACATCGAGCGTCCGACGGCGATTTCGCTGAGCTCTGTGCTCCGCGACACGCCGAGGATCATGTTCGCGCGCTCGGAATTCCGCCGCTACCTCTGGCTCGCGGTCGGGTATGCGGTCATCACCACGCCGATCCCGCCGTTCGCGGCTTACTACCTGAAGGTGGGTCCGCACTTGTCGGCGGGCGTGATCATGCAGTTCGAAGTGTTGCGCTACCTCGGCGTCATCGCCGGGGCGTGGATGCTGCGGCGGCGGATCGATGCGGTGGGGGCCAAGCCGTTTTTCTTGCTGGCGCTCGGGCTGGTCGCGTTCGTCGCGGTGATTTTCTGGCTGTATCTGTATCAAATTGTCGGCGGCTTGGCGACGGTGGGCGGGTTGTATTTCGCGGTCGGATTCGGTGCGGTCTGCTGGAACATCGCGAACCTCCACTACCTTCCGAAGGTCTCGCCGGCAGACGAACGCGCGCTGTTTGTTTCGGTGCACGGCGCGGTCACGGCCTGCATCGGGGGCTGCGCGCCGATTCTTTGGGGTCTCGTGCTCAAAAGCGTGGGGCCGGGAGGAGAGCCGGCGGTTGATGTCGGATTGTTCCAATGGTTCTTCGCCAGCGTGGTCGCGGCGGCCTGCGTGTTGTCCGTGCTCATCGCGCGGCTCAACGAGGATACAAAAACCCATGTCGACCCCATCATTATCGGGAACGCGGTGCTCAACCCGTTCCGCGCTGCTTCATACCTGGTCAATCTGATCGATGCCAAAGGTATCGTCCGCGATGTCGTGCCCTCGCGTTCGGATCGCAAGTAGCCCTGCGTGACGATGGCCACGGTTCGCATTCTCTCCGATCGGGTTGCCAACCAGATCGCCGCGGGCGAGGTAATCGAGCGGCCGGCCGCGGTCGTGAAGGAACTCGTCGAGAACGCGCTCGATGCCGGGGCCACGCGGATCGAGGTCGAGTTTCGCCATGGCGGGCGGGCGCTCATGCGGATCGAGGACAACGGCCATGGCATGACGCGCGATGATGCCCTTCTTGCGCTGGAACGCCACGCCACGAGCAAGATTGCCGAGGCGGCCGATCTCGACCGCTTGCATACGTTTGGATTTCGCGGCGAGGCGTTGCCGTCGATCGCGAGCGTTTCGCGCTTCGAACTGCAAACCCGCCCGGCCGAGAGCGACGCGGGCACGGAGATTTTGGTGAACGGTGGGAAGTTCGTCCACGTTCGTGAGTGCGGACGACCGGTCGGCACGCGCATCGAGGTGACGCATCTCTTCAACTCGGTCCCGGCGCGGCGGAAGTTTCTCAAGACCGACCAGACCGAGGCGGCGCACATCGTGCAATGCGTGCGGCTGTATGCGCTCGCGAGTCCGCGGGTCGCTTTCACGCTCATCGAAGACGGTCGCGAGATTTTTCGTTCCCCGGAATGCACGACGCTGGTCGAGCGCGTGGAGGAAATCTTCGGGCGGCAAGTGGCCGATGCCGTCGTCCCGATTGAGAGCTCGGAGTCTGGTTTGAAACTCTCGGGCTTGATCGGCCGACCGGGAGTGGGGCGGGCGACGCGGCATGAGATGATTGTCTTTGTGAACGGCAGGCCCGTGGACAGCCGCACGCTCAACTACGCGTTGATTGAGAGCTATCACGAGTCTTTGCCCAAAGGCCGTTACCCGCTGGCCTTTGTTTTTTTCGACTGCGATCCGGCGGCGGTGGACGTAAATGTGCACCCGGCGAAACGCGAAGTTCGCTTCCGCAGCGAGCCGCAGGTGCGGAGCTTCGTCATTCGCAGCGTGCTGCAACGCTTGCGGGAACTCGGCGGGCCAATTGCGCCGCCGACCACGGCCGGGCCGGCAGCCTTGCCGCCCGGACTCGCTCCGCTCGCGGTGCCGCAGGCGGTTCGCCCCGTGGCGGCTCCGGCAGTCTGGTCGCCGCCGGTGGTGCGCGGGCCGGAGCGTCCGGTCATGCCCCCGGCCGCACCGCCCTTGCCGGCGGCGCCCAACGTGCAACCGGCGCCCACGATCCAGAACCTGCATTGGCGTTTCGTCGGTCTCGCGCACGGGAGTTATGCGCTGTTTGAGACGGCGGCCGGGCTCGTGTTGCTGGATCGGCGCGCGGCCCATGAGCGGGTGTGGTTTGACCGGTTGGTGGTGCAGTTTGCCGGCGGGGCGGTGCCGAGCCAACGGTTGTTGCTGCCGTTGCCGCTCGAACTCGATCCGATCGCGTCGGCGTTGTTGCTCGACCGGTTGAAGTTCCTCAACGGGCACGGCTTCGAAGTGTCGGAGTTTGGCCGGAATTTTTTCCGCGTGGAAGGGGTCCCGGGGTGGATGGAGCCGGCCGACGCGGAGCCTTTCTTGCGCGACGTGTTGGGCGCGCTCCGCGACGGCCGGCTGCCTGAGGGCAATCTCGCGCTGGCTCGCGAAGAACTCGCCCGGCTTGCGGCCGCGAAGGCCGTGCGTCTCCCCGGTTCGCCCGGCGAGGTCGAGTTGCGCGGACTGCTCGGCGAACTCTTTGCCACCCGGACGCCGCTCACCAGTCCTTCGGGCCGGCCCACGTTCATCGAGATCAACCACGGTGAGCTCGCCCGCCGCTTCCAGAAGTAGACCCGTCACCAAAAATTAACTTCTGGCCGCGGCCCCGCGCTGGCACGAATCTTGTTATTCCTGCACCTCCTATCTCATGGCCAAATCCGTCGCTAAGTCCAAAGCACCGACCCTCGCTTCCGCCAAACACGCGCCCGTTCCGGCAGGTCGGACGCCCGGTGACGCGCCGGACGTTGCTTTCCGGTCGTTGATCCTCCGCCACCTTACCTCGACGTTAGCCCGCCATCCGTCGACGGCTACGTCCCGGGACTGGTGGGTTGCGACGGCCCTATCGGTGCGCGACACCATCCATGAGCGTCTGATTGCGACGCAGGCGGTGCATAACGAACAAAACGTCCGCCGTATTTACTACTTCTCGCTCGAGTATCTGATGGGCCGGCTTTTCGGCAACAATTTGCTCGCCACCGGTCTGCTCGAGACGGCGGAAGTGGCGCTGAAGGGCCTCGGTCAAGACTTCGAAAAGATTCGCGAATCCGAGGTCGATATGGGTCTCGGCAACGGCGGTCTGGGCCGGCTCGCCGCCTGTTTTCTGGATTCGTTGGCGACCCAAGATTACCCCGCGCTCGGTTATGGCATCTACTACGAATTCGGCCTGTTTAAGCAGTCCTTCGTCGACGGCCACCAGGTTGAGGCACCGGACAACTGGATCATCTTCGGCAGTCCGTGGGAGGTTGTCCGGCCGGAATATACGCAGGAAGTCCGGCTCTTCGGCCGCGTCGAAAACGTCTTCGACGACCGGGGCAACTACCGGCCGCGCTGGGTCGATACGAAGACCATCCTCGGCGTTCCGCACGACATTCCCACCGCGGGCTTCGGCACGCAGACGGTAAATCTCCTCCGGCTCTGGGCTTCGAAGTCCACCGAGGACTTCGACTTGGCCGCGTTCAACAGCGGCGGCTACGTCGATGCCGTCCGCGAGAAAGCCGTGGGTGAGACGATTTCAAAAGTTCTCTACCCGAACGACAAGACCGAGAACGGCAAAGAGCTGCGGCTCGTGCAGCAGTATTTCTTCGTCGCGTGCTCGTTGCGGGACATCATCCGCCGGCACCTGCGCACCAGCGGAAACTCTTGGGACAATTTCGCCGCCAAGGTCGCCGTGCAGCTCAACGACACGCATCCGGCGATCGCGATCGTCGAGCTGATGCGCATCCTCGTCGACGAGGAGAACTTCTCCTGGGACCGCGCTTGGTCGATCATCAACGCGACCTTCGCCTACACCAATCACACCCTGTTGCCGGAAGCGCTCGAGCGCTGGAGCGTGCCGCTGTTCGAGCGTGTGTTGCCGCGCCACCTCCAGATCATTTACGAAATCAATTCCCGCCACATGGATGCGGTCGAGGTCCGCTGGCCGGGTGATGTCGAAAAGAAGCGCATCTGCTCCATCATCGAGGAGAACGGCCACAAGATGGTCCGTATGGCCCATCTCTCGGTCGTCGGGTCGCACGCGGTCAACGGCGTCGCCGCCCTCCATACCGCGTTGCTCAAGAAAGATCTCTTTCCGGAGTTCGACGCGCTCTTCCCGGGGAAATTTCAGAACAAAACCAACGGCGTCACGCCGCGCCGCTGGCTGCTCAAGTGCAATCTGCGCCTCGCCGCATTGATCACACGGACGCTTCCCGGCAAAGCCGCGACCGATTGGCCGCGCAATCTCGACCTGCTCCGCGGGCTGGAGAAATTCGCCGATTCGACCGCCTTTCAGAACGAGTTCATGGCGATCAAGCGCGCCAACAAGGCCGACCTCGCCGCCGTCATCAAAGCCGAGTGCGGCGTCACCGTTTCACCCGACGCGATCTTCGACGTGCAGATCAAGCGACTCCACGAATACAAGCGCCAGCACCTGAATCTGCTGCACATTCTCGCTCTCTATCGTCGCCTCCTGCAGAACCCGTCCCTCGATATTCTGCCCCGGGTTTTCATCTTCGGCGCCAAGGCTGCCCCCGGCTACGATGTCGCCAAAAACATCATTCGCGCGATCAATACCATCGGAGCCCGCATCAACGCCGACGAGCGGATCGGCGGCAAATTGAAGGTGGTTTTTCTTCCGAACTACCGCGTCTCGCTGGCGGAGAAAATCATTCCGGCGGCCGATGTCTCCGAGCAGATTTCCACGGCAGGCAAGGAAGCGTCCGGCACCGGCAACATGAAGCTCATGGCCAACGGCGCGCTCACCATCGGCACGCTCGACGGGGCCAACGTCGAAATCGACGAGGAGGTCGGCGCTGAAAACATCTTCATCTTCGGCCTCACCGTCGAACAGGTCGAAGCCCTGTGGTCCAAGGGCTACAATCCATGGGACTATTACCACGCCGACGAGGAACTGCGCGCCGTCATCGACTGGCTTGGCAGCGACTATTGGACGCCGGGCGAGTCCGGCGCGTTTGCCGCCATGCACGATTCGCTGCTGAGACACGGTGATCCGTTTTTGGTCCTCGCCGATTTTCGCGCCTATTGTGAGGCCCAGGCCAAGGTGGATGCGGTCTACCGGGACAAAGCGCGCTGGGCGAAAGCCGCGATCCTCAACACCGCGCGGGTGGGCAAATTCTCCAGCGACCGCACGATCCGCGAATACGCGGAGCAGATCTGGAAGTTGCCGGCCGTCACGGTGACGTAACCCCCGCGGGCTCCCGTTGACTGACGGCCCGCGGCGGCTTGGCTTCGGGCGGATGCCGTTCGCACCGTCACGATTTTTCCTGCTCGCGCTGACGTTGGGTTTGTTCGCGTCGGCGCGGGCGCAATTGCCGGCGCTCTCCGGTGAGTTGCAGGGCGATTTCCTCCTGCCGTTTGCGGACGCGCCAAAGGTGCGTTGGGAATTGGCCGTGAAGACCTCTCCCGCCGGTCGGCGCGAAGGAACCTTAGGTGTGTCCGCACCCGGTTTGAAGGCTGCGATCGCCGTGGACACCGACGCGGGTTTCTCAAGCGGCACATGGCGGATCAGCGCCGCCGAAGTTGAGCCGGGCCCGTGGCTCGCGTTGCTCGCGCCGCAGCTTGCCCCGGCGCTCGTCGACGCCGAGGTGACGGGGACTTTGCGATTGAGCGGCGAGGGGACCTTGCTCCAAGGCCAACCGGCCGGCCGGATCGCGGTGGAGTGGCGGGACGGTGCGGTGAAGCATAACGCGCAAGGTTGGGCGTTGGAGGGCGTCGCGTTCGTCGGCGATTTTGCCTTCGATGCGGCGGCGAAGACTTGGTCGAGCGTGGCCCCGGCGAAGCTTACGGTGCGCACGATCGCGACGAAGCGTTTCGGCGCCCGCAATCTGGCTCTGGAATTTCAACTCGATGATAAACTCGTGGCTCGCGTCGATGCGGCCACCGTGGAGATCGCCGGCGGTGAGATCACGACGGCACCGTTCGTGGTTCCGCTGATGCCACCGGTGATCGACGTGAAACTGCGCCTCACGCGCATCGGACTGCAAGACGTGGTGGCGCTCGTGCCGACCGGACTTTCGGAGGGCAGGGGCCGGGTAGACGGTGAGTTGGAACTCGGTTGGAGCAAGGCTCTCGGATTAAAGATCGGCGCCGGGCACCTGATGATGACGCCCGATGAACCGATGGTGCTCCGGCTGGCGGCAGCGCCGGGGCTTTTGAGCGCAAGTATGCCGGAGCGCTTTGCGTTGTTGCCGGCGTGGTTGGGTCCGGTCTCGCGGTGGTTTTCGCCTGTGAATCCGGGCTTTGCCGATCTGGTCGCGATCGAACTGGGGCGAACCGCGCTGTCGGTGGACTCGTTGGCGGTGCGCCTCACGCCCGAAGGCGACGCACGCGGGCGTTCGGCGCGGGTGATCGTCGGCGCGCGTCCGGAGATCGCAGGCACCTCGATCGGCCCCGTTTCCTTCGAGATCGATGTGACTGGGCCGCTGGCCTACGTGCTCCGACTTGGCGTCGAGAACGGCACCACGCTCAAAGTGCGTTGAGGAAACTTTCGTTGCCAGTCGCAGTCCTAGAATCACATCTACTCCCATGTTTCGACCCGCTCTCCTCGTCCTCGGCCTGGCTCTCCTTTCCGGTTGCCTCAACGTCACTGTCCAACCGATCGAAGTGCGCGTCCAAGCTACGCTCGATGTGAATGTGAAGGTGGACCGGGCGCTGGACGATTTCTTCGGCGACCTCGACAAAAAATCCGCTACGATCAACCCGCCGTCCGCCAAGTAACCCATCTTTTCCATGAAAACTATTCTGCTCCGTCTCTGTCTCGTTGTCGGCCTGCTTTCGGCAGGCGTCGTTGCCGCGCGGGCGGCCGAAGACCTCGGTGCCGTGAAGGCCCGTCTGGCGCAACGGCTCGGCTCGCTTGATCAACTTAAGTCCTCCGGAGCGATCGGTGAAACCAACCGCGGGCTGGTCGATCTCCGCGCCCCAAGTCCGACGGCCGGCGATCTGGTGGCGGCCGAGAACCGGGATCGCGGGATCGTCTACGCCGCGATCGCGGAGCAGACGGGCTCCACGGCTGATACTGTCGGTCGGGCACGAGCCAAGCAGATCGCCGCCGCCAGCGCCCCGGGTGTTTGGGTCCAGCGCGAGAATGGCGAATGGTATAAAAAGTAGACCCGTCGGTGTCTGATTGCGAGTCAGGCAACTTTGGCGAGCACCGGACGGAGGGCTTTCTCCTGCACGGCGATGGCGGCCAACTTCAAGGCGGCGACCAAGGCAGCCAAGGTAATCGGCTTCGTGAGGTAATCGTTCATGCCGGCGGCGAGGCACTTTTCGCGGTCACCGGAGAGTGCATTCGCGGTGAGCGCGATAATGTGCGGCTGTCTTTCTTCCGCAAGGGATTCGCGGAGGTTGCGAGTAGCGGCGTAACCGTCCATCTCGGGCATGTGCACGTCCATGAAGACGACATCGAAGTTGCCACGTTCGACGGCGCTGACGGCTTGGGCACCATCGACCACAATGTCGGCCTGGCAGCCTAAATTTCGGAGCATTTGGGCGACGACTTTTTGATTCACGAGATTATCTTCGGCGACGAGAATCTGGAGATTGGCCAGCGCCGGTAGTTTCTCCCGACCTGCACCTTCGAGCGGTGCCGATGAACTCGTTCGGCCTTCGAGCCACTGGAGAAGCGATTGGGGGCCGAGAGGCTTGTTCAAGAATGCCGAAATGCCCGGCCAAGCGCCGCGCTCGTGCAACGACTGCCGGCCAAAATGATCCATCAAGGCGACCCGCGTTTGGTGCTGCCGGCCCAAGTGGCTGAGTCGGCCAAGCCACGCGTTGAGATCGGTGGCGCCAAGGGTTGCATCGGCCAGCAGGAAATCGGGCGTGATCGACGAGAGGATGAGTGCCTCGAATTCCGAAACGCTGGAGACTTCGGTGACGCGCAGACCTTGGGCTTCTGCAAGTTCGCGCAGAACACTGCGACATACGGCATTGTCGTCGGCGATGACGAGGTGTTTCCCGGCCAGCATGGGGTGCGTTCGGGCCGGCTCGTTCGTCACTGACCGCTCCGTGATCGGCAGGGTGAAGTGAAAGTTGGCACCTTTGCCGGCGGCGCTCCTCACGCCGACTTCGCCGCCAAAAAGTTCGACCAAGCGTCGCGAGATGGCCAGCCCGAGACCCGTGCCGCCGAAGCGGCGTGCGGTGGATGATTCGACCTGGGTGAACGGCTGGAAGAGGGCCCCTTGCTTTTCCGGCGGGATTCCGATGCCGGAGTCCTTGACTGAAACCAAGAGTTCCAAGGCGTGGCTCGGCCGAGGGTTCGGGTTGATCCGGATGTCGACAAGCACCTCTCCGCGTTCCGTAAACTTGACCGCGTTGCCGATGAGGTTGACCAGAATTTGCTGCAAGCGGGTGGGGTCGGAGGAAATTGTTGGAGGCACATCGGTCCCGATACGGTAGACCAGATCGAGGTCCTTTTCAGCGGCGCGGGACGAAAGCAGATGCAGGCAGTTGAGCAGGCAGCTTTCGAGGTGAACGGGCATCAGTTCGAAGTCGAGCTGGCCCGATTCGATCTTCGAGAAATCGAGGATGTCATTCAGGACGCGCAACAACGACTGGCCGGAGCGTTGCACTGTGAGAACGCAGTCGCGCTGCTCCT
>CALSBN010000208.1:0-9566 GCA_943373185.1 Opitutus sp. GAS368 | reverse complement strand
GCCCAAGCGCCGGCCCGGAGCGTCTGAACGCAGATTAGCGCTAACCCCAAAGTGTCAGCGATGTCTTGGCGACGATGTGTCAGCGATGTCTTGGCACTATGCCAGAGACCCTGCCCTACTTTTTCTCAGAGAGGCGGCGGGCGAATTGGGCGGCGTGGAGGTTGGCGGGTTCGAGGCTGGCGGGGCTAATCGATTCCCACCACGGGGCGGTGCCGTCGGTTTTACTCGGATGCTTCGTGCGGACGGCGACGAAGTTCATCGTCGCGGGGCCCCAGCCTTTGGGCGGGGGCGCGATGAAACCGGCGGCGCGGATGTTCCAGAACGTGCTCCACCCGGCGCTCGGGCGACCGAGGCTCGGGCCGCCGCCGTTGCGCCAGACGCGCGTGCCGCGTCCGCAGTCGATGTCGGTGAAGAGGTTTTCGTAGGGCGTGTCTTTGTGGTGGTCGAAGTTGAGATCGGTGCCGCGGCCTTGGGCGAAGACGTTGCCCGAGGCCCGTTCGACGCTGAGGTCGTGCACGTAGGGCGCGCGGACGTCGAAGTTGGTGACGAGATTGTCCTCGGAGTTCTTGAGCTGGATCGCGTGGTGGCCCGTGCAGTCGGGCACGCCGGCCTCGACGGTGCCGCGGGCGATGTCGGCGGTGAGCAAAATGCCGTCGAGGGTGTTGCCGCAGGCCACGACGTTGACCCCGAGGTCGCCGTTGTGAATGGCGACGTCGCGGACCCAGCAATTGAAGACGGACCGGAGTTCGATGGCGTTGTAACCGTCTTCCTTAAAGTGGCCGCGATACTTGGTGCCGGGAAACGCGAAGCCGAGATGCTCGACGCCGGACTCGGTCACGGTGGGGTTGAAGGAGCGGAGTTCGGGGCGCCATTCGGTGCGGGTATCGAAGCGGAGGGGGCGGTCAAGCGTCACGCGATTGCCGGCGAGGGCGATGATGCGGAAGATTTGTTGGGTGTCGCGTTGCTTGCCCTTGGCGATGTCGCCGGGGTCGTCGTTGTAGAGGTAAGTTTTGAGGCTTTGGTCAGGGGTTTCGCGGACGACCACGAGAACGAGTTTGCCGACGCTGAGATCGGCGGCGCGGTCGACTTCGATTTCGCGGTCGCCGCGTCGGGCGAGGGCGGTGATGGCGGAGAGTTTCTTGGACTGGTAGTTGCCCTCGAGGGTGACGAAGGCGCCGTCGAAGGAGTAGCCGCTGGCGGGGCCGCCGGTAGCGGTTTTGCGCGCGCGAGGATGGATCGCATCCAAGCCGCGGGGAAACCAGAGGATGCTCTGCTCGGGGCTGGCGCCGCGAAGCACGACGCCGCTGCGGGTGATGCGGATGAAGTCGGAAACGAGATAACGCCCGGGCGGGACATAGACCGCGCCGGCGGGAGTGGCGTCGATGGCGGCTTGGATGGCCTTGGTGTCGTCGGTGGTGCCGTCGCCGACGGCGCCGAAATCGCGGACGTTGGTCGCGCGCGGGAGCTCGGGGATGAGACGCTCACTCTGGTGGTAACCGGCGCGGGAAAAATCGGGGAGCCGGCCGGCGGCGGACCATTTTTCGCCGGCCTCGCCCCAGAGTTGTGAGTGGGCGGGCGCGGCATGCAGAGAAGACGTGGTAGATAGAAACGAGAGGGCGACGAGGACCAGGAATTCGATCCGGGGTAGGGAGACGGTTGAGGTTTTCATGGCCGTGAGAACGGGGCGTGGGCGCGGAGGGCGGGTCGAAGACGCCGCCCTACGACGGAGGGGCGGTGATCTTTTCGCGGAGGTGGGTGGTGCGGGTTTTGGATTCGGCGTTGCGGACGGCCATGGCGTAGGCGGCGGGTTCGCCGACGATGAACACCTTTTTCCGGCCGCGGGTGATGGCGGTGTAGATCAGATTTCGCTGGAGCATCATGAAGTGCGCCTTGAGCAGCGGGATGATGACGACGGGATATTCGCTACCCTGCGATTTATGGATGCTCACGGTGTAGGCGAGCGCGAGGTCGCCGAACTCGCCGCGCTCGAAGGTGTGCACATCGCCGTCGAAATCGGCGGTGAACGTGCCGGCCTCGGCGTCGATAGATTTGATGACGCCGATGTCGCCGTTGAAGAGGTTTTTGTCGTAGTTGTTGCGGAGCTGGATGAGCTTGTCGCCGGCGCGGAATTCGCCGGCGGGCGTGCGGAGCGCGCGGGCGTGGGGCGGCTGGGGGTTGAGGGCGGCCTGGAGTTGGACGTTGAAATTGCCGACGCCGGCGACGCCCTTGTGCATTGGCGCGAGGACCTGCACGTCGCGGATCGGGTGCGGCCATTTCAGTTTTTGCGGGATGAACGTGGTGACGAGTTCGAGGGTTTTTCGGACGCAGTCTTCGGCGTTTTCCGCGACGATGAAGGTGAGATCGGCCCAGACTTGGGCGGCGGAGACTTCGTTGACGGCGGGCGGGAGCGACGGGTCGCCGGCGTTGATGGCGTGGGCGGTGGTGACGATCTGGCTCTGGCCCTGTTGGCGGTAGATGACGGAGAGCCGCGTCACCGCGGGCGGTGACGCGGCGGTTGAGAGTTGAGAGTTGAGGGTTGAGAGACCGGAGTCGGAGGTGGCGATCAGGTCTTTGAGGACGTTGCCGGCGCCGACGCTGGGGAGTTGGTCGGTGTCGCCCACGAGGAGCAGGTGGGCGCGCGACGGGACGGCCTGGAGGAGGGCGGAGGCGAGGCGGTTGTCGAGCATCGAGGCCTCGTCGACGATAAGGAAATCGGTGGCGAGGGGCGCGGATTCGTTGGCAACGAAGCCGCCGCCGGCGGGGTCGTATTTGAGCAGACGGTGGATCGTGGTCGCGAAGCCGCCGGTGGTCTGTGCGAGCCGTTGTGCGGCGCGGCCGGTGGGCGCGGCGAGGTGGACGCGGACCTTCTTGGCTTTGAGGATTTCAACGAGGGCGCGGAGGATCGTGGTTTTTCCCGTTCCAGGTCCGCCGGTGAGAATCGTGAACTTGTGGGTGAGGGCGTTTTTGACGGCGGTGCGCTGGAGTTCGTGGAAGGTGAAGCCGGCTTTGTCTTCGGCCCATTTGACGGCGGCGTCGGTCTTGATGGGCGGGAGGGCGCTGCTGACGCGGCCGAGGCGGGCGATGGCGGCGGCGATCTTTTGCTCGGCGTGGTCGTGGTGGGGAAGCTGGATGAGGGCGGAGCCCGGAAGTTGAGAGCTGAGAGTTGAGGGTTGAAAGTTGGCGGAGGCGGGCCAGTGGCGGGAGAGAGTTTTGGCGGTGACGAGGGCGTCGAGGCGGGCGGCGATGTGGTCACCGCTCGTCTCAAGCATGGTGGCGGCGTAGTCTTGGAGGTCGGCCTCGCGGTAGGCGGTGTGGCCTTCGTCTTGGAGCGTCTCGAGGGCGTAGATGAGGCCGGCGTCGAGGCGGGGCGGGGCGTCGTTGGCGAAGCCGAGGTTGATGGCGATGCGGTCGGCGGTTTTGAAGCCGATGCCGTCGATCTCACGGGCGACGCGGTAGGGTTGCTCGAGGAGGATGGGCTTGGCCTGGGCGCCGTAGCGCTCGACGAGTTTCACGCACTGGCTGGGCGTGACACCGTAGGTCTGGAGGAAAATGTAGAGTTCGCGCTCGGTGCGTTTGGCGTCCCAGGCCTTTTTGATGGCGGTGGCGCGTTTGGGGCCGATGCCGGGGACGTCGCGGAGTTTGCCGGATTCTTCGGAGAGGACGCGGAAGGTATCGGTTCCGAGGGCGTCGACGATCTTGTTGGCGTAGGCCTTGCCGATGCCGGGGACGAGGCCGCTGCCGAGGTATTTGCGGATGCCGTAGACGCTGGCGGGGAGCTCGCTTTTGAAGGTTGCGATTTTGAACTGGGCGCCATGCTGCGAGTGCTGCGTCCACTCACCGGTGAGGTGGAGCGTCTCGCCGCATTCCACGCTGGGGAGGGCGCCGACGATGGTTACTTTTTCGATCTTTTCCTCGGCGGGTGCGGTGGCGGTCTTGGCGGCGGGGCGGGTATCGGGGCGGAATTCCGCGATGGTGTAGTGGTTTTCCTCGTTGTGGAAAATGATGCGTTCGAGGACGCCGGTGAGTTGAGCGGTGGGAGCGGGAGACGCCACGGGTGCAACGGTTAGAGACGAGCGGCGGAAAGGAAAGGGTGGAAGTCAGGATTGCGGGGGAGTCGTTGAGGTGCAGGCTGCGGGGCATGGAATCGATCGTGCCCAGTTCGTTTTTGGAGGTGATTCAGCTGTCGATCACGCCGGTGATTTTGCTGAGCGGTGTCGGTGGTCTCATGATCACGTTGACCAATCGGATGGCGCGGGTGGTGGACCGCACGCGGGCGCTGGCAGGGCAGGTCCGCACGGCCGCGGCGGATGCGAGTGACGAGCGGGTCCACTTGGAGTCGCAGCTCGAGATTTTGTGGCGGCGGGCGCGGCTCGTGCAACGGGCGGTGATGTTCGCCGGGTTGAGCATGCTGCTGGCGTGCGTGCTCGTGATGGTGATTTTCGTGGACGCGGTGATGGACCGGGAATTCGCGATCGAGATGGTCGTGATCTTCGTCGCGAGTATTCTTTGCCTGATCGCGGCGCTCTCGGCGTTTCTGCGCGACATCGTGGTGTCGCTGCGGGCCCTGAAACTTGAAGTCGTGAGGGTGCGCGGAATCAGTCGCTGAGGGCGGTTGATTCGAATGGGCGGGTGCCGATCACGGCGCGCCGGCGAGCGGCAGCCCTACCCGGAGAACATAGGGTTATTCGGATTGGCCAAGGGCGGCTTGAAGCGCGGGGAGATCGGAAAAGACACGGGTGGCGCCGGCGGCGGTGAGGTCGGCGGCGTGGTGGGTGCCGGTGATGACGGCCCAACACGGGAAGCCGGCGTTGAGGGCGGCTTGGACATCGAAGGGCGAGTCGCCGACCATGAGCGTGGTCGCGGCTTCGGCGTGGAGGGTGGTGAGGACGTGGGCGGTGAAGGCGGGGTCGGGCTTGAGCCACGGAGTGTCTTGGGCGCCGAAATTTCCGGCGAGATACGGGGTGAACCCGAGGTGGTCGGCGATGAGGCGGGAAGACGGGCCGTGTTTGTTGGTGAAGATGGCGAGCTGGGCGCCCCGGGCGTGGAGATCCCGGAGGAGGTCGAGGGCGCCGGGGAGGGCGGCCACGTCTTGGAGCATGGTTTCGTTCCAGTAAGGACGGTAGATCGCGACGGCGGCGGCGACTTGGTCGGGACGGACAAAGTTGAGCATCGCGTTTTCGAGGCCACCGCCGACGGCGGCGCGAACTTGGGCCAAGGAGGGCGCGGGGAGGCCGAGCTGGGGCAGGGTGTGCGCGTAGGCGCGGTGGATCGCGGCGAAGTGGTCGATGAGCGTGCCATCGAGATCGAAGAGAAAGGTGCGGAACAGCATGAAAGCGGAAAGGTTGGCGGCGGTGACCGGCGGGATGCACGGAAATTTTCGGGCGGAGTTCTTTTTGGGGTTTGGCTTTGGCGGGCGGGCGTTACAACCGGGGGAGATGTCCGACGTAACCGAGCAACTTCCGCCGCGAGTGTCCGTGCGGACCGGCGCGGAAGGGCTGGAGGTGGCGTTGAGCGGAGTATGGCGGATCACCGACGCTAGGCCTAGTTGGGCGGAGCTGGTCGGCGCGAAGCCGCCGACCCGGGTGACGGTGCAGATGGAGGCGGTGGAGAAATGGGATTCGTCGCTGTTGCTGTTTGTTTTTGAGATCCAGGAGGCGTGTCGGGCGAGCGGCGCCTATTGCGACGTGTCGGCGGTGCCGGCGAAGGTGCGGACGCTGTTGGGGCAGTTGGCGGCGTCGCACAACTCGAGCGTGCCGTTTGACCGGACGGACAGTTTTCTGATCGGGGTGGGCAATGCGACGGTGGACGCGTGGTCGAAGGCGAAGGAGATCATGCAATTCGTCGGCGAGTGTGTGCTCAGCGGGGTGCGGCTGGTGCGGCTGCCGCACAAGTTTCGTTGGAAGGACTGCATCGACGAGATGCAGCAGTGCGGGGCGATGTCGCTGCCGATCGTGAGTCTGATCAGTTTCTTGGTGGGCGTGATCATGGCGTATCAGGCGGCGGTGCAGCTGCGCCAATTCGGGGCGGACATTTACGTGGCGGATCTGGTGGGCTTGGCGGTGGTGCGGGAGATGGGGCCGATGATGGCGGCGATCGTGCTGGCGGGGCGCACCGGGGCGGCATTTGCGGCGACGCTTGGCAACATGAAGGCGAACGAGGAAATCGACGCGTTGTCCGCGCTGGGGATTTCGCCGGTGGATTTTTTGGTGATGCCGCGGATCGTGGCGCTGGGGCTGATGATGCCGTTGCTCGCGCTCTATGCGAACGGCGTCGGCATCATGGGCGGGATGGTGGTGGCCTCCATCATTCTGGAGATTCCGCCGACGGCGTATTGGATCGAGACGCAGAGCATTGTGGATTTGTCGGACGTCGGCACGGGTCTGTTCAAGGCGCTGACGTTTGGTTTGCTGATCGGGCTCTCGGGTTGCTTGCGGGGCTTGCAGGCAGAGCGGAGTGCGATGGGCGTGGGCCGGGCGGCGACCTCGGCGGTGGTGACGGCGATTTTGCTGATCATCGTGGCGAACACGTTTTTCGCGGTGGCGTTTAACATTCTCGGCGTCTGACCCATGCCGACGAACGAAGCCCAACTGCAAGGTCCGGCCGTCGAAGTGACGGGGCTGGAGTGCGGCTACGAGGACAAGGTGATCCTGAAGGACGTCTCGTTCACGGTGGCGCGCGGGGAGATTTTCTTTGTCATCGGCGGCTCGGGCTGTGGGAAGAGCACGCTGTTGCGGCACATGGTGGGATTGAACCCGCCGAGGAAGGGCGAGGTGAGGTTTCTGGGCGCGCCGTTTTCGGCGGCGGACGCGGCGACGCGGCGGGCGCAGCAGAAAAACTTCGGGCTGCTTTTTCAAAGCGGGGCGCTTTGGAGCTCGCTGACGCTGCGGCAGAATGTGGCGCTGCCGCTCGAAGAATACACGACGCTCAACCGCCGCGAGATCGCGGAGCTGGCGGCGTTGAAGCTCGGGCAAGTGGGGCTGGCCGGCTACGAGGACTACTTTCCGGCGGAGATTTCGGGCGGGATGAAGAAGCGCGCGGGATTGGCGCGGGCGATCGCGCTTGATCCGGCCATCTTGTTTTTTGACGAACCGTCGGCGGGTTTGGACCCGGTGACCTCGCGGAAGTTGGACGAGCTGATCGTCGAAATCCGCGAGCTGTTTGGCACGACGATCGTGGTGGTGTCGCACGAGCTGGCCTCGATTTACGATATCGCCGACCGGGTGATCATGTTGGAGAAGCAGGCGCAGGGAATCGTGGCGGAAGGCGCCCCGAGAGCTCTGGCGACGACGAGCAACGATCCGCGGGTGAAGGAGTTTCTCACGCGCGGCACGGGGAGGATTCCGGATTTGTGAAACGTCGGGCAAAGCGCGAGGCGGGGAGCGATGGGAAAATCCGGGATGTTGTCCGCTTCCTGCTGTCCTTTTAACCGTTTCTCTTTCAATACCCTCCTCGTGAAAACCAAGGTCAGTCCTGCCGTCGTCGGAGCGTTCGCGCTGGGTGCGTTTGCGCTCGGAGTGATCGCGTTGTTGGCGTTTGGCGGGATAAGCCTCTTTTCCAAGCCGCAGCGATTCGTGGTGTATTTTGACGAATCGATCCACGGTCTTGATCTGGGGTCGCCGGTAAAGTTGCGCGGCGTGCGGGTGGGCCGGGTGGCCGATCTGGTCGTGCGCTATGATCAGGCGAAGAATCGCTCGTTGGTGGTGGTGACGTGCGAGTTCAGCCGCAACACGCTCACGAACAGTTCGGGCGCGGTGATCGACGTCTCGGACCGGGGCGAATTGCAGACCCTGATCGACCAAGGGCTGCGGGCGCAGTTGGGCGTGCAGGGGCTCGCGACGGGCCTGCTGTTCGTGGAACTCAATTTCGTGAACCCCAAAGAATATCCGGCCGACAACCGCATGATCGAGGTCAGGCATGCGGTCGTGCCGGCGATGCCCTCGGCGATCTCGGAGTTTCAAGCCAGCGCGAGTGAGATTCTTTCCAAGATCAGGCGGATTGATTTCGAAGGTTTGACGGGGGAGTTGAAGTTGTTGCTCGGCGACTCGCGGAAGCAGGTGGCCGGGTTGGACTTGAAGGGCGTGAGCGCGCAATGGCAGCGGACGGGGGCGGCGATCGAGACGCTCGTGGCCTCACCCGAAATCAAGCAGACCTTCGTGACGCTCAACGCGACGCTGGTCGATCTGAGGGCGACGTTGGCCAAGCTCGACGGACAAGTGGCGGCGACCGGAACCGACGTGCAGGCGACGCTCGCCCAGACGCAGGCGACGCTCCAGAATTTCAGCGCGACGGCGACCACGCTGCGGAATTTTATCAACGCGCAGCAAGGGCTGGGCGAAGGGGCGGGTGAGGCGTTTGGCAAGCTGGCCGAGGCGGCGGACGCGGTGCAGCGGTTGGCGGATTTCCTCGAGCGCAACCCGAACGCCCTGCTCACCGGGAAAAAGGCACCGCGCTGAACGCCTTCGGATTTTTGACACGCAACCACGAGAATCTCCCGCCACCCAAAATGAACGCTGTTCCATCATCAGGCCGGTTGACCGCACGGGGCGCGATCGCGAGCGGATTGGTCGCGGTGATGCTCCTCGTCGCGGGCTGTAATCTCATTCCGTCGCCCACCCCGGATTCGACCCGTTATTACGTCCTTTCGGGGCCGGCGTTGGGAGCGGCGGGCGTGCAACCGGTGACGGGAGTGCTGCGCCTCGGCCTGCGAAATGTGGAACTGGCGCCTTATTTGAAAAAAGGTTCGTTGGTCGTGCGGACGGGTGAGAACGAAGTGCGCTTCCCCGACGAGGCGCGCTGGGGCGATCCGCTTGAGCGGGAGATTTTGAGTTCGTTGCGCGGTCAATTGCTGACGGCGCCTGCGGTGGGCCGGGTGTTCGTGCAGCCGTTTCCGTTCGACGAACCGCGGGATTACGATGTGAACGTGCGGGTGATCCGCTGCGAAGGCGTGGACCCGGCGGGCGGAGGCAAGGCCTTCGTGAGCTTCGCCGCGACGCTCGAAATCACGACGAGCGGAGCCGCGGGCGAAGTCGTGGCGCGCAAACGGTTTGTCGCGCCGGAAGCGACTTGGGATGGCAAAGATTTTGGCCGCCTGGCGGCGGAATTGAGCAACGCGGTGGCGGCGCTGAGTCGAGAGGTCGTGGCAGCCTTGCCGGCGAAGCCGTAGGCGAGCGGGCTTCGGGCCGGGCGGGTTTTTATTTTTAGGGAGGGTTCACGGCGGGCTTGGCATGGGGGCAGCTTTGGGTCCTTGCTAAATTTATGAACAATTCGAACCCCGAAGAATTTTCCGTGCTGCGATTTGACCTGAAAACGGATGCGGCGGGGAAGCATTCGCAGGACGTGAAAGACTGCGGGATGTTTACGTCGATCGAATCGGCGTTCATGGCGGCGCGGCTTCAGGCTTTGCAGGCATGGCGGGCGCTCTCCGATCAGCGGCGCGCGACACCGGGACCGCCCACGAAAATTTCGCTGCTCGATACGGAGTGGGGCTACGATCTGCGCGTGGACTTTTTGGTGGTGGCGCGGTTCTGGGTGCACGACCGCACCCGGCTCGATCCGGTGGGGATCTC
>CALSBN010000207.1:0-9601 GCA_943373185.1 Opitutus sp. GAS368 | reverse complement strand
TGCGGGCGCGCAGGTGAGTGCGGTGTTGTTTCGCGGCGATGCGGCGCGGCAGACCGTCAAGTTGCGCGACGGGCAACAGGTCGTGATCTACGGCGACGTGAGCGTCTACGAGGCGCGGGGACAGTATCAGCTCATCGTGAGGGTGGTGATCGAAGACGGGGTCGGCCGGCTGCAGCGGGAATTTGAAGCGATGAAGGCGCGTTTGGCGGCCGAGGGATTGTTTGAAGCGGGGCGGAAGCGGATATTGCCCTCGCTGCCGGCGTGCGTGGGCTTTGTGACCTCGCCCACGGGTGCGGCCGTGCAGGATTTCATAAGAATCATGGCGCGACGTGGCTGGCGGGGACGCTTGGTGGTGCTCCCGGCCAAAGTGCAGGGTGAAGGCGCCGCGGCGGAAATGGCGGAGGCGCTTCGGCTCGCGCAGGAGCTGGGGATTTTCGACTTGCTCGTGATCGGTCGCGGTGGCGGCAGCCTGGAGGATCTGTGGGCATTCAACGAGGAGGTGCTGGTGCGGGCGGTGGCGGCGTGCCGGGTGCCGATCATCTCCGCCGTGGGGCACGAGATTGATTTTACGCTCTGCGATTTTGCAGCGGATGTGCGGGCGGAGACGCCGAGCGCGGCGGCGGAGTTGATCTCGAGCAAATTTGTCGAGGCGGCGGAGCGGGCGGAGCGGGCCGCTGAGGCGATGGGTGACGCGCTCGAGCGGGCGTTGGCCGAGGGTGCGGAGCGGCTTGACCACGCGCGCTCCAGGCTGCGGCTGCTGGCGCCGGCGGCGAGAATTGAACAAGGGTTTTTGCGGCTCGACGATCTGGGCAACCGGCTGACGGCGGCGCTAAGAGGCGCGGCCCAGATGCGGCGTCAACAATGGGTCGAGGCCCGGGCGGCGTTGGCGCGGGTCTCACCGGAGTTTCGGGTCCAGACCGAGTCTCACCGGCTCCTCGCGCTTTGGAAGCGTTTGCAGGCCGCAAGTCCGGCCTCGGTCCTGAACCGCGGTTTTGCCATTGTGCGCGATGAAGCGGGCCGGCCTGTGATGCGCCGGGCCGACGTCAAACCCGGGCAGAGCTTGGCCACGGAGTTTATGGATGGGACGGCTAAAGTCCGGGCTGAGTAGCGGGACGGGGGCTGCGATGATTTCGCTTGGCAGCGGATGAATAATAATAGTTATAAGGTGGTGCTCAGTGCCGCGCCGATTCCCAAGCGGCTTCCCCAAAACCTCTATGAACTCAAGAATACCATCCCTCCGGGGCGCGGCATTGGCGCGTGCCCTGTTTGTCCTGTTGAGCGCGACCGCGCTGCGAGCGCAGACGCAAAACGCCCCCGCGGCCCGTTTCGCCGGAGAAGAAGTGATCACGCTGTCCGAATTCCAGGTCTCGACGACCGCCGACAAGGGCTACCGGGCCGGCAATTCGGTTTCGGCGACCCGCATCAATACGCCGATCAAGGATCTGCCGTTCTCCATCAGTGCTTTTACCGAGCAGTTCATAAACGATATCGGGGCACTGGAATTGACCGATGTGGTCAATTTCGCGCCGGGCGTCACGAGTGGAGCCAAAGAATTTACGCAGGGTAATAATCGCTACTCGATTCGCGGGTTCGACGGCGACGTGACGCCGCAGCGCAACGGGTTTGTCGGCAATCGCTACGTCGATTCTGGTAACATCCAGCGCGTCGAGGTGGTCAAGGGGCCGTCGTCTCTGCTCTACGGACAGATCACACCCGGTGGCACGGTGAACTACATCACGAAGCGCCCGACGGATAAGTCTTTCGTGCGGATCAGGCAGCAGTTTGGCACCGATAGCTTTTGGCGCACCGATCTTGACGTGAATGAATCCATGGCCGACGGCCGGGTGAACGCCCGGCTTGTCGCCTCTTACGAGAACACGATCGACTGGGCCAATCCGTCCGGTGGCGATTCGCATCTCGTGGCCGGCAGTGTCGAAGTGCGGCTCACCGATAGGGCCACCGTCATCGTGGATTATGAGCGCTACGGTCGGCAGCAGACGCCGCACGTTGCCATGAAGCCCAACCTTGCGGTCAACGTCGCTGCCACTGCGGCGAATTTTGCCCGAGTTGCCGATCGGGCCCGCGCTCAAGCCTACGTCGACGTCGGCAATCTCAATCTCGGATTCATGAACTACGCGCCGCTGGAAAAGGAGTTCAACTATGTCGGCTTGGGGGATTACCGGAACTCTGACTTCGAGTCGCTGAACGCAGAACTTAACGTCGAACTCGGGGCCAACTGGCGCGCTCGGGCAAACTTTGGTTGGAATGATTTCAAGATCAGCAACAAGCTGACGGGGCTCGCCGAGTTCACCGTTACTCCGGCGGTCGCCTATCTCGCCACGCGAAATCGTTTCGACTACGTGTCCGAGGTCTCGGCCAATCCATCGGCGGTGCTCGCCGATCCCACCAAGACCGCCAGCGCGCTGCTGACACGCCGCAAACGACTCGAAGAGTCCTCGGGCGATTCGCTCTCCTACCAAGTCGATCTTTCGGGCAAGATGCAGTTGGGTTCGATCCAATTGAAGCCACTGCTCGGTGCTTTTCTCAGCAAGGTCGGCACCGGCAGTTTCCGCCGTGAGAGCACGACCGCTCCCGCCGCCGGCTTGCCCAATTCGAGCACGACTCCAATTCAGCATTTTCAGCCGTGGGACTACAATAACCGCGCCACTTGGGTGAACGCAGATCCATACAACGTGAACGATATTCCCAACGTGAATTCATTCAACGACAGCGAAGGCGAAGAGAGCGCGGTTTATGCCCTGCTCAATGCGAGCTTCTTGAAAGATCGCCTCATTGTGGTCGGAGGGGCGCGTTACAACACGACCTGGACAATCAATACGGATCTGCGACCGACGGTGGCGATTACGCCCGGACCGGCGTCGGTCGGGTCTAAGTTTGAGGCAAACAAAACCACGCCCCAGTTTGGTGCCGGCTTCAAGCTGCGTCGCGACTTGCTGCTTTTTGCCAGTTATGCGGAATCGTTTTTTATTGAGGATCGCAGTCTCACCTCGTTCAACCCCGCCTATAATCCCGCGTTGCCCTCCGGCACGGCCAACCGCGTTACGATCTCCGACCCGGCCAAACCTACTACCGGTAACGGTTATGAGGTCGGTTTGAAGACGGACTTTCTCGATGGTCGGGTTTCTTCGACGGTTTCACTCTTCCACCTCGAGCGAGAGAATCGAGTTTTACGTTTCCGCGAGACCGCCCCTGACGGCAGCTTTCCGACGATCACGCGTCAGGGCACCGTGGATCAGAGCGAAGGCGTGGAGGTCGAGATCACTTGGTCACCGCTGAATAATTGGCAGGTCTATGCGACCCTCAGCCTCATGGATATCAAGACAACCAAGGCCGTCTTTCCGGCGATTGCGGTTAATACCGATCCGATCTATCAAGCCGCCTACGTCGTCGCCTACAACGAAGCCAAGGCTCTCCTGTTAAATGCCGTGCCCGAAGGTTCGGCGGAGACACTCGCGACATTCTGGACCCGTTACAATTTCACCGGAGACGTCCTCAAGAGCTGGTGGATCGCGGGCGGCTTTGTGCACACGGGTGACAAGGCTCAACGCACTGCCAACCCGACGCTCTTTATCGAGAGCAACACGATCGCCGATGCCGTGATCGGTTATGATTGGAAGATGGGGCGGGCCGCCTGGTCGGCGACCCTTGGCTGCAAGAACTTAGCGGACAAGGAGTATTTTCCCTCCAATCAGTCTCGCGGCCAACCGCGTCGTTGGGTGCTCAGTCTCGCGACCAAGTTCTGATTATGGCAACATCAGGCGAGGGCAGAGGGCTCTCGTAGAGCCTGCATCGGGCGGGTCTTTGACCCGCCCTTTTTGTGTCGTGATCCGACAGGTTCGCGCAGCGCGGCGCAGTAGAGTGGGTCCCACTTGGCTCGAATTGATGTGGTGCCCGCTGGAATATCTGCCGTTCGGTGCTACTCTCATCCGACGATGAAACTTCACCTGGTCGCTTCTCTCGCCGGATTAGTCCTCGCCGGCACATTCACCTTTGCCGCTATGAAAACAACCTCCGGCTCCGCTTCCCCTTCCGCTCCGGCTGTGCCTTCCGCCAAAGACGCCCTCGACTGCAAACCGGGCGAAGTCTCGGCGTGCGGCCTGCCGTCCAACGTCGTCATCGACCTCAGCAAGACGAAGGTCCAGCGCACCGACGCTGACTGGCGCGGCCGGCTCACGCCGATCCAGTATCGCGTGGCGCGGCAGCAGGGCACGGAGCCGCCGTTCCAGAACGAGTATTGGAACCATCATGAGGACGGCGTCTATTTTTCCGTGTGCAGCGACACGCCGCTGTTTGATTCACGGGACAAGTTCGACAGCGGCACCGGTTGGCCGAGTTTCACGAAACCGATCGAGAAAGCGTTCGTCGGCGAACACGTCGACACCAGCTACGGGATGCGGCGCGTCGAGGTTCATGTGACCGTGGACGGCGCGCATTTGGGCCACGTTTTTGAAGATGGTCCGCGCGCGAAAGGCGGGCTGCGCTACTGCATTAACAGCGCGTCGCTGCGGTTCGTGCCGCGCAAGGCGTATGAAGCGTGGGTGGCGAAGAACCAGGCGGGCGCGGTGGCGGCGAAGTAGGCGATGAGGCATGGAGTAGGGCAGGGTCTCTGACCCGCCCTTTTGCAACGTGGGCGCGTTGTGAGGCGCAGGGGGCGTTGCGTGCCGTGCGTGGCGCGGAGGGCGGGTCGGAGACCCTGCCCTACTTTTACCTAGTCCAGGCGTGATCTTCCCAGCGTGCAGCGAGGCCGGCTTTGACCGGGTTGTTGCGAATGTAGGCGACGGTTTTTTCCCACTCTGCGTCGTCACGTATCCAGCGGTCGAAACACTCGCGCTGCCAAACCGGGCCGGCGCCGCTCGACTTCGTTGCGGCGCGGATCAGCCGGCCGGTGCGACCCTTGAGGCGCTTGATAATCTCATCGAGCGAGCGGGTGCAGCCGGGCGAGGGAACGAAGAGCGCGTGCCAGTGATTCGGCATGATCGTGTAGTGGGGGACTGCAACGGACCATTCCGTGAGCGCTCCGAGTTCATCGATTATGACTTGGGCGCACGCCGGTTCGCGCAGCCAGCCCGCGCCTGCGCCTGCATCGAGATGCTTCTCCATCGTTTGGAAATACTGCCGTTGGAGCGCGATGAACTGAGTGGACGCCGACTCGACTGCGGAGAGCGTGCGGTGGATTTCCTGAAGGCGGGCGACGATGGCCGCCGGCAGACTGTCGGCGAGGCGGACGGTGACAAAGTAACGGCCGCCCTTGATTTCCCAGTGCGGAAGTTTCCCTCGGCGAGAACTCGTGGTCTCGACGAGGCGCATGGGCGGCCGAGGGATTGAAAGTAGGGCCGGGTCTCTGACCCGCCTTGGAGTGGTTCCGGCGAGTGGAGGTCGCGGAGTCGTATCGTCGGCCGGGTCGAAGACGGCGGGTCGGAGACCCTGCCCTACTCCGGATCACAACGCCGGAAACTTCATCCACTTCGCGCCGGCTTTGCCGCTCTTCACGGCCGTCTCGATGAAGGCCATGCCGGCCAAGCCGTCGGTGATCGTCGGGAAATCGTAGCCTTCTTTCGGGGCTTTGCGGCCTTCGATGGAATCGGCAATTGCCACGGCGGCGCTGCGGTAGACGTTTGCAAAGGCCTCGATGAAGCCCTCGGGGTGCGCGAACGGGGTGCGCGTCGCTCCGGCGGCGGCGGCGCTCACGTAGCTGTTGCCGCGCCGGTAAACTTGCTGCGGGGCGTCGGCTTTTTTCCAGATGAGCTCGTTGGGGTTTTCCTGGAACCACTGGAGCGAGCCTTTGGTGCCGAAGACGCGGATGTTGAGGTTGTTTTCCTCGCCGCTCGAAATCTGCGAGGCGAAGAGAATGCCTTTCACGCCGCCGCTGAAACGCACGAGGCAGTTGCCGTCGTCATCGAGGAGACGGCCGGGGATGAAGGTCGAGAGCTCGGCGCAGATCGACTCGACCTCGAGGCCGGTGATGTAGCGGGCGAGGTTGTGCGCGTGCGTGCCGATGTCGCCCATGCAGTTGGAGACGCCGGAAACATTCGGGTCCATGCGCCAGTTGGCGATTTTGCTCACGGTCTTGGCCTCGAGCGCGGTGATCGCGTAGCCCTGCGGATACTCGACGACGATCTTCATGAGCTGGCCGAGCTTGCCGCTGCGGACCCACTCGCGGGCTTCCTTCACCATCGGGTAGCCGGTGTAGTTGTGCGTGAGGGCGAAAACTTTGCCGGTCTTCTTGACGACGTCGCGGAGCTTGCGGCCCTCGGCGAGGGTGAAGCAGAGGGGCTTGTCGCACACGACGTGGAAGCCGGCCTCGAGAAACGTCTTCGCGATGGGGGCGTGGGTGTTGTTGCGCGTGACGATCGAAACGAAGTCGATGCGCTGGTTGGCGGGGAGGGCGGCCTCGGCCTTGGCCATTTCCTGATAGGTCGCGTAAACGCGGCTCGGATCGAGGAACAGGTCTTCGCCGGAGGCTTTGGATTTGGCGGGGTCGGAGGAGAAACAGCCGGCGACGAGATCGATCTCGCCGTCGAGCCGTGCGGCCATGCGGTGGACGGCGCCGATGAAGGCGCCACGCCCGCCGCCGATCATACCCATGCGGAGTTTGCGATTTTGTTTCATAGGGAGAGTTAAGCAGATAGTATCTCTGCTGGTTGCACGGTTTGGCCGCGTTATTTTTCGAGAAAGATGTTTTCCGTAGGATGTCCGGCTAGTCGAGCAGCGGCGACCACATGCGCCGGAACGTGAAGTAACAATGAACGAACGCCATCGTCGATCTCGTCTAGAGTAAATCTCTCCGGGAACAAGTGTAGTGCCACAAGGAACGCGGCATCGCTCTGCCAATCACCAAGGTGAAACCCAATCTCCGCAGCGACCTCGGGCCGATACTCGGAGCTGATTGCTAGCGCAATCTGATCCATTGCTCGTGACGGAACATCACCGCGCAACCACTTAGCGCGGTCTGCGCCAGCAAGTTCAGAGAAGATAGCCTGCACCTTTTCGTCTAATTTGTCCGGTGTATCTGGCACGGCGTGCGAAGCGGACTAGAGGACGAGATCGGCAGTTGCCTTCAAGAGCGTCACAGCGCCACCGGCTTCCCCGTCGCCGCCGATTTGTAGGCGCCGTCGATGATCTTCATCAGCGCGAGGGCTTGGGCCGGGGTGTTGAGCGGTTTCTCGGTGCCTTCGAGGGTGCGGATGAAGTTCAGCGCGGAGCGCGCCCGGCCCATCGTCTCGTCGGGGGCGACCACGATGTTGCGGTTCACCTGGCGGTCGTGTTCGAGGGTGTAGAGTTGGCAGTCGTCCTGCGCGGTGGCGTCGATGCCGTTGACCCCGAAGAGGCGGCGGACCATGCCGCCGGCTTTGGAGCCTTGGAACGTCACGGAGACTTCCTCGCGTTGGTTCATCTCGGCCCACGACACGGCGAAGTTCATCGACTGGCCGGTCTTGAACGTGATGAAGCCGTGCGCGGCGGCCTCGACGTCGGTCGTGCCTTTGGCGACATCGGGAATGCCCCACGGGCCTTTGAACGCTTTGTTGTCGATGTGGTCGTGGTAGGTGCGCGCGAGGATGTGCGCGGGCTCGGGGTAGCCCATGAAGTGGAGCCCGAGGTCGATCATGTGGAGGAGGTCGATGAGCGGGCCGCCGCCGGAGAGCGCCTTGGTGGTGAACCAGCCTCCGAAGCCGGGGATGCCGGCGCGGCGGATCCATTTCGCCTGACAGGTGTTGATGGTGCCGACGGTGCCGGCGGCGATGTAGTCCATCATCGCGTAGCTCTCGGGGCGGGCGCGGTTGTTGAAGTTAAACATCAGCGTCTTCTGCGCCTTTTCGGCGGTGGTCTTCATGACCGCCATTTCCTTGGCGCTGAGGGCGGGGGGCTTTTCGCAGAAAACGTGTTTGCCGGCCTTGAGCGCCTGGAGGGCGAGGGGGGCGTGGAATTTGTTGGGGACGATGATCGACACGGCGTCGAGCTCGGGGACGGCCTTGAGCATCGCGGTGACGTCGGTGAAGACGCGGCCGATCTGATGTTTGGCGGCGGCGCGGTCGGCGGCGGCCTGGTTGACGTCGCAGAGGGCGACGATTTCGGCGCCGGCTTGGCGGAAGCCGCTGGCGTGATAGCCGGCCATGCCGCCGGCTCCGATGATGGCGATTTTGGTGCTCATTTAGAAATGGGGAGATTTTTTGCCCGCGAATGACGCGAATCGACGCGAATCAAACGGAAACATTCGCGTCGATTCGCGCAATTCGCGGGCGGATTGGATTACTGGTTTTTCTTGTCGAACTGCGCGTCGAAGACGATCGCGCTGGAGGGGAAATCGACTTTGCGCACGAAGGCGGAGGCCTCGGTGGCGCCGTGGACGCGGTCCATGCGGCTGTCTTCCCATTCAACGGAAAGCGGGCCGGCGTAGCCGACGTCGTTGAGGGCGACGATGATCTCCTCGAAGTTGATGTCGCCGTGGCCGAGGGAGCGGAAATCCCAGTAGCGGCTCGGATGTCCGAAGCTCACGTGGCCGCCGAAGACGCCGACCGTGCCATCGCCGTGGCCCCACCACACGTCCTTCATGTGCATGTGGAAAATGCGCGCGCCGAAGGTGCGGATGAACTTCACGTAGTCCACGCCCTGGTAGCCGAGGTGGGATGGGTCGTAGTTGAAACCGAAACGCTTGTGGCCCTTTACGGCGTCGATCGCGCGTTGGGAGCTGGCGAGGTCGAAGGCGATTTCGGTGGGGTGAACCTCGAGCGCGAAATTCACGTTGGATTTTTCGAAGGCTTCGAGAATCGGGCCGAAGCGCTTGCCGAAATCGGCGAAACCTGCGTCCCAGTAAGCCTGCGAAGTCGGCGGGAAGGCGTAGATCGAGTGCCAGATGGAAGAGCCGGTGAAGCCGTTGACGACGGCGGGGAAGTCGTCCTTGCCGTTGTTGCCGGGCTTGGCGTCGAAGAAGGCGCGGGCGGCGCGGCCGGCCGTGATCATCTTGCGGGCGGCGCGTTTGCGGACGCCCTCGGGGTCGCCGTCGCCCCAGACATCGGCCGGGAGAATCGACTGGTGGCGTTCGTCGATGCGGTCGCAGATGGCCTGGCCGACGAGGTGGCTGGAGATGGCGTAGCAGGTGAGGCCGTGGTCTTTCAGAAGCGCCCATTTGTCGTGGACGTATTTTTTGGAACTGACGGCGGCATCGACATCGAAGTGATCGCCCCAGCAGGCGAGCTCGACGCCGTCGTAGCCCATTTTCTTGACGAGCGGCGCGAGTTTTTCGAGCGGAAGATCGGCCCATTGGCCGGTGAAAAGCGTGACGGGACGTGGCATGGATTTAAGGATTAAGGGGTGAGCGGTAAGAGACGATTCGAGGCGATTCAGGGGCGACGGGCGCATCGGCGGCAAGCGGATTGTTTTTTGGAACGGGGAGCAATTCGGGCTTCGCGTGCGGCGCGGGATGAATCATTTTTTGGACGATGTTGCGCCGCACGTTTTCCAGTCTCGGTTGCCCCGAACTCAGCCTCGACGAGGCCCTCGCGCTGGTCGCCAAACACGGGCTCGAAGGGATGGAACTACGGGTGCTCGGGAACACGATCGATCTGCCGGGCTATTTCGCAGC
>CALSBN010000206.1:0-9619 GCA_943373185.1 Opitutus sp. GAS368 | reverse complement strand
CGAAATCATTTAGGGAGCGGCGCGGACGACGGTAAGCGACTCGACATGTTGTTTACCCGCTTGGGAGTAAGTGATGGCGAATGTCGCCGTAAGGATGAAGCCGGCTGCGTCGATCTGCTGTGCGACCGAGGGAACTCCGGTCGACGCGTTGACGTAACTGACGTTGCGGGTTAGAGTCGCGGGGGTGGTTTGGGGGCCGGAACCGAGAGTGATGTCGATGTAGGGGACCGTGGGCGCCGCGGTGCTTGTGTTGCGGTCGCTCAGCTCGCCCCAACGCAGACCGCGGCCGGTCACTCCGCCGGTCGGATTGAAAAGCCAGCGGTTGTAGGTCGATGCACCCACTTTTTCCGTGGTTTGGAGGCGTTGAAACTGGTCGGCGTAAGTGCGGAGCACCGCACGAGCTTGGTCACGGCAACGGGCCAGGGCGATGATCTGGTAGGATTTGATCAACGCCGTGTAGACGCCGAGGGTCAGCATGGTAAAAATCGCAGTCGCCATCATGGCCTCCAGCAGCGTGAAACCAGCGATTCGCCGACGGTGAAATAGTTGAGAACCCGGAGATGCTTCCCCGCGAACCGGGGCGGAAGAGGAGGCGGAGGGCGTGGATTCCGGTATCATGGTTGAAGCGCGACGGCGAAAAGTTGGGGAAGCCGGCAGGCAAGCGCCACTGGAAAATGGGCTCTACCCCGGTAGGGCCATACGGCTCTGTCGGCAGGAGTCCGCAAGCATTTCCGGCCCGACAAAACCCTTGACTCTCCGGCGGGCGTTTGAGTCTTTGGCCGGCTTAAAACTCTCCTACGACCATGGCCAACACCAAATCTGCAATGAAAGCCGCCCGCAAGGCCGCTCGTCTCACCACCCGGAATCGCGGCACCAAGACTGCCATCAAGACCTTGCGCAAGAAGTTCGATGCGGCCGTCGTCGCGAAGGATATGGTCACCGCCAAGGCCGCCGGCGCGAAGTATGCCTCGGCGATGGACAAGGCGATCAAGTCCGGTGTCGTGCATCGCAACGCGGCGAGCCGCGCCAAGGCCCACGTCGCCAAATACGTGCTCGCTAAGCAGGCGTAAAAATCGCGGCCGAGCCCGTGCGGGCCGGTTTGTTTGACTTAACCCCGGCGCCTTTCGGCTCCGGGTTTTTTGTTTTTTGTGGTAAGCGGACGATTCCTGCGAAACGGATTTGAACTTCGCCGGTCGGGCCGTGTTGATGCGGGTTCCCGTCGTGTCGCCTCTCCCCGCCAACGTCAGCCGCCATTTTTTGCCGTGGGACCGGCCGTTGTTGCCCCAAGCCGTGGCGTGGTTGGCGCGGGATTGGAACGGAACCGGCCCGCTGGATCTTGCGCACTGGCTGGTGGTAGTGCCGACGCGGCAGGCGGGGCGCCGTTTGCGGGAGGCGCTCGCGGAACACGCGGCGGAAGCGGGGCAGGCGGTGTTCCCGCCGAGGGTGGTGACGCCGGAATCGTTCATCTCGCAGGGCACGGCGGCGGGCACGGCGACGCGCCTAGAGTTGCTGCTGGCTTGGACGGAGGTGGTGCGTGGAGTGCGATCAGAGGAGTTTCCCGCCTTGCTGCCCCACGAGCCGCCGACGCGGGATTTTGCTTGGGCGCGGCGCTGGGCCGCGGAACTGGCTCTTTTGCAGGCGACGTTGGCCGAAGGCGGATTGCGGCTGGCGGACGTGAGGGAGCGGGCCGGTGAAGATTGTCCGGAGTCGGCGCGGTGGGGGGAACTTGGGGAACTGGAGCGGCGGCTTGAAGTTTTGCTGGCGGCACGCGGGTTGCGGGATGGTGGGGCGGCGAGGATTCTGGCCGCGCGCGAGCCGACGCAGATGCCCGGAGTGACGCGGATTGTAATGATCGGAACGCCCGATCCACTGCCGCTGGCGATCTCGGCGTTGGCCATTTACGCGGCGGCAATTCCGGTCGAAATCGTGGTTTATGCGCCTGCGACCGAGTCGGAGGTGTTCGACGATTGGGGGCGACCGCGCGCGGAGGCGTGGGCGCGTCGGGAGTTGGTCGTGCCGGATTTCGAGCGCAGCGTTCATTTGTGCGCCGACCCAGCGGAGCAAGCGGCGTGGATCACGGCGAAGGCTCGGGCCTACGGCGAACCGGGAGCGGCGCTCGGAATCGGAATCGCGGATCCGGAGTTGTTGCCGGTGCTGGAGAATGCTTTGGAGCGGGTCGGAATCGCGGCGTTTAATCCCGAAGGCCGGTCGCGCCGTCACGACGGACTTTACCCCTTGCTGGCCGCGGTGGCGGCTTTGGTGGCGGAACCGGATTTTGAAGCGGTGGCCGGACTGCTGCGCTGCCCGGATGTGTGGGCGTGGTTGGGGCGGCGGTCCGGCGGCGGGCCGCGATTTTCTCCGGCCGAACTCCTGGCGGAGCTCGATGAGCTGGCGGCGCGGCACCTGCCTCCGACGCTCGATGCGGCCCGGGTGCATGCGGAGCACTATCCGGCGGTCGCGCCGGCTCTGGCGGATGTGGCCGCGTTGCGGGCGACGCTTATGGCGGGTGAGTTTCCGGCAAATGCGGCCGGGGCGTTGGCGGAGATTTTTTCGGCGCGGTCCCTCGATGCGGCCGGGCCGTTGGCGCAGTCGGCCGAGGTGTGGATGGCGAAACTCAAGGAGATCGGGCGGGCCGTGGCGGCGGGCGGCGCGGCGCAGCTTGGGTTGGCCGAAGCGTGGGAGTTGGCGCTGGAGGAGCTGGCCGGCGAAGTGAGCACGGCGGAGCGGACGGCGGGCGCGGTGGATTTGTTGGGCTGGCTCGAAGTGCTTTGGGACGATGCGCCGCACTTGATCGTGGCGGGCTGTAACGAAGGTCGGGTGCCTTCGGCGATCGTCGGCGATGCGTATCTGCCGGAGACGTTGCGGGAGCGATTGGGCCTCAAGCGGAATGCGGAGCGGCTGGCGTGCGACGCTTATTTTTTCGCGGCGATCGCGGCGGCCCGGTCCGAAGGTCGCGGCCGGATAGAGGTGGTTTTTGGGAAGACTTCGGCGGCGGGGGATCCCTTGCGGCCCTCGCGGCTGTTGTTGAGTTGCAAGGACGAGGAGTTGCCGGCGCGGGTGGCCAAACTCTTTGGGCCGGTGGCGGTGGCGCAGCCGGGGCCGCCGTGGGCGCGGGCGTGGCGTTTGCGACCGCGGCGGGGAGTGAAATTACCGCGGTTGTCGGTGACGGCGCTGCGGGACTGGTTGGCGTGTCCGTTTCGTTTTTATCTCAAACACGGACTGGGAATGACCACGGTCGAGCCGGGGAAGGCCGAGTTGAACGCGGGGGATTTTGGCACGTTGTTGCACGAGGCGTTGCAGTGTCTCGGTGAGGCAACCGCGCTGCGCGATTGCATGGACCCTGCGGTCCTGCGCGATTTCTTGCTGGAACGGTTTGAGCGGGCGGCCCGGCACCGGTTTGGTGCGGAACTGACGCTGCCCTTGGTGGTGCAGTTTGAATCGGCGCGGCAACGCCTGCGGGCGGCGGCGGAAACCGAGGCGCGGGAACGGCAGGACGGATGGCGGACGGAGCGGGTGGAGTGGAAATTTGAATTTCCGCTGGGTGGGCTCACGGTGGGCGGAAAAATCGACCGCATCGACCGCCATCCCGACGGGCGGGTGCGGGTGCTCGACTACAAAACGGGCGACAAGGCGGTCGAACCGGCCGCAGCGCACGCGCGGTCGGCGCGGGCGGACGACGCCGAGCGGGCGGAGTGGATGCGGTGGATGGGCGAGGATGGGAAAACGCAGCTTTGGGTGGACCTGCAACTGCCGCTTTACCGGCGGGCGGTGGCGGCGGAGTTCGGCGATGATGTTGAAGCCGGTTATTTTCTGCTGCCGAAAGCGGTCGGAGAAACGCGGGTTTCGGTCTGGCCGAATTACTCACGGGAGACCCAGGCTGCCGCCGAGCGGTGCGCGTTTGGAGTGGTGACGGCGGTGGCGGCGGAAGAATTTTGGCCTCCGCAGGAGAAGTCGGGTCGCGCGGCGGAATGGGATGAGTTTGCCGATCTCTTTCATCACGGGGCGGCGGCCAGCATCGTCTGGGAGGAATCGACGTGAAGCGGATCGGCCATGAGATGATTCTGGCGTCGGCGGGATCGGGGAAGACCTATGCGCTCACGCACCGTTTCGTGCAGTTGCTCGCCCACGGGGCGGCGCCGGAGCGGATCGTGGCGTTGACGTTTACGCGGAAAGCGGCCGGAGAATTTTTCGACGAGATCTTGAAGAAACTGGCGCGGGCGGCGACCGAGCCGGCGTTTGCGCGGCGATTGGCGGAAGAAATCGGGCGACCGGAAAACGGCTCGGCCGATTTCTTACGGATGTTGCGCGAGGTGGTGACGGCGATGCCGCGGTTGAACCTGGGCACGCTGGACGGATTTTTCGCGAGGGTGGTGCAGGCATTTCCCCGGGAGCTGGGACTCGACGGAGAGTTTCAAATCCTCGACGACGCGACGGCACGGCGGGAACGGCGGCGGGTCTTGCGGCGGATGTTCACGGCGGCCGGAGAGCCGGATGCGGCGCAGCGGGAGTTTATCGAGGCGTTCAAGCGGGCGACGTTTGGCGTTGAAGAGAAACGGCTGGCGGGCGTGCTCGACGGATTTCTGGACGAACACGGCGAGACGTTTTTGGCCGCGCCAAACGAAGCGCAGTGGGGAAATCCCGGTCGAATCTGGCCGGAAGGTTGCGAGTGGCCCATGGCGGCGAAAGTCGTGGAGACGGCGGCACGGGACCTGAAAGCGGCGATGGGAGGGATGGAGTTGAACGAGAAGCAACGGGTCCGGATCGACGATTTCTTTGCGGCGATGGACGAATGGTCGCCCGGGGCGATGCTGCCAAAGCCGGTCGAGTATCTTTTGAAGAATGCCTTTGAGGCTTGGCCAAAGCTGGAGGAGATCGTGATCGAGCGGAGGCGGGTGGCGCTGCCCGACGCGGCCCGCGAGGCGTTGCGGGCGGTGGTGGCGGGCATCATGGGAATGGAACTGGCGCGGCGACTGGAGATGACGCGCGGGATTTTTGCCGTGTTGCGTGGCTATGAGCACAGTTACGACGTGGCGGTGCGGCGGGCGGGCCGGCTGACATTCGCGGATGTGTTGCGGCGGCTGCTGCCGGGCGGCGGGGCGCCGCGGCTCTCAAGTCACGCGGACGACGAGACGCAGGAAGCGCGGTTGATCATCGATTGGCGGCTCGATGCCCGGTATGATCATTGGCTGTTGGATGAGTTTCAGGACACGAGTGCGGAGCAATGGAGCGTGTTGCGAAATCTGATCGACGAGGCTGTGCAGGATCCGGAGGGACGGCGGAGTTTGTTCTACGTCGGCGACGTCAAGCAGGCGATCTTTGCGTGGCGGGGAGGGGATCCCCTGCTGTTTCGGGAGATTTTTCTCCATTATAACAGGAGCAATGCGGGGACGATCACGGAGCGGCGGTTGGACCAGTCGTGGCGATCCGGGCCGGCCGTGATCGAAATGGTGAATCAGGTGTTCGGGGCCAAGGCGGTTCTGGAGACGCTGGTGCCGGAAGCGGCCGCCGCACTGTGGACGGACGAATGGCGGGCGCATGTGAGCGCGCAACCGCAGTTGGGGGGCTACGCGACGGTGCGCGAGGCCCCCGACGAAGCCGGGCGATTTGCCGAGACCTTGCGGATCCTGCGTGAAGTTGAGCCTCTGCGGCGCGGGCTTGACGTAGCGGTGTTGGTGCAAAGGAACGCGACGGCGACGGCCTTGGCGGATTTTCTGCGTCGGGAAGGAGGAATGGGGGCGGTTGCGGAAAGCGATTTGCGGGTGGCGACGGACAATCCGCTGACGACGGCGCTGTTGGCGCTGGTGCGCGCAGCCGCGTTTCCCGGTGACACGGCGGCGCGGGAGTTGGTGCGGATGACGCCGCTAGAAACGGTGTTGGCCGCAGAAGGAATTAAGGGGCGCGACGAGTTGACGGCGCGGATACTCGGCGAGATTCACGACCATGGTTTTGCCCGGACGCTTGAGCAGTGGTTGCGGCGACTCGCGAGCGTGGTCGAAGGAGATGGATTTAGCGCCGAGCGGGGGCGGCGTTTGGTGGCGGCGGCCGAACGGTTCGACGAGGGCGGGAGCCGCGATGTGGCGGAGTTTTTGGACTTTGCGGAGCGGCATTCGGTGCGGGATACGGATTTGGCCGGGGTCGTGCGGGTGATGACGGTGCACAAAGCGAAGGGCCTGGGTTTCGACCTGGTGATTTTGCCCGATGTCGAAGGCAAGAAACTCGCAACACGGCGCGATGGCATGGCGGTGAAGCGCACCAGCGAGCGGACGGTGGAATGGGTGTTTGAACTGCCGGCCAAGATTTTTGCGGAGCGGGATGCGGTGCTGGCGGCGCAGGTGCTTGAGGACGAAAGTGCGGCGGCCTATGAGAATTTATGTCTGCTTTACGTCGCGATGACCCGGGCGAAACGGGCGATGTATCTGATTGTCGAGCCGGCACCGGCGAAATCGACGTCATTAAATTTTGCGCGGCTTTTGCGGGATACTTTGGGCGAAACTTGGAGCGGCGGAGATGCGCGGTGGTTCGAGGCGATAGAAGCTCCGCGTGGGCACGTTTCCGAGGCTCTTGACCGGGGCGAGGCGACGGGGGCTTTCCCACGGCGGGTGAGGCGGCTCGCGCGAACGCCGTCGGCGATCAAGAAAAGTGAATTGAACGGCGCATTGCTGTTTGAGCTGACTCGGGGGCGGTCGGCCGATTTCGGCACGGCAGTGCATGAGCGATTTGCGGAGATCGAATGGATGCGACCCTCTATGATTGCGGCCAAAGCGGCTGAGTGGCGGGCCAGACTCGGCCCGGACGAGGCGACGGACGAAGCGGTGGCTTGTCTTTCGGCGCCGAGCTTGGTCGAGATCTGGGTCAAACCGAGTTCGTCAGGCATGGAAAACCAGGTGGTTGAAGTGTGGCGAGAACGACCGTTTGAGGTGGTGCTCGACGGCGAGTGGATCACCGGTGTCTTTGATCGGGTTGTCGTCACCAAGAGTTCCGACGGCCGGGCGGTTGAGGCAACGGTGGTTGATTTCAAGACCGATGGGATATCGAGCGAGGCTGCGATCAGCAGTGCGGTCGTTAAACATACGGCCCAGCTGAATCTTTATCGTCGCGTGGTCGCGACGCTCACTCAAATCGAGGTCTCGCGCATACGATGCGAGGTGGTCTTTACCCGACTACGTTGCAGGACACGAATACCTTGGGAGGGGCCGTGAAACTTCGTAACTTCGGGCTTTACAGTCTGGAATGGCCCTCACACGTTGACCCCTCACCAATTCACAAGCACCATGGGCAACCTGAAAAAGAAACGTCGTTTAAAGATGAACAAGCACAAGCGTCGCAAGCGCTTGAAGTCTCATCGCCATAAGAAGCGTTCGTGGCAGCAGTGAGCATCGGACGGCTCGCCTTGAGAGAACGTCGATTGTTTGTTGAACCGCCTCAGATTTGTGGCGGTTTTTTCATGTCCGTAAACCGGTGCTGATCCGATTGTTGCTTGTTGGATTTAAACGGTGAACTGCGGTTCGAAGCCCAAACCACTCCAGCGCGTCGACTTGGCTCCGACCGACGGATGGGTGTTCCGCGAAGGGACTTGATGCGCCTCGGTTGGCGCGCGGTGGAGGAGCCAGCATGAGGATCGGGAGTGTAGCGTCTCCCTTGCATCCCGACGAAATCGTCGGCCAAACTCGATTGAGAATAATTGGCGACTGATTGCTCGGCGTCGATTTGAGATCTGAAGAATTCTGTAAATGAAATATCGGAAGAGCCGATGTTTATGAATGAGCTTGTCATCAAAGGGCTTTGCGAGATTTTTGCTCGAGGTTTCTAAGGGCGAAGGTCTGCAATCCGATGCTATTTTGGCGGTTTGGAGATCGAAGCGCGGGAAACCTGCTACTTCCACCACGTCTTCGTGCCCGCATGTTTTTTTCGAAAAGATCCAGCAGCTACTTCATCGACGCAAATGATCACGCGGTGATGTTGGCGCGCACCTCAGCGGGGGCAGCGCCGTTTACGATCGAAGAAGTTCGGGAATGTCCAACCAACGATCCGGCGGCGCTGGCGGAAATGGTGAAACTAATGCAGCCAAAAAAATCGGCGACGGGATATTTGCACGCGAATGCAAGTATTTACCCGGCAAAGCGAATTATTCGACGTCAGACCCTTGAGCCCAAGCGATTGAAGGAGCCGGAGTATCTTAACGAACTCATGGCTCAGCAGCTTAGAATTGAGCCGTCGAAATATGTGGTCGCGCTGATCAATGCCACCGATGGAGCCGATTATGATTTGGCGAAAGGATCGCAAAAGGATGCATTGTTCTGCGGATTGCCCACGGAGGATTTGATCGCCGCGCAAGACGCTTTATTGGCGGGTGGAGTTTATCCGGAGCGGGTCGAACTTGGAAGCGTGGCCGTATTGGGCGCGTTGGCGGATTATTTGGCGGGGACCAAAGCAAAGACCCCGACGCTGATGCTCGAGGTAGGATTGGAGTCGACCCATTCATTTATTGTCACCCCTGCCGGAGTTGAAGCCTCCCGACCGATCGCGCTGGGATTGGACTCGATGGTTCCCGTGGTGCAAAAGGAACTTGGGTTGAAGGACGAGGAAGCGGCGCGTCGACTTTTTTACTCGAATACGTTCGATTTTACAGGAATGGGTGCGCTTTTGGTGAAGCGTTTGATGAAGGAGCTGCAGTCATCGATCGGGTTCTACGAAGTCCAAACGGGGCAGTCGGTCGGCCAAGTGCTGTGCACGCAGCTCATGCCAAAACTTGGTTGGCTCGAATCAGCGATTGCCACGGGTTTGGGTATTTCCAGTTTGAGGATTGAACCCGCGGGTTGGTTAATGAACCGCCAAATTACTCTAACTGACAGTGTCGCCAAAACGGTGCAGGAGACCCGTTGGTTCGGCCTCCTCAGTTTGATGGCCCGTTACAACATCGATCATGCTATCCCGGCTGAAGAAAAAAAGTGAAGTGACGGCACCGGTCGTGCCCGCTTGGCACCCTGACTTCCGCAACTTTGAGCGATTGCCGGACATCAAGGTCGTGCGCACGGCGTTCTTCACGAACGGCGTGTCCGTGGTCATCGCTTTGGTGGCAGTCTTTATCTTTGGGTATCGCGAGTATCAGCTCCATGACTTGGAGCGGCAGATCGCCGATTGGCAGAGGCAAATTGATCGTGATCGTTCGGTGAGCACCGCTGCGGTGGGACAGTTCAAGAAATTCCAAGCGGAGGCGGCCCGAATCGCCGAAGTGGAGGCCTTTGTGAAGTCGAGGCCCGTGTTTTCGGAGATTTTGTTGAGGCTGGCCGAAACCTTGCCGGCCACGGTGGCGTTAGACGGACTGGATTTCCGGGACACGGGATTCAATCTGCGCGGCACAGTCAGGGGCACGCCGGATGTCGCCGCAGGCTATGCTTCCAATTATGTTCAGCAGCTGAAAACCGACACCGTCCTGTTGGAGAGGTTTAGTGAGATCACTTTGGCGGGCCTTACCCCGAACGCTCAGACCGGCCGGCTGCAGCTGGAAATCAAGCTCCGGCTCAAAGACACCAAGAAACCATGAGCAACGAGCAATTATTCGAGCTCCTTAAGAAGAATCCCATCAGCGTTGCCTGTGGAGTGCTGGTGCTCTTGCTTG
>CALSBN010000205.1:0-9638 GCA_943373185.1 Opitutus sp. GAS368 | reverse complement strand
GGAGTCGCCGCGGAGGCGGATCGTTTTGTGCCGCAGGTCGTGCACGGTCTCGATGCGCCGGACGCTCCGGCTCTTGGCGCGCATCAAAATCGAGTGCGTGATCGCCCGGTGCCCGGTCACGCGCACGCCGGGGAGCAAGGGGCTGTCGCTGATGCCGGTCGCGCAAAAGATCGCGCTGTCGCCGGTCACGAGTTCGTCGGCGCGGTAGATTTTCTTGAGCTGGGCCTCGGTCACGCCGGCCTTGAGCAGATCGGCGCGCTCGGCGGCGTCGCGGGGCCACATGCGCAGCTGGATGTCGCCGCCGAGGGCGCGGAGGGCGGCGGCGGTGAGCACGCCTTCGGGCGAACCGCCGATACCGAAGTAGAGATCAACCGCGGCGTCGTGCAGCGCGGGGGCGACGGCGGCGGTGATATCGCCGTCGGAGATGAGGCGGAGGGCGGCGCCTGACCCGCGGATTTCCTCGATGAGTTTCGCGTGGCGGGGGCGGTCCATCGTGCAGACGACGATTTCGCGCACGCGTTTGCCGAGGGCGAGGGCGACGATGTCGAGGATGTTGGTGAGCGGGGTGTCGAGGTTGAACGCGGGGACGCGGCGCAGCTCCATCTGCTCCACGACGCGCGGGCCGTAGGTGAGTTTCTCCGCGTAGAACGACGGCAGGCTCATCATCGCACGCGGCGCGCCGGGCGGGGCAAAGGTCGCCGCCATCACCGAGATGGAGTTGGGCATGCCCTTGGAGAGATTGGTGGTGCCGTCGATGGGATCGACCGCGACATCGACATGCCAACTGCCGGGGGCCCAGGTGCCGAGCTTGTCGCCGATGAAAATGCCCGGGGCGTTGTCCTTGATGCCTTCGCCGATCACGCATTCGCCGCAGATGTCCACGTATTCGAGCACGCCCAAAATGGCGCGGCTGGCCGCATCGTCGGCGGTTTCTTTGGCGTTGCGACCGAGCCAAGGCAGGCAGGCGAGCGCGGCGTTTTCGGTGGCGCGGACGAACTCGAACTGGAGCGAACGTTCCGGGTTGCGCTCAAGATCGCCGATGGCGGAAAGGTCGGTGGGAGGCGTAGGCATGGGGTGTTTTAGCGGTGAACCTTGGTGGTCGGGCACAGCGCGCCAATGCAAAATAGGCGGGGGGCGGCGCGGTATAAGGAGGTGAAAATGGGTGGAAAGTTGGAGTCGGACGGGGGTTTGGAGTTGAGCGTCGAGGGTGCGCGGGGTGCTTGGTTTCGATTTCGTCTGGAAGCGGCCGGGGCGGTGCGCACTATGGCGGCGTATGCCCCAGACTTTTTCCCTGCACGATGTTGGTCGCCTGCCCGCCCCCGGGGACAATGTCGCGATCGCGGTGCGGCCGTTGGAGGCGGGGACGGTGATCGAGCTCGACGGGGCTCCGCGCACGCTCGCGCAGCACATCCTTGAAGGTCATCGCTTCGCCATCCGGGCCATCGCGCCGGGTGAAGCGTTGCTTTCTTGGGGGCTGCCCTTCGGCCATGCGCTCACGGCGATCACGGCGGGCGACTACGTGTGCAACGCCTCAATGCTCGAATCGCTGGCGGTGCGGCGGTTGCCGTTCGCGTTGCCGGCGCGGGCGAATTTCGCGGACCACCTCGAGCCGTTTGAGTTGAACGAGGCGACCTTCCGGCCCGGACCTGCGGTGGAGCCGTCGCCGGTGGCGCGCACTTTCGCGGGCTATCGCCGGCCGGGGACGCGCGGCGTGGGCACGCGCAACACCGTGGTCATCCTCGGCACGACGTCGCGCACGGCGAGTTTTGCCCGGCAACTCGCGGCGCGGTTGCAGGTGATGGCGCGGGTGTTTCCGGCGCTCGACGGCATCGTGGCCATCGCGCACACCGAGGGCGGCGGCCCGGGCGAGCCGAACAACGCGACCGAAGTCCTGCGGGCGCTCGCGGGGTTCATGGTGCATCCGAATGTGGGCGCGGTGCTCGCGGTGGATGCGGGCGGTGAACCGATCACCAACGCCCGGCTGCGGGCCTTTATGACGGCGCACGGCTACCCGCTCAGCGATGTGCCGCACGCGTTTCTCAGCATCGGTGGCGGGCTCGCGGCGGCGCTGGCCGAGGGCGAGGCACTCGTGCGCGGGTGGTTGCCGGCGGTGGCGGCGCAGCGGCGCACGGCGGAGCCGTTGAGCGCGTTGCGCGTGGCGCTCCAGTGCGGCGGATCGGATGCGTTTTCGGGCGTGTCGGGCAATCCGCTCGCGGGCGCGATGGTGCACGAACTTGTCCGCCACGGCGGGATCGGCGTGCTGTGCGAGACCGACGAAGTGGCCGGCGGCGAGGCCTACATCATAAAAGCCGTGCGCGACTTGCCGACGGCGCGGGCGTTGCTCGGAAGCATTGCGCGGTTCCGCGCGCGGCTCGGCTGGCACGGGCTCAGCCCCGAGGCCAATCCCTCGGCGGGCAACAAATTCCGCGGACTCTACAACATCGCGCTCAAGTCCCTCGGCGCCGTGCACAAAAAAGATCCGCGCACGCCGGTAAATCACGTCATCAACTACGGCGAGCCGCTGACCGCGCCCGGATTTTACTTCATGGACAGCCCGGGCAACGACCTCGAAGGCATCGCCGGGCAAGTGGCGGCCGGGTGCAATCTGATCCTCTTCGTCACGGGGAACGGCTCGATCACCAACTTTCCGTTTGTCCCCACGCTCAAGGTGACGACGACCACGCGGCGGCACCAACTGTTGATCCACGAGATGGACATCAATGCCGGCCGTTACCTCGACGGCGAGACGATGGCCGCGCTCACGGAGGATTCGTTCAACCTGCTCGTGGAGACGGCGTCGGGGAAAAAATCACGCGGCGAACACGCGGGCCACGCGCAGACCTCGCTCTGGCGCAACTGGCGGCAGACCGATGGCTCGCAGCTCGCGGCCTTGCGCGCGCGGACGGAGCCGGACGGCCGGCCGTTGCCGTGGGCGGGCGGCGCGGACGCGGCGCCGAAGAAAACGTCCGACGGAGACAACGGGCTCGCCCTCAAGGCGATCGCGACGGAGCGGGTGGGGCTGGTGTTGCCCGTGAGCATGTGCGCGGCGCAGATCGCGCGGCTCGCCGCCGACCGGATGAACGCGAGCGGGCGGGCGCAGGCGCTCGGGCTCGACCGGTTTGTGGCGCTCACGCACACGGAAGGCTGTGGGTTTGGCGGCGAGTCGATGTATCGCCTGCTGCTGCGCACCTATCGCGGCTACGTGACGCATCCGAATGTCGCCGCAGCGCTCCTGCTCGAGCACGGCTGCGAAAAAATTACCAACGATTCGATGCGTCAGCAATTTGACCGCACGGGCCTGCCGCTGGCACGCTTCGGCTGGGCGAGCGTGCAACTCGACGGCGGGATCGATCTCGCGCTCGGCCGCGTCGAGGCGTGGTTCGCTTCGGCCGGCGCCGCGCTACCGCCGGCGTCGGGGCACCCGACGGATCTCGGCGCGCTTACCGTGGGCTTGTTGAGCGCCGGTCCGGTGGATGCGACGAGTGCGGCGACGTTGGCCCGGCTGGCGCGCGCGATCCTTGCGGCGGGTGGCACGGTGTTGTTGCCCGAGGGCGACGGCTTGTTGGCGGCGGAGGCGTTTCGGACGACGGTGCTCGGGGCGACGCCCGCGCGTGCGACGCTGGCCTACGGCCAGCCGGTGACGGCGGCGGGCCTGCACCTCGTGGCGACCGAGACCGATCACTGGAGCGAGAACGTCGCGGGCCTAGGTGGCAGCGGCGCGCATGTGCTGCTGGGCTTGGTGGGTGATTCGCCGCAGCAAGGGCACCCGATGCTGCCGGTGGTGCAGGTGGCGGCGCCGGGCGCGCTCGCACCGACGGCGGTGGGTGATGTGGATGTCGTCCTCACGGGCGAGGTGTCGGTCGACGAAGCGACGTTGCGCGAACTGATTTTGACGATCGTCCAACGCGAGCGGCAACCCGTGGCGAACACGGGGGGTTTCGTGGATTTCCAACTCTCGCGGGGATTGCTCGGGGTCTCGACGTGAGCGCGTGGCGGTTCGCCCACTCGCTCACGCTCGCGGCTACTTCCAGAAGACCCGAAGAGGCAAGGCCGGCCGGGACGTAGGTGCCGCTTAGGCGATGCGGCTCAGAAGCTGAACGTGAGCGTCACGCGGCTGTTGAGGCCGGGTTGAGTGAAGCGCTGGAGGTCGGCGCGGGTGGAGCTGAGCTCGCGCACGTCCTGCCAGTGCCAGTATTGGCGGTCGGTGAGATTGAAGAGGCCGGCGCTCAGGCGCAGGCGCTTCGTGAAGTTCACGTAGCCGGTCAGGTCGAAGAGGCTGACGCCGCCCGGCACGAATTGCACGGGCGCGGGCGGACGGCCGTCCCAGAGCGCGAGGATTGCGGAGGTGTCGACGCGGTCTTGGCGCGCGTGCGTCGTGGCGGTGAGGCGCACGCCCCACGAATCTTTGGAAGCATAGCTGAGCGCGCTGACCCACTTCGGCGGCTCGATGGAGTTGAGGGGCTTGTTGTCTTGGCGATTGTCACCGCGGGACCAGGCGTAGGAGTTGGACCACGTGGCGCCGTCGAGGGCTTTGGCGTAGTGCCCGAGGTTGAGCTCGACGGTGGCCTCGGCGCCGTAGATGCGGGCGCGGTCGAGGTTCTTCGACTGGTAGACGACGGGATCGCCGGGGGAGCTGGGGAGCTGCGGGTTGCGCGTCGGGCTGAAGGTTTCGATGAAATCCGAGTAGTCGTTGTAGAAGACGCTCATGACGTAGGTGGCGCCGGGGCGGCGGGCCCTCATACCGACGTCGAAGCTGTCGCTGGTCTCGGCTTTGAGCGCGGGATTCGGGGTGGTGCGGTAGAAGACCGGCGGGGTGGTGAGGTTCACGATCGAGCCGTTGAGGTCCTCGTTGGTGGGGTTGCGGAAGCCGCGGTGATAGCGGATGAAGAAGGTTTCCTGGTCACTGACGCGCCAGAGCAGGCCGAGTTTGGGCGCAACGGACCATTCCTCGAAGCCGACGGGCGCGGTGCCTTTGGCGAGGTTTTGGTAGAGGGCGTCATTCTCCACGGAGAGCTCGTAGTGGTCGAAGCGGAGGCCCCACGTGGCGATCCACTTCTGGGCGACATCGAGGTTGAACTCGTCCTGGAGGAAGTAGGCGTAGCGGCTGATGTCGCCGTCGGGAATGCGCTTCAGCGGGAAGTTTTCGCCGACGAAGATTTTGTTGAGAAATGCGCCGGTGTTGCCGTCGAACTGGGAGAAATCTTCGTTGCGGGTCTGTTGGGTGACGGAGCCGTCGACGCCCCAGAGAATGCGGTGGGAGCGGCCGGCGATTTGCGCGGAGCTCTCGACTTGGACAGAACCGGACCAGCCCCGGTTGCGGAAATCGGAATCGCGCACCCGCAGGCGTGGGACAAACACTTGGGGAGCCGGCGGTGGCGCTCCGGCGGGGATGGACTGACGGGTGACGTAGCCCTCGCGGACCTTGGCATCTTGCCAGGAAAAGCGGGTCTGGACGTTGCGGAAATAACCGGAGGCGCTGGCGAAGTCGTGGCCGAGGCTGAGGCGGTCGCGGGTGATGCGTTGGCGGCCGGTCTGGCTGGCGAAGGTGCTGGTGATGAGGCTGGGGAAGGAGGCTTCGGTGGTCTTGGTGAAGGTCTCGCCGGTGAGAAAAAATGTGCTGCCGGCGGCAGGCGTGTAGTCGGCGCGGAAGAGCGCGGCATCGACGGTGAATTCGGACGGGTCGGCGGGATAGGAGCCGTTGGGCTCGGTCTCGTTGCCCTCGCGGCGGGTGGCGGTGGCGACGGCGGCGAATTTGCCCTTGCGGCCGGCCGCGCTGGCGGTGCCGGTCCACTCGTCGTTGGCCGAGGCGTAGGTGACGGAAGCGCCGGCGAGAACGTCGCGCTTGGCATCGGCGAGGAGTGCGCCGGGCGCGGGGCTCAGGAATGAGAGCACGCCGCCGACGGCATCGGAGCCGTAGAGAGCCGAGGCGGAACCCTTCAGGATTTCGGCGGTGCGGTAGAGCGACGGCTCGAAGTAGTCGCGGCCGATGAGCTGGGCGTTGCCGAAGGTGAACTGCTCGGGCTGGCGCACGCCGTCGACTTGGATGAGGACGCGGTTGCCGTCGATACCGCGGATGTTGAAAGAGCGCGTGGTGGGGAAATTGCGCGGGGCGTTGCCGGTCGCGCCGAACGAGGCCGGAGCGGAGACGCCGGGTTCACTGCGGGCGAGATCGGACAATGAGGTGACGGGGTTGAGCAAGTCGTTGAGGCGGATGACGGAAACGCTCGCGGGCACATCGGAGACGGGCTGAGCAATGCGGGTGGCGGTGACGGTGATCTCGTCGAGCGCGAGGGTGGGGTCGGGTGCAAACTGGGCCATGGCCGTAGCCCAGCTCGCGAATGCGAGGGCGATGACGTTCAGGGTTCGGGCTTTGGTGTTTTTCATAGAGCGTTTGAAACGGACCGAAACCATCCTGAAGGGAAAAGGACAGCGCAACGCAGCATATTGCCATAAAGCGATCAGCAGGGGACTGTGTATCGGACATTAAAAATGCTTAAGCATAAACTCGTTTTGCATTAGGCGCGGTTTTGGTTGGCCGCGGTGTTGGCAGTTTGCGCCCTGACACAAAAAATGCGCAGAACTTGCAAAGTAATGCGTCGGTTCCGGGCTGTTGCTCGGGCTCGCCGCCGATCACCGTAGATTTAAATTACATCCTCACCATGAATTCCGAATGGCAATCCCGCGCGGTTTCCGCCGCGACCGCTCTCAGTGCCGTGCGCAGCGGCACCAACGTCTTCATCCACGGTGCCTGCGCCACTCCGGCCCCTTTGGTGTCCGCATTATGCGAGCGGCGGGATCTGGAAAACGTGAAGCTCTATCACCTGCACACGGCGGGCGATGCGCCGTTTGCCGCGGTGGGCCGCGAGGGCGAATTCCGCTCGGTGTCGCTCTTTACCGGGGCGCCGTTGCGCAAACCCATCGCGGAAGGCCGGGCCGACTTCGTGCCGATTTTTCTGTCCGATATTCCCGGTCTGTTTACCTCGGGCCGCGTGCCGCTCGATGTTGCGCTGCTCCAAGTTTCGCCCCCGGACGCGCATGGGCTCTGCTCCCTCGGCACCTCCTGCGACGCCGCGAAGGCGGCCGCCGATTCGGCCCGGATCGTGATCGCCGAGATCAACGCCCAGATGCCCCGCACCTACGGCAACAACGTCGTGCCGTTCAGCCTTTTTAACGCCTTCATCGCCACTGACCGACCCTTGGTGGAACACGGGAACGAACCCGAGACGCCCGTCGAGGCCCGCATCGGCGAGATCATCGCGGACCTTGTTGAAGACGGATCGACGTTGCAGATGGGCATCGGCGGCATCCCGGACGCCGTGCTCGCGCGGTTGCACCAGAAAAATGATCTGGGGATCCACTCGGAGATGTTCTCCGACCGCGTCGTCGATCTCGTGGAGTCGGGTGCGGTGACCAACGCGCTGAAAGTCGTCGGCCAAGGCCGCGTCGTCACGAGCTTTATCAACGGCACGAAACGCCTCTTCGACTTCGTGCACGACAACCCGCTGGTGGCGTTCTACCCGTGCGACTGGACCAACGACACCGCCGTCATCCGCAAGAATCCCAAGGTCGTCGCGATCAACTCCGCCCTCCAGATCGATCTTACCGGCCAAGTGTGCGCGGATTCCATCGGGCACCGCATTTACTCCGGTATCGGCGGGCAGATGGATTTTATCCGGGGCGCGGCGCTCTCCAAAGGCGGCAAACCGATCATCGCGCTGGCCTCGCAAGCGATGGGCGGGAAAGTCTCGCGCATCGTCTCGCAGCTCAATGCCGGCGCCGGGGTCGTCACCACGCGCGGCCACATCCACTGGGTAGTGACGGAATACGGCGCGGTGAATCTCCACGGCATGACGCTGCGGGAGCGCGGCGAGGCGCTGATCTCGATTGCCCACCCGGATTTCCGGCGGGTGCTCGGCCGCGAGTTGTCCGAGCTGCGGCATTTTCCGATGGGTGGCGTGGGTGGTTGATGATGGGCCGGGCGTGGGGAATGGATCGTTGGGACAGGCAGTGATTTGACTCGGACCGGCGTCGCGAGAAACGTTGGCGCCGTTCTGTTCGTAGCCACGTCGCCTTCCAACCCGATCAAAAACTCCCATGAACCGTCGCCAGTTCGCCCGCTCCCTCCTGCTCGTTGTCACGCTCGCGCTTCCGACGATCGGGCTCGCCGCCGATCCGAAAACGAAAGGTCCGAAACCGCTGCGTGTCGCATTTGGCCAAGAGATCAACTTGGCGGACTACCTCCAGCCGGGGAAGACGACGGTCTTTGATTTCACGAGCAAGTATTGCCCGCCGTGCGTCGCCATCGCGCCGAACCTCGAAAAGCTCCATGCCAGGCGGGACGACATCGTCGTGGTCTTCGTGGACATCAATCGGCCGCAGACCAAAGGCATCGACTGGAATTCGCCCGTCGCCGTGCAACACGGCATGCGCTCGATCCCGCACTTCAAAATTTTCGGGCCCGACGGCAAACTGATCGCCGAAGATACGCCGAAAGAGGCGAAGGCCCGGCAGATGGTGACAAAGTGGTTCAATTAAAGCGGGGTTTGTCGCCAAGGGTTGAGCGGCTTCTCGACGGTTCGCCTCGGATTCGAGGGCAGGTTCCTCTCGCGGAGGGTCCGAGGCGCGGCCCGGCCGCTTGACTCCGCGAAACGGGGCGCTTCGGAGTAGGTCATGTCGTTTTCACTTACCTCTTCGCTTTTACGGACGGTTCGCGGCGCCCTTACTTTGCTGCTGGTGGCGGGTCTCGTCGGCACGCTCGCTGGTTGCGGCGGTTCGCCGGGCGGCAATCCCAAGGTGCCGGCGGGCGCGAAAAGTTCGGGCGGGACCAAGGCCGCGCTCGAGACCGCGCAGGGCGTGATCGAGATCGAGTTTTTGCCGAAGGATGCGCCCAAGGCCGTGGAAAATTTCCGACTGCTCGCCGAGCACGGCTACTACGACGGCGTCACGTTTCACCGCATCGTGAAGGGCTTCATGCTCCAAGGAGGCGACCCCGAAGGCACGGGCCGCGGCGGCATGAGCGCGTGGGGCGGGAAGTTTGAAGACGAGATCAAGGCCGACTCCCCGTTGTATCGGGCCGGCTACAAACGCGGGATTTTGGCGATGGCCAATTCCGGGCCGAACACCAACGGCAGCCAGTTCTTCATCATGCACGCGGATTACCCGCTGTCGCCGAACTACGTGATTTTTGCGCGGGTGACGAAGGGCCTCGAAGTCGTCGACGCGATCGCCGGGGTGGCGACCACGCGCGGAATGGACGGGGCGATGAGCCAGCCGACCACGCCGGTGGTGATAAAGAAAATCACGGTGCGGCCCTGAGGGGAAACGGGCCGATCAACCGAGGATTTGGCGGAGGCTGTCGAGGTCGAGGACGCTGGCGAGGGACTCTTCTTGCACGACGGCGTTGGCGAGGGCGGCTTTGTCTTTCTGCATCGCGAGGATTTTTTGCTCCACGGTGTCGGCCGCGACGAGGCGATAGGCGACCACGGGCTGGGTCTGGCCGATGCGGTGCGTGCGGTCGATCGCCTGCGCTTCCACGGCGGGATTCCACCACGGGTCGCAGAGGATGACGTAGCTCGCGGCGGTCAGGTTGAGACCGGAGCCGGCGGCCTTTAGCGAGAGCAAGAACACGGTCTTGGTTT